>NZ_JBHUXZ010000005.1:0-154692 GCF_042668985.1 Gordonia sp. NPDC057258
GCCGCGGAGTCCACCGTTTTCGGGCTCGACCCGTTGCGGGCGTTGGGCAGTTGCCGACCGGCCGGATCGCCCTTGGCATAGCCGAGGTGATCGGTCAGCTCGGCCTTCAGGCCGCGTTCGAGGGCGAGTTTGATCAGACCCGGGATCAGGCCGCCGTCGCCGGTGATCTGGACCTGGCCGGTATCGATCTGGGCCAACAACTCATCGACCATGCCCGAGGCCTCCAGCGCCTCGGCCACCTCCGCGGTCGAACGCGGCTCAGCCAACTCAGGCAGCTGCTGACCGTCGTCGTGCTGCTTGTCGTCTAACGCCATGCTCATAGATTGTCCTCTCACTGATGAGCACTGGACTTACACAGACCATCTGACACCCCCGCAGACCCAATGAGTTCTCACGTCGCCGAGCCCCTCGATGACCCGCCGAACCTGACCGGCCGGGGCCCGATGATGGGTTGATCGATGTACGTCACGGCTCGTTCCATCAACGAGTTCGCCGCGCGCACAGGTGGAGGTCGGTGCGGCTCTCTCGACCCCACGTGCTCCCGCCGACGACTCGTCGCCGAAAAGACCCCTCCGCGAACCGAGTTCGGCGCACCCCGAGACGGGGTTGCCCGGACGACTGGACATCGGCCCGACGTCTATCGACTTCAACCGACCCGAACTCGGCGACCTCCGGCATCGGATCGGACGGAGACCGCCGGATACCTGTCTCACCACCAAGGACCCGGCGGGTCACCGCGACCGGAGAACACCGGGTCGTAGCCCCGCCGCGCACCCACCCACGGGGCGCCACAAGAGTGCCTCATCGCACCAGGCCGAGAACCGCCGACCGGCCACACCCGAGGGATACACCCTCAACAGCCAACGCGCCCACATCGATACCTGAACAGGGGCGTCGCCACCGCTAGAAGATGCAGTAGGCGACGTCACGGTGACACAGCTGTTCCGCCTCGAACCCCTGCCGACCTTGGGCCCGGGTAGGCGGCACGACGGCTCCGCCGGTCCTACGTATGCCCGCACCATCGAGGCGACCGTTTCGACGACCCAGTCAGTGTCTCGGCGACAGCCATTCCCGCATACTCAGCGGCATCTGAAATCAATGAGCGCTGGGCCGGACGATACCCTCCCGCCCCCAACACATATCGCCGTTACCTTCCGCACGCTGGCCACGTCAGCCCGGTCGCCGCCTGGGACGTCGAGACTGCTCCACCAGCAAAAATGCACACCCGATTCGGGCGTATTCGAAAACTGGAGTGACTTGAACCAGCAGCCACTGACACGAGATGCGCACAGTCAACGCCATCAGACGCACAGTGAACGAAATATGCTGCACAGTAGAGAAATTCACGGTTCTCGGGTTGTGGAATTCTCTCGAAATCGAACGCATGTGGATCTCCTGATCTGAAAGTGGGCGGTTTTCGGTCAGATTCGATGTGGAAGTTCTGGGCATGCGCCACCCCTGGTGAGGTTCGCCATCGCGATCAAAGCGTCGGGAGTGTGAAATCCGTACGACCGCTTTGTCAATGACCGCAGATGGCAGTTCGTTGCTTCGACTCGCGCATTGCTCATCTGACACTCGACCGCGTTAAAGATCTGGACCTCACGTTTACGGATACTCGGCGCCAGGGTGCGAATCTCTGGTATGTCACAAGCCTCCGCCTTCTTCAACCACCGCCGCAACGGCGCCCAACATGACAAGTAGGCACCTGAAAGTATGTGCCGTATCTCTTCTTTCATCTGATACGCACGGGCCAGCACACTGTTGGCATCGCTGACCACGATGGACTGCAACCGCTCCTGGTTCTCGGTGAGGCTGTCAGGATTCTTCAACAACGCCCACCTCAACCGGCCACGTTCCACCTTCGACAAGCCGGCTATCCGACTCATCACCCGAGACCGGCACCGGTCCAGCGCCTGATTGACCCACTGCAGCACATGAAATGGGTCCATACACCAGTACGCCCCCGGCGCCTGCTCGGCGAGGACCGCACCGATGTACTCGGCGCCATCAGCGCTGATATGGGTGATCCTGCGTGCGCGCACATCACCCAGTTCATCAAAGAACCGCTCGATCGTCTCCTTTTTGGCGCCCTCACCCGCCCATACCAACTGACCTGTGTCATGATTGACCACGACAACCAGGTACCGGCGGCCCTTGCGATAGGCGATCTCATCGATACCGATGCGCCGCAACCCGTTCAAGCGTTTAGTGAGTCCGACATGGTCGTCGACCACGCGCTCGACGATACGAGATACCGTCCGCCAGGAGACCCGCAGATAGGCACTGACCGCGGTCATCGGGGCGTGCGCGCACAGCCATGCGACGGTGTCGTCGAACGCCCTGGTCATCTTCGCTTCCGGACGTGCCCACGGAACCAACTCAGTCTTCACATCATGGCGAGGACACTGCACACGCTTGGCGGGCAACTCGAGGAAGCACCGCCAACCGCCCATGTCGAGATGTCGCCACCGTTGCGGCGCCGCAGGTTGATCGTAACCAGGGCAGCGCTTCTTACATTGCGGGCACCGTGATCGTGCGTTCTTGTGCAGTTCCAGCGACACGACCACCATCTGCCCGCGGTCATCCTCATCGAACCTGACACCCACAACACGGGCACGCTCGATTCCGAGCAACTTCTGCAGTACTCTGACAGTGCGCAACGCCCACTCCTTTGGTCTTGTTCTTCGCAAATCAAAACCTAAGCGAGACTGGGCGTTGCGTGCGTTAGGCTCGCGAAAAGGAACCCACTTCGACGTCAGAAGAGCCACACATGTTCCTGTACTGTGGAGTCATGCCAGAGCTCGTCACTCTCCTCGATCAGCTCATCGAGACCACCCCGCCCGCCGACGACCCAACCGGCAGAGCAACATTCGACTCCCTCGACACGTGGCGTCTGATCCGCAACCTTGCTGACCATCAGATCGCCACGCACGCAGCGCAACTCGACGCCCTCGGGGTCGCACAGAAGGCCGGCAGCACTACCAAGAAACTGCTGATCGAGTCAGGCCATGCGCCGGCCGCTGCTCTTCGCACCATGCGCAGTGTCGACGCCCTGCCCAACCTGCCCGCTTTGGCGCGTCATGCCGCCGATGGGCGGCTGTCCAGCGAGATTGTCGATGCCATCGTCCGCGGCATGAACGAGATCGACAAGCGTTGTGGTGAAGAACTTTCCGAGGGTGAGCGCTCCCGGTATGAGGTCGAACTCATCGCCCAAGCGCTCTCGGGTGCTACGCCGACTGAAGTGAATCACCCCAGGTTTGATGCCGCTTCCTTCTGAGTCAGGAAGGATGAGCACATGCCTAAGAAAATCGACCCAGAGGTCCGTTCGAGGGCCTTGCGGCTGCTGGAGGCCCACGGCGGCGAGTACACGTCGTTGACTGCCGCTGCCGAAGCGATCGCCAAGCAAGTCGGTGTCGGCGGGGAGACGGTACGCCGCTGGGCCGTGCAGGCCCAAGTCGATGCCGGCGCCCGCTCCGGGACCACCTCGAAGGAGTCCGCCGAGATCAAGCGCCTCAAGGCGGAGAACAAGCAGCTGCGAGAGGACGTTGCCATTCTGAAAGCAGCGACGACTTTCTTCGCGGGGGAACTCGACCCCCGCAACCGATGATCGTGGCGTTCATAGATCAGATGCGTGCCAACGGTTTTGCGGTCGAGTCGATCTGCCGGGTCATGCGTGAGCAGGGCTGCCAGATTGCCGCACGAACCTACCGGGCATGGCGATCACGCACGCCTGCCGCACGGACGGTCTCCGATGCCCACGTCGTCGATGCGGTGCGCACCGTGGTCTGGCGTACCGGTGACGACGGCCGGCGGAAGATGACTCCGGAGGGCCTCTACGGGCGGGTGAAGATGCGCGCCCATCTGCACCGCACAATGCTGCCGGGGGTGTCGTATGGTGCTGTTGATCGAGCGATGAAGACACTAGGCCACAATGGGATTCGAAGGTCCAAGGGAGTCCGCACTACCGTCCGCTCCGCTGATGGTGTGCGCGCGGAGGATCTGCTGAACCGACAGTTCAGTGCTGCCGAACCGAACCGGGTCTGGGTGACCGATTTCACCTACTGCCGGACCTGGGCTGGGTGGGTGTACGTGGTGTTCATCATCGACGTGTTCTCCCGTCGAATCGTGGCGTGGCATGCGTCGACTTCGAAGACGGTGGAGTTGGTCACGGTCCCGCTTCGGATGGCACTGTGGCAGCGCAATCGGGAAGGGCATCCGGTGAAAGCTGCTGAGCTGATTCATCATTCGGATGCCGGCAGTCAGTACACATCAGTTACACTGACTGAGCGTCTGCGACTGGAAGACATCGCAGCGTCGATCGGATCGGTCGGGGACGCCTACGACAACGCGCTGGCCGAGTCGGTGAACGGCTTGTACAAGACCGAGTGCATCCGGACCACGATCTTCCACTCCGGCCCGTACCGGACGATCTCCGACGTCGAGTTCGCGACCGCTGGTTGGGTCGACTGGTACAACAACAGCAGGTTGCACTCGAGTATCGGCCAGATTCCCCCGACCGAGTTCGAAACGCTCCACTACGCTGGCCTCGGACCCGAGGACCAGCCCACATTGGAGGCGGCACAAAACCTAGGGTGATTCAAAGTGCTCAAGCATGCTCACGCCATCGGCAACGCTCTCGCCGACGCCTCTGACGCCGGAATCCCAGCGTCGGACGATGCAAGCTTGAACTCGGTCAACGCGCACACCACCGACGACGGCCGTGTCGAGGTGCGCGCCGACCTCACCCAGGTCGTCGGTGAGAAGTTCCTGGCGATGATCGACGAGCGGTCCTGTCCGCTGCCCGAACCCGACGGCGCCGAAGATCGACGAACCGCAGAGCAACGCCGAGCCGACGCCTTCGAACTGATCCTCGACCAAGCAGCGGTCGGCGCCACCCTCGACACCGTCGGAAGCCCACGCACCCAACTAATGCTGACCATCCCCGCGACCGGAGACCTCGCAACGCTGCCGTGGACCGGATCGGTCAGCCAAGCGACCGCCAAACAGGTGTCGTGCGACGGCTCGCTGACCCCTCGAGGCTCGCTTCGCTCGCACCTCGGGGAGCAGGGGCGACTCGACGCTGAGGGCGTACCGCTACAGATGGGCCACACCCACCGCTTGTTCCCGGCGCACCTGCGCAAAGCAATGATCGTCCGCGACGCCTGCTACATCAAATGCGGTGCGCCACCGCCACATACCCAGGTCCACCACGTCACCCATTGGGCCGACGGCGGACCCACCGACCTCGACAACGGGTGTCTGCTCTGCCAGCGCTGCCACACCCAGGTCCACCACCACGGCTGGGACATCGTCATGGGATTTGACCGGCACCCCTGGCTCGTCCCACCCACCTCGATCGACCCGCACCGCCGACCACTACCCGCCTACAACCGCCGCACCATGCGCCTCGACGACGCCGCCTGACCGGCCGTCCGACAACCACTTTCGCGTAGCACCCTCCGCACCCGGGCCATACCCGGGACCGCATCCGTACTTTGACAACTCCACAGCGGAATACGACCGACCCGCTCCCACTCGGCCATTCGAGCGGGAGCGGGTTCCGGGCAGCCGAACCCGACGTCGACGTTGATCACTGAACAGACCTCGATCGAGCACCACGACGGCGGCAGTCGCACCTGCAAGAGCCTCGCCGCGCGGTTCGTTGACCACGGCGGGCCTGCGCGAAACCGCGCCGAACTCCAGAACGCAAGAACTGCCGCACGCGTCGGCGAGCGACCTTCCTGCCGCACAGTCCTCGTCATACGCGCCACACCGATGCCGATTTACAAATCGACGTAAATGTCTAGACAACGGACATTGTCTCGGTTAATGTCCAGTGCTGTACATCACAGCCCGTGCAGACAGGAGCGCGTATGAGTACCGCACCGACCCCGTTCACCGCGGACGACTCCGCCGCCGAGTGGAAGGACCGCAAACGCCATCTCTGGCTGCTCGGCCTGATCCCACCGACGTCGATCTTTCTCGCAATGGGTCTCGTCGCCGGCTTCAATGCGATCGGCCACGGTTTCGACGTCGTGTCGCCGGTGTGGTGGTGGATCGGGCCGCTACTCGTCTACGTCCTGCTCCCGATCCTCGACGTGTTCTTCGGGCCCGACGGATCGAATCCGCCCGAAGAGCTGATGGAGCAGCTGGAGAACGACAAGTACTACCGCTACTGCACGTACGTGTACATCCCGTTCCAGCTCGCGAGTCTCGTGATGGCCTGCTACCTGTGGACGGCCGACGACCTCAGTTGGCTCGGCATCGACGGCGGGCTCGGGCTCGCGTCGAAGATCGGGCTGGCGCTGTCGATCGGAGCGATGGGCGGGATCGGAATCAACACCGCTCACGAACTGGGGCACAAGAAGGACGATCTGGAACGCTGGTTGTCGAAGATCACTCTCGCCCAGACGTTTTACGGTCACTTCTACATCGAGCACAACCGTGGGCACCACGTGCGGGTCGCGACGCCCGAAGATCCGGCCAGCTCCCGTTTCGGAGAGTCGTTCTGGCGCTTCCTCCCCCGTAGCGTCTGGGGAAGCCTCACGTCCTCCGTCGAACTCGAACGCAAACGCCTCGAGCGGGCGGGCAAGCCCTTCTGGCATCCGAGCAACGACGTCCTCAACGCATGGGCGATGTCGATCGTGCTGTGGGGGGCGCTCACCGCGATCTTCGGCTGGGAGATCCTCCCCTTCCTCGTGATCCAGGCCGTCTGCGGTTTCTCACTGCTGGAGACCGTGAACTACCTCGAGCACTACGGTCTACTCCGCCAGAAGACGCGGACCGGCCGCTACGAGCGGTGCACGCCCGAGCACAGCTGGAACTCCGACCACATCTGCACCAACATCTTCCTGTACCACCTCCAGCGCCACAGCGATCACCATGCGAACCCCACCCGGAGGTACCAGACGCTGCGCAGCTTCGACGGCGCGCCCAACCTGCCGAGCGGATACGCGAGCATGATCACGCTCGCCTACTTCCCGCCGATCTGGCGGCGGGTGATGGACAAGAGGGTGCTCGACCACTACGACGGAGACGTCGAACGGATCAACATCGCACCGCACCGCCGCGAACGCGTCCTGGCCGAGCACGGGGTGTCGCCGCGATGAGCACATTCCGTTGTCCGGTCTGCGATTACGTCTACGACGAGACCGCCGGAGCTCCCCGGGAGGGATTCCCGGCCGGCACCCCCTGGGCCACCATTCCCGACGACTGGCCGTGCCCCGACTGCGGCGTGCGGGAGAAGATCGACTTCCTCGGCGCCGGGAGCGAAGCGAGCGGGCCGAATGACCCCAGCGGCGCCGGGAGCGAAGCGAGCGGGCCGAATGACCCCAGCGGCGCCGGGAGCGAAGCGAGGGGGCCGGATGAAATCAGCGAAGGGAACTCTGTGCGATGAACTTCAAGCTCTTCCGTTGCGAGGTCTGCGGTTTCGAGTACGACGAAGAGCTCGGCTGGCCGGAGGACGGCATCGAGCCGGGCACCCGCTGGGCTGACATCCCCGACGACTGGAGCTGCCCGGACTGCGGTGCGGCCAAGGCCGATTTCGAGATGGTCGAGGTGGCCCGTCCGTGAGCGCCGGCACCACCCGGGGCGGTTCGGTGGTGATCGTCGGCACCGGCGTCGCCGGCATCACGGCTGCGGAGTCGCTGCGTTCCAACGGTTTCGACGGCACAATAACCGTGTTCGGGAAGGAGCCACAACTCCCCTACCGTCGAACGGCGCTGAGCAAGAACCTCGTCGACGGCGACCTGACGGACGCCAAGATCACGCTCCGTCCGCCCGGGTACTGGTCGGATCGGGGCATCGAGATCGTGACCTCGACGCGCGTCGCCGACGTCGACACCTCGTCGCGGCGGGTCTGTCTCGCCGACTCCTCCCAAGTGGATTACGACGCGCTGGTCCTGGCCACCGGAGGGCGTGCCCGGCGACTCCCCGGCACGACGTCGTCCCCGCTCGCCCTGCGCACCCGGCACGACGCGGCGGAGCTCCGGCACGCGATCCAGGACGGGCCGGTGATCGTTCTCGGCGGCGGACTGATCGGATTGGAGATCGCCGCATCCGTGGCGTCGACCGGAGACGGTTCGCACGTCACCGTCATCGAGCGCGAGACGTCGCTGTTGTCACGGGTCGTTCCGGCAACGGTGGCCGAGGCGGTGGCGACCCTGCACCGGGAACGCGGGGTGCAGATTCTCACCGGCGTGGTGCCCACCACGATCACCGCCGAGTCCGTGACGTTGGCGGACGGGCGGACCTTGGCCGGAACGGTGATCAGCGCGATCGGAATGGAGCCTGATCTCGAATTGCCGCGCAGCGCAGGGATTCCCGTCGATGCGGCCGGGATCGTCGTCGACGATTCGCTGCGAACCGGGGTCCCCGGCGTCTACGCGGCCGGCGACGTCGCGGCGCGGCCCCATCCGTTGACGGGCGCACCGATGCGTGCCGAGCAGTGGCTCACCGCGACCGAGCACGGCAGACTGGTCGCCATGACGATCGCCGCCGACCTCGGGCTGGACACCGGCATCAGCACTGCGGTACCGCGTGTGCCACTGGCCTGGACGATGCAGTACACGACCAACATCCAGATCGTCGGGTGGCCGACATCGGGAGATCGTGTGGAGGTCGACCTGGACGACTCCTGCTCTGTCGTGCGGGCTTTCGCGGACGATCGACTCGTCGGCGCTGTCTGCATCGGACGAGGAGCTTCCGGGCGCACCCTCCGCGCCGAGATCGAGTCCTCTCTCCAGCCGGTCGGTGCGCACGGATGACGACTCGCAACTATGCGCAGGACAGCAAAGCCCTGCTGCACAACTCGCTGCTCGACGGACTGCACGACCTGCTGCTGGACCGGGACTGGGCGGCGGTGCGCATGTCCGATGTCGCCGCCGCGACGGGGGTCAGCCGCCAGACCGTCTACAACGAGTTCGGTTCCCGGTACGGCCTCGCGCAGGGCTACGCGGTGCGGTTGGCGGGCCGTTTCGCCGGCCATGTCGCGGACTCACTGGCGAATTCGGTCGGCGACGTCACCGAGGCCCTACACAAGGGTTTCGGTGAATTCTTCGCCGGAGTCGCCACCGACCCGCTGATCGCCTCGCTGCTGTCCGGCGAGGCCAAACCCGATCTGATGAAGCTGATCACCACCGATGCGGCACCGATCATCACCACGGCCGCCGACCGGCTGGCCGAGGCCTTCCGCGAGTCCGAGTGGCTGTCGATGCCGGAGTCCGACGTCGTGCGGATCTCGCGCGCGATCACCAGGATGGCGCTGAGTTATATCGCGATGCCCCCGGAGGGCGATCGCGACGTCGCATCCGACCTCGCCGAGGTCATCGCCCCCGCCATCGAGGCGGCCCGCACGCGGGTGTGACGTCAGCGCCGCAGCAGGTTCCGCGTGCCTCGACGGATCACCGCGCGGTAGATGCGGTCGATCGTGCCGATCCGCGCGTCCTCCGGGTCCACGAGTTCGTTCTCCGCGATGACAGACTCCTCGCCGTCGATCGTCTCGTGATCGAATGCCTCGAGTGTCCGGCCCGGGCCGGTCAGCCGATCGACCGCCCCGACGAGTGAGTTCTCCTGTGCCACAGCATCGTCGAACACCTCGTGGTCGACACCCAGATGCTCGGACAACAACCGCGTGCGCATGGACAGGATCGTCTCGCGCAGGTCGCCGTCGGCAGGGTCGTTCGGATCGGCCTCGATGGCGACGTCACACTCGCTGTCGAATCCGAGCGACCGGTTGTTGAGGTTCGAGGATCCGATGCGCAGGAGGACGTCGTCGACGATGAGCACCTTGGCGTGCACGTAGATCGGGTCCCCCTCGGCGGTCACGGGGTAGAAGGCGCGGAATCTGTCGTACTTGTCGGCGCGCCACAGGAGTTGCAGGAGCTTGTGCCGCGCACCGTCCATGGCGAGCCGTTCCACCGGACTGTCCGCATGCCTCGGCAGCACCAGGACGATCTCGGGACCCTCGGGCTCGGCGAGCCGTTCCGCCAGGGCGTCCGCGACCTCGCGCGCCGCCAGGTACTGGCTCTCGATGTAGATGGTTCGGCGGGCCGCGGCGAAGGCCGCGTGGTACAGGCGCCGGATCTCCTCGACCTGGGGCCGGTCGTCGTACTGCGGAATCGTCCGGGCCACCGCGACGTCGCAGTCGGTGAACGTGACGTCGAGATCCGTCGGCCAGATGTCGGGGCCGTCGGTGTCGACGAGGGGTTTGAGGCTCTCCCCGGTGGCGGCCTCCCACCGGTCGAGCGCGACGGACGCGACCACGCGCGCGGCGTCGGCGTCGAGGGCGACCGTGACGTCGTGCCAGGGCCCATGCGGCCGGTCATCGGGATCCCGGCGGAACTCGTTGTGCGACAGATGTTCCGAAGTGTCCCACCGGTTCACCGTCATGTCGATGCCGCCACAGAACGCGAACTGGTCGTCGATCACCGCGATCTTCTGATGATGCGCGGCGGAGACGGGGTGGGCGGCGTCGATCCGGTAGTGCAGACGACGGCCGGTGAGCAGATCCTGGACGAAGGGCGGCGCGACTCCGCGCAGGATGCCGGTGAACGCGCCGGTGCTCCAGCGCAGGACGTAGATCTCCAGTTCCGGACGGTTGTCGATGAGCCACCGCAGGAAGTCACCGAGCACGTCGGGGACCTCGTCGTCGGCGGTCCGCGGATCGAGCCGGATCCGGGTGTCCACGTCCCAACCGATGAGGACGATGCGGCGCCGGGCCTGCAGCAACGCCGACTTGGCGTGCAGGAAGTAGTCCGCCGCGTCGACGATGCATGCGACGCGGTCGGCGGTCGCGATCTCCCGGCACGTGTCCCCGGCACGCAGGATCGGCTCGTGATCTGACTCGTCCACCGCGTTCGCTCCTTGAATCGCCTTGGCCCCCCGACCGGCGCCCATTGTGCCAAGCGCGCATGTCGCCCGCGCGGGCGAGGCGCCGGGCGAACGCCGGCGGGGACGAGGAACGAGGCGCGGCCACGGCGCCGATGCCTAGACTCGTCGAGGTGAGCGCCGACACGACTGCCGACCGACCCGCAGACGGTGCGGGCATGCGCCCGGTGCGTCGACGTGGTCGGCGGACGGTGATCGCCGCGGCGCTGGTCGTGATCGTCGTCGCGGGCGTCGGTCTCGTCGCGTGGCGGGCCGTACCCGAACGGTGGTTGCCCTGGGACACCGCCGAGTTCCCGCAGGTCGACGCCGCGGAACTCACGCCGGCCCAGCGCCGCGTCGTCGAGGCGGTGCGACACGAACACACCGCTCAGCGTCCCGGGACGTTCTACTCCGAGGGCGTCGACGAACCGTGGTGCGCGAACTTCGTGAGCTGGATCATGCAGGCGGCGGGCAGTCCGTTGGTCAACCCCCACTCCGGTCACTGGCGCATCCCCGGCGTGTACACGCTGCAGGAGTACTACGAGGCCGCGGGCCGGTTCGACGCCGTAGGCGATCAACCGCCCCGGGTGGGCGACGTCGTGCTCTACGACCGGTCCTCCGGATTCGGCCGGCACACCAACATTGTCGTCGCAGTCGACGGCGACACCGCGGTCACGGTGGGCGGCAACGAGATGGGCCGCATCCGGGTGCATTCACTGGACTGGCGCTCCGACGGCGGTGTCGTCGGATTCGGTCGCGGGTTGCCGGGGTGACGATGACAGACTTCACCGGGTTTCCGGAGTCCGCCCTCGACTTCTACGACGATCTGGAGATCGACAACTCCAAGGTGTTCTGGGAGGCCCACAAGGACACCTACCGTGCCGCGGTAGCCGAACCCATGCGCGCCCTGACCGACGCGCTGGCCGACGAGTTCGGCCCGGCCAAGATCTTCCGACCGCACCGCGATGTCCGGTTCTCGAAGGACAGAGCGCCGTACAAGACCCATCAGGGCGCGTTCGTCGCCGTGGCCCCGGCCACCGGGTACTACGTGCAGATCGGCGCACCGGGTGTTCGCGTCGGCGCGGGCTTCTACGAGGCCACCCCGGCCCGGCTCGCCGAGATTCGGAAGTCCATCGACCACGACCGCAGCGGACCCGAGCTCGAGAGCCTGCTCCGGCGGCTCACGGGGGACGGCTGGGAGATCGCCGGGGACCGGCTGAAGACCGCACCTCGCGGGTACGACGTCGCTCACCCGCGGATCGAACTACTTCGCCACCGATCGCTGTCGGTGGGGCGGGACTACGGATTCGACCAGATCATCCATTCCGCGGAACTCGTCGATCGGGTGCGGCGGGACTGGCGGGCGACGGTCCCGCTCGTCGAATGGATCGCGGTCCGCACCGGTAGCTGAGAGCCCGCACCGACCGGTCCGCGCGACACATGGAAACGATCAGACGGCGACTTCGACGGTTGGCGCGCGCGTGCGACGGGAGGCGGGTGATACTGGTCGCCGACCGCGTCCGAGATCCGAGGACGATCACAGGCACCCGGGTGGACCTCCGATGACGATCCGAGTTTGTGACCCCGATGCCCGAGGAGCACCGATGACCGACACCGTCCACTACGGGCACATCTTCCATCTCGCCGGCAGTCCCGCGATCACCGAGGCGGTGGACGCGCTGGTATCGATACCCGACGGAGCTCTGGTGGTAGGCGACGACGGCACGATCAAGTTCGCCGGCGAGAGATCCGAGCTCCCTTCCGAATTCGCGAGCGCGGAGGCGCACGAGCACCCGAGCGGGTATCTCATCCCGGGCTTCGTCGACACCCACATCCACTTCCCGCAGACCTACGCCGGCGACTCCTACGGCGGCGGGCAACTGCTCGAATGGCTCAATCTGTGCATCTTCCCGTCCGAATCCAAGTTCGCCGACCCCGAATTCGCCCAGGCCGCTGCGGTCGAGTTCACCAGGCGACGGGTCGCCGCGGGTACGACGGCGATGATGGTGTTCGGTTCCGCCTTCCCCCACGCCCAGGATTCCCTGTTCACCGAGACCCAGAAGGCCGGGCTGCGTATCGTGGCCGGCCGCGGCATCCAGACCGTCGGCGGTGACACCGCCAAGCCGCTGCTGACCTCGGAGGAGGAGGCCATCCGCCTCACCCGGGCCGAGATCGACAAGTGGCATGCCGCCGACACCGGCGACTACCGGACCGCGTTGCTGCACGTCGCGATCGTGCCGCGGTTCTCGCTGTCGGTGACCACCGAGACGCTGAAGAACCTCGGCGACCTGTACGACGAATACCGCGAGCAGGGCGTCTACGTCCACAGCCACCTCAACGAGAACAACCGTCCCGGCACCGGAGAGGTGGACACCACCAAGGAGGTCTACCAGGTCGACTCCTACCTCGACACCTATGACGGGAAGTTCCTGCCCGGATCGCAGGTCGGCGGCAAGAGCCTGCTCGGTCCGCGGACCATCCTCGCGCACTGCGTGCACTGCCAGGACGCCGAACTCGCGCGCATGGCCGAGACCGGTACCTCTATCTCGCATTGTCCGGTGTCGCAGTTGTTCCTCGGATCCGGCACGATGCCGTGGAAGCGCACCGTGGCGGCGGGTGTAAACATCTCCGCCGGAACCGATTTCGGCGGCGGCGACGAATGGCTCGTCCCGCGCGTACTCGGAGATGCCTTCAAACAGCACATCACCGAGCCCGGAGACGCCGGGGTGTCGATGCACCCGGCCGAAATGCTGTTCATCGGGACCGTCGGCGGGGCCCGGGCGCTCGACATGGAGAACCGTTTCGGCAACTTCGATGAGGGCAAGGAAGCCGACTTCCTGGTCATCGAACCCGTGGACGCCCTGAAGTCGACGCTGGAGAACGCCGTCCGGTCCGACGATGCCGATCTCGCCCGCGACCAGACCCTGTTCGGCCTGCTGATGGGCCTGCGCGAGTCGTCCATCGCCGAGGTCTACGTCCAGGGGCGTCGGGTCACCGTCTGACCGGCAGCCCATGAATCGGCGACC
This sequence comes from Gordonia sp. NPDC057258, assembly GCF_042668985.1. Classification (NCBI taxonomy): domain Bacteria; kingdom Bacillati; phylum Actinomycetota; class Actinomycetes; order Mycobacteriales; family Gordoniaceae; genus Gordonia; species Gordonia sp. NPDC057258. Next base: position 13,893 of record NZ_JBHUXZ010000005.1, read on the forward strand.
CGAGGACACGACGATCGTCACCACCCACGACGCCACAGGCACCGCGATCATCGCGGTGTCGGTCTTCCACGCCGGCGACACCGGCGATTTCGCGGAGTGGGCCGCGACGCTCGCCGCGTCGGCCACCGACTCCGACGGCTGTCTGGGTGTCGCGATCTCGGCGGTGACCGACGGACATTTCGATCCGGCGGTCGCCACCACCTTCGTCGACGAGGACGCCCTCGACCGGTGGCTCGACAGCACGGGTCACCGCGCGGCGCTCGATGCCGGACGAGCGCGCGGCTGGCTACCGGCGACGCCCGTTCTCGAGCTCGTCGACGGTCAGTCGCCGCCGCCTGGTGTCGGCGCGTTCCGGCACGACATCGTCGCCGGCGCGGTGCCCGAATTCATTGCGGCACAACACGTTCTGACCGACGCAGCGAGCCAGTTCGGTGGTTACGAGGGCACCGCGCTGTTCGTCGATGCGCAACAGGAGACATCGCTGTCGGTGTTGCGGTTCCGCACGGACCGCCAGCTGGCGGCCTGGGTCTCGTCGAGCCGACGCAGCGAAGCGCTCGCCGGGCTGCGTTCGAGCCTGACCCATGACTTCGAGACGATGGCCAGCACGACGGCCTTCGGCACCACGGTGCGCACCGATCGCGGCCGGATTCTTCAGACACCGAATTGGAAGTCGGCGATGATGGTGCTGCTGGTCCTGTACCCGACCGTGATGACCCTCTCCAGGTTCCTCGGCCCGACACTCGATCGTCTCGGTGCGGAGCCGTGGCTGGCATTGTGGCTGAGCCAGGTGGTCAGCGTCTCGCTCATGCAGTGGTGGCTGATGCCATGGGCCTCACGCCCGTTCCGGCGGTGGCTCGATCCGGTAGACGGGGGCAACTGGCGCAGCAACATCGCGGGAGCGGGTACGGTCCTGCTCCTCTACCTCCTGTGTCTGACGGTGTTCGCCAACGTGACGTGGCTCCAGTTCTGGGACTACGCCGACGCCTGATCTCGGCTCACCCCACGATCCCGTCGACGTACAGCCAGCGGCCGTTCGCTCGGAGGAAGCGACTGCGCTCGTGCAGCGATCCACGCTCCGCACCTCGCCGATAGTGGGCCGTGAACGTGACCTCTCCCTCGACCTCGAACAGTGAACCGCCACTACTCGACTCGATGTCGAGGCGGTACCAACGCATCGACTCGTCCAGATCGAGTGCGGCGGGGCGGGTGTCGGGATGCCAGCTCGCGAGCAGGTGATTCCGATCGCCGAGCGCGAAAGCGGTGAAACGCGAACGCATCAACGTCTCTGCGGTCGGCGCGGCCCGCTCACCGGCGAGAACGGGACCGCAACAGTCGTCGAGCGACAAGCCGGACGTGCACGGGCATCTCTCGGGGACGTCCCGCATTTCCGAACCGCGTTTCACCCCTCGATCGTAGGGTAGACAGGAGTGGCGGCCCGCCCGGGCGGCGGACCCACCGCGGACTATGCCCAGATGTTCTCACGATTGGAGCGATTACCTTGTCGGACAATGTGTATCGAGTCATCGAAGTGGTCGGATCGTCATCGACCGGCACCGACGACGCCATTCGTAACGCGATCGCTCGTGCCTCGCAGACCGTCAAGCATCTCGATTGGTTCGAGGTCACCGAGACCCGCGGCCACATCGAGGAAGGTCAGATCGCGCACTTCCAGGTCACGCTGAAGATCGGTTTCACGCTCGAGTCCTCTGCCGACGCGGCACAGTGACACGCGACCTCACCGCCGTGAGTTCGCGGCGGTGAGGAACGCACCGATCTCGGCCCCGACGGTGCGAGGAGACGCCCGCGTTCGGCATGCGCCCGGTCGGGTCCGAACTTAGACTTCGGGGGATCATGACGCGCACTCAGCTCCTCCCCGGCCGGTCGATGCGATGAAGTACACACAGACGATCGCCGGCACCACCTATGGGTTCGACGGCCTCGTCGAACTCATGGCGAAGGCCACCCCACGCCGATCCGGCGATGAACTGGCCGGTTGCGCCGCCGACTCCGACGCCGAACGTGCCGCGGCCGCATGGCAACTCGCCGATGTGCCACTGAGCCGATTTCTCGACGAGCCGCTGGTGCCTTACGAGTCCGACGAGGTGACCCGACTGATCGTCGACACTCATGACCGGACCGCGTTCGCCGAGATCGCCGACCTGACCGTCGGCGGGTTCCGGGACTGGCTGCTGGAGATCGCCACCCGATCCGATGCCGGTGAACGACTCGCCCGCGTCGGCCCCGGACTGACCCCCGAGATGGTGGCCGCCGCGTCGAAGATCATGAGGAACCAGGACCTGATCCTGGTGGCGGCGGCGACCAGGGTGACGTCCGCCTTTCGCACGACCATCGGACTGCCCGGCCGGATCGCGACGCGCCTACAGCCCAACCACCCCACCGACGACCCACGCGGAATCGCCGCGGCGACCCTCGACGGCCTGCTCATGGGCTGCGGCGACGCGGTCATCGGGATCAACCCGGCGTCGGACTCGCCGCGGGCGACCGCCGACCTGCTCCACATGCTCGATGACATCCGGCAGCGTTTCGAGATCCCGATGCAGTCGTGCGTGCTGTCGCACGTGACGACCACGGTCGACCTCATCGAGCAGGGGGTGCCGGTCGATCTCGTGTTCCAGTCCATCGCGGGCACCGAGGGCGCCAACAAGGGGTTCGGCGTGACCCTGGACATCTTGCGCGAGGCCGACGAGGCGGGACGGTCGCTGCGCCGCGGAACCGTCGGCGACAACGTGATGTACCTGGAGACCGGTCAGGGATCGGCGCTCTCGGCCGGTGCGCATCTCGGCACCGGCGGCAAGCCGGTCGACCAGCAGACCCTGGAGACGCGGGCCTACGCGGTGGCGCGGATGCTGAAACCGTTGTTGATCAACACCGTCGTCGGCTTCATCGGACCCGAATATCTCTACGACGGGAAACAGATCATCCGCGCGGGACTCGAAGATCACTTCTGCGGCAAGCTGCTCGGGCTCCCGATGGGTGTCGACGTCTGCTACACCAATCACGCCGAGGCCGACCAGGACGACATGGACACGCTGCTCACCCTGCTCGGCGTCGCCGGCGCCGCGTTCGTCATCGCCGTGCCCGGGGCGGACGACGTGATGCTCGGTTATCAGAGCCTGTCGTTTCACGACGCCCTCTATGTCCGTGAGGCACTCGGACTGCGGCCCGCGCCGGAGTTCGAATCCTGGCTGGCGCGACTCGGCATGACCGACGGCGCCGGTCGCATCCTGCCGGTCGATCCGGGCGAATCCCCACTCCTGCCACTGGCGTCCGGGCGATGACGCCGAGCCAGCCCGCACCCGCGGATGACCGATCGACCCCCGACCCCTGGACCGAGCTGCGCCGGAGCACACAGGCCCGGATCGGACTCGGACGCGCGGGCAATTCGCTTCCGTCGCAACGGGTCCTCGAGTTCCAGTCCGCCCACGCAGTCGCCCGCGACGCCGTCCACGAGCCGCTCGACGTCGAGGATCTCACGCGCGCGATCGGCGAACTCGACCTCGATCCCCCGATCGTGGTCCGGAGTCGCGCGGCAACGCGCAGCGAGTACCTGCGCCGACCCGACCTCGGCCGGCTACCCGAAGATCTCTCGCAGCTCCCGCACGCCGACGCCGAGATCGGGATCGTGCTGGCCGACGGACTGTCACCTCGCGCCCTCACCGATCACGGCGGCGGCTTGGTCGCGGCACTGTTACGTCAATTCGACGGCCGGTACTCGATCGCGCCGCCGGTCATCGCGACCGAGGCCCGCGTCGCCCTCGGTGATCACATCGGCGAGGCGCTCGGCGTCAGCACGCTCATCGTGATCATCGGCGAGCGTCCCGGCCTCTCGGTCGCCGACAGCCTGGGCGTCTATCTCACCCACCTCCCCCGGCCGGGACGCGCCGACTCCGACCGGAACTGCATCTCGAACATCCACCCGCCCGACGGTCTGCACTACGACGTCGCCGCGCGGACGACTGCCGCGCTCATCGACGGCGCCCGGAAACTCGGACGATCCGGTGTCGCACTGAAGGACATGTCGCGCACGGACGCCCTCGCGCAGATCGACGACGCGGAGGCACTCCCGCACGAGTCGTGAGTGCGTTTCACTCCCTGAGGTGCGAGCGAAGCGAGCCTCCTTCTGCTCGCTGATCCGAAAGGACGACACAACCATTGCTCCCTGAGGTGCGAGGAGCGCAAGCGACGAGCCACGAAGGGTTTGACGACGCATCTCACCAAGACCCTTCGTGACGGCCTCCGCAAGCTCCGGCCTCCTCAAGGAGCAGTAATTGGGCCCGCTCCGAGCACAACGAGTTCGTTCCAGTCCACGACGGCCGCCAGGTGCAGCTACTGAGGTGCGAGCGAAGCGAGCCTCGAAGGACTCCATACGTGTCTCACCCGGCCCTTCGTGGCTCGTCGCTAACGCTCCTCGCACCTCAGGGACCAGTTGGGTCTGTGCTTCTTTCGGATCAGGGAGCGGAGGGGTCAGGTCCCGAGGATCTTCGCCTTCTGTGCGGCGAACTCGGCCTCGGTGAGGATGCCCTGCTGGTACAGGGCTCCGAGCTCCTTCAGCGCCGAGATGGTGTCCGTCGGGGTCGATGCGGGCGCCTGCTGCTGAGGCGGCGGGGCGTACTGGGGTTGTGCGTACTGTTGTTGTGCCCGTGGGTCCTGGGGAGCGGCACCCTGCTGGGCCCATCGGCTCGCCTGGCGTCGGGACACCCGGTTGCTCACCGCCGTCGCGGTGCCGGAGATGACGGCGGTGCGGGCGACGCCGCGGAGAAGTCCTGGCATGGTCTGTCCTTTCGGGGTTTCAGGTCGGTGGTCGCAGTGCGCTACGCGGTCGGAGCGGCCGGCGCCGCCTCGTCGGCCGCATCGAGTTGGGCGAGCAGTGCGTTCACCGGTATCCGGCCCGAAGCGACGAGCTGTCCGCCACCCTTTCGGACGGCCGTGGCGAACGGAGCAGCCCATGCGTTCTCCCAGACGAGGACGGCCGCGCTCGACCCCGGATCGATCACCGTGGCCGCCTCCGCGAGGTCGGAGTCGTCGAGCAGGGAGGTCGCCGCGCCGTCGAAGATCGCGAAATCAGCGCCGAGCGAGTTGATCTCGAGCCGGGCGACCGTACCGTCGGCGTCCTTGGTGATGAAGACGATGTCGATCAGTCGCACGATTCCGCGGTCGATCAGATCGATGAGATGTGGAAGTGCCTCACCGGTCGGCTGCTTGCCCGTCCACTCGACAACGATGTAGTCGATGGGTCCGAGTTCGCGGTCAGCCGTCTGGTCGACACCTGCTTGGTCGTCCAATTCCTTCTCCCTGTCTCGTGCCGTCGATGTGACCGTCTGGCAGCGGGCCCCGGTCACGACCTCAGATCCACCACCGAACGTCCCGGTTGCGCCTCGTACAGTTCGCCGATCTCACTGGCGTACTTGGTCGCAATCGGCTTGCGGCGCAACTTCATCGTGGGGGTGAGCTCGTCGCCGCCGGGATCCCAGGCGGTCGGCACGATGGTAAATCGTTTGACCTGCTCCACGCGGGACAGTGACCGATTTCCGGCACGGATTGCCACCGCCACCTCGTCCACCACGTCGGGGTGCGAGGACAACTCGGTCAGGTCGGCACCGGACAGGTCGAGTCGCTTGGCTCGCGCGGCCGCCGCATCCGGGTCGAGAACCACGAGCGCGGACACATAGGGCCGGCCGTCGCCGATCGCCGCGACCTGACCGATCAGCGACGACGCCGCCTTCATCGCGTTCTCGATGTTGGTGGGCGACATGTTCTTCCCGGACTCGTTGATCATCAGTTCCTTCTTGCGGTCGACGATGGTCACGTTGCCGTCACCGTCGATCGTCGCGATGTCACCGGTCGACAGCCAGCCGTCGGCATCGATCGTCTCGGCCGTCTTGTCGGGCTGTTTGCGGTAGCCGCGCATCACGACCGGTCCGCGGACGAGGAGCTCTCCGTCGTCGGCCAGTCGCACCTCCATGCCGCGGACCGGTTTGCCGACGGTTCCGATCCGGAGGTTGTCGCTGGTCGTCATCGTCGAGACGCCGGTGGTCTCCGACATCCCCCAGACCTCGAGAACCGGGATACCGAGTCCCAGGAAGAACTTCAGCACCTCCGGTGGGATCGCGGCCGCACCCGATCCGGCGAAGGAGACTTGGTCGAGGCCCAGTGCGGAGCGGACCTTGCGCAGCACCAGGCGATCGGCGAGACCGTGTGAGAGACCGCCGGAGCCCTTGCCGTCGATCTGGGCCTGCGCCGCCGAGGCCCCGGCGCGGAACGCCCAGTCCGCGAGCGCCTTCTTGACCGGGCTGGACTCCTCGGCCAACTTCGCCTCGATCCCCGCTCGGATCTTCTGCCACACCCGCGGCACCCCGAAGAAGAACGTCGGGTGCACGTCGGGAAGGGCCGCGGCGATCTCCCGGGGATCGGGCACCGTGGTGATCTGGATGCCGCGCATCATGTTCGCGGCGTGGGAGGAGACCCGGTCGGCGATGTGCGCTGCGGGCAGATACGAGATGGCACGGTCGTCGAAGCCCGCCTGAACGATCTCGGCGAGCGCCGTCATCTCGGCGACGATGTTGCGATGGGTGATCTCGACGCCCTTCGGCGGGCCGGTGGTGCCCGAGGTGTAGATCAGGGTCGCGAGGTCCTCGGGTTCCACCGCCTGCCATGCCGCGGTGAAGTCGAATCCGGCCGGCGGCGGGGACTGTTCGAGATCGGCCAGCGACAGCGCGCCCGTCGCGACGCCGTCGACGACGATCGTGGTGGACACCCCGGTCGCCGCGGCGGTGATCGCGGGCAGAAACACCTGCTCGGTGACGACGACGGAGTTCTCCGCGTTACCGAAGAGGTACTCGATCTGTTGGGGCGAACTCGTGTTGTAGATCGAGAACGGAACCGCGCCGAGGTGCAGCGCCGCGGCGTCGACGAGGTGGAACTCGGGGCGGTTCGTCAGCATGATCCCGACGGTGTCGCCGCGCTTGACCCCCAGGGCCGCGAGCCCGCCGGCGATGGCTTCGACGCGCGCGGCGTACTCCGTCCACGTGATCTCCTGCAGCCCACCGACCGTACGGATGGCGACGGCGTCGGGCCGTACGGTGACCGTCTGCTGGAACGCGGCGGGCAGCGTCGCCACTGCGACACCGGTCTGATGGGGGAAGGTGATGGTCTCTGCAGCGGTCATGACAGTCCTCGACTGGCCGAAGTGATGTGTTGCACGTCACATTAGCCAGTTCGGGCGCGCGTCACGGCCGGTTCCGGTGAATGGTGAACTGTTGACAAAAACCCCAGATCAGGACCGTTTGTCGAGCGAAGGACGCTCGGTCAGCGACTCGAGATTCCAGGCGCCGCCACCGGTCAGCTCGAGCAGATCGGTGTGATGCTGGTCGGTGGTGCTGCGGTGACTCACCGACACCAGGATCGTCTCCGGCAGCTCCGTGCGGATGAGCGAGTACAGCGAGTACTCCAGCCCCTCGTCCACGGCCGAGGTCGCCTCGTCCATGAACACGGCCTGCGGCCGGGTCAGCAGGATGCGCGCGAAGGCGATGCGCTGCTGCTCGCCCGGGGAGAGCACCTTGACCCAGTCCTCCTCGTCGTGGAGCCGGTCTGCCAGATGCGGGAGGAAGACCTTCTCGAGCGCCGCCTTGATGGCCTCGTCACCGACGTCGTCGGGCAGTGCCGGGTAGGCGACCGCCGTGCGCAGATCCCCCAGCGGGATGTAGGGCATCTGCGACAGGAACAGCGTGTGCTCCCCCGGCGGCCGGGTGAACTCGCCGTCGATGAAGGGCCACAGTCCGGCGAGGCCGCGGAGCAGTGTCGTCTTGCCCGAGCCCGACCGCCCTTTGACGACGAGAGCGGCCCCGGGTGCGAGGGAGAGGTTGAGCGCGCTGATGAGTTCGTCACCGCTCGGGGTCTTCACGTCGACGTCCGACAGAGCAACGGCGCGTTCGCGATCCACAGTCGTGACCTCGGCCATGGTCCGCGAGCGCGCATCGGCGTCGGCGAGACCGTCGAGACGGATGATCGACGCGCGCAGAGCGGTGAAATCGTCGTAGGCGTTCCGGAAGAACGAGAGTGCGTCGTGCATCTCGCCGAAGGCGCTGGCGGTCTGCGTCATGTCACCGAGCTTGATCTGACCGTCGAAGAACCGCGGTGCCTGCACGAGAAGTGGGAACACCACCGCGAGCTGCGACGCGCTGAAGTTCCATCCGACGAACGCCAGCTGCACATGGATGATCTGCCAGAAGTTCTTCACGACCGCACGGAATCTGGTCATGAGGTTGTTGTGTTCGACGCGCTCGCCGCTGTAGAAGGCGACGTTCTCCGCGCTGTCACGGACGCGGACGAGTGCGTAGCGGAAGTTCGCGGTGAGGCGTTCGCGCCAGAAGTTCAGTCGGATCAGCGGGCGTCCGATGGCGAACGCGACCACGCTGGCGACGAGAACGTAGACCAGGACCAGCCACATCATCATGCGCGGGATCTCGACCCCGAACAGCGTGACCGGCCCGGACAGGTCCCAGAGCACGACCGAGAACGACACGATGGACGCACACGCCGGGAGCACACCGTTCGTCGAGACCCCACCGCCGCCCCAGAACAACGACGAGCCGACGGTGGCGATGTTGGTGATGTCGGCCTCGATACGCTGGTCCGGGTTGTCGACGCCGGGGTGGATGTCGACGGCCCGTCGCTGCGGATCCGACTTAGCGCGCCCGAATCGTCTGCGCCGCAACAGTCCAGCGCTGAGGTCGACGAATCGGTTGCGGTAGAAGGCACGGCCGGACATCCAGTCGCCCGTCGCCCCTTCGGTCAGCCAGTAGCGGAGCCGGATCTCGAAAGCCGCACCGACATAGATCTCGACCATGGTGCGGACGACGTGAGTGGCGGCGAGGATGCCGAAGATCGTGATCGAATGCCAGAACGCGTCTTTGCCGATCTGGAGCATCTCCGCTCCCTGTGGCCCGCCCGTCGCGATGCCCTCGGCCGCGGTTTGCAGGGACGTGTACAGGTCGTTGCTCCAGTAGCTGAACAGGACGCTCAGCCGCACACCGAGCAACGACAGCAGGGTGAGGACGACGACCAGCGCCCACGCCCAGACCCGGGTTCTCGGGTCGGTGAAGAACCCCCCGATCACCCGCCACAGCGGGCCGCCCCACCGGCTGAATCGCGACAGCAGGTACCCGATCACCAAGATGGCCACGGCCGAGATCGCGAACGCGATGGCCAACCACTTCAGACTGGCCCACACCTCGTTGCCCCAGTCGATGCTGTACTCCACGCACACTCCTCGCGTCGGATGGCCCGGCGGCGGGCATCACGGTCGACAAACCCCGGTCGATCGCAGCGATGGCCCCGCCACCACGGGTCCGGGCCTCAACGATGATCCGGCGCAGTTTAACCCGGCGTTCACCCGGTGTCCGGGCAACCGCGTCGACGGAGCGCCGACCGGTCGCCGGGAGCGCGGAATGTCGGTTTTGCCGAGCGGTTCTGGTGACGTCAGCCCAGCGGGCGCAGCACCGCACCCTGCTGGAGCGCCGCGGTCGAGACCGACTCCGAGAAGCGACCGTCGGCATCGCCGACGCTGACGAGATAGCCCGCGTCGGTGTACTCCACGCCGCTCACCTCGAAGGTGAGTTGGCACCCGTCGTCGCCGCGGAGGAACACCGACAGCGTGGTGGTCGCCACCTCGCCGCCGGCCGCGTCGTAGAGAACGACCGGTGCGCCGCGGGCCAACGTGCCGCCGTCTGGGAGCGCGGCGTTCTCGGTCAGACAATCCGCAACGACCCCGCCCTTGGCGGTGAACGTCGGGGTGGTCAGCAGGCCGGCGACGACCGCGACACCCACGATGACCGCGAAGACGATCAACGCGACTGCGGACGCGACGATGACCGGGACCCGCGTGCGCCGCTGCCATGTCCGGCGCGGCAGCGGCGGGCCGGGGTCCAGCCACATCTCGGGTGCGGGGCCGTACCCCGGGGTCATCGACCCGCCCGTGCCGCGATCCATGAGCTCCCCCTGCAGACCCGTGCGGTCACTTCTTGGGCGGGAAGTACTTGATGAGCGCTTCTTGCACGACCGACGTCGCGAGAGTGCCGTCGCGCATCCAGAACCGGCCCGATCCCATCCCGCGTGACCCGGTGGCGACCGGCGACCGGGTGGCGTACAGCAGCCAGTCGTCGAACCGGAACTCGCGGTGGAACCACATCGAGTGATTGACAGTCGCGGCGAACAACCGGTCCATGCCCCAAGAGAGGCCGTGGGTGGTGATGATCGAGTCCAGCACCGTGGTGTCGGAGGCGTAACACATTGCGGCGACGTGCATCACGGGGTCGTCGGGCATCGTGCCGTCGGCCTTCATCCACACCCGGTTGTCGGTCAGCTTCTCCCCCGCCTCCTTCGCCTTCCAGCTCGGATCGTTCGCGAAACGGATGTCGATGGGGTGCAACGCATTCACGAAGGCCGCGATACGGTCCTCGTAACCCTTGAAATGCTCACCGAGAGTGGGCAGTTCCTCCGGATAGGGCACCTGGGGGATCTCCACTGCGTGCTCGAGCCCAGAAGTGTTGTCCTGGAACGCGACCAGCATCGTGAAGATCTCTTCGCCGTCCTGCTTGGCCGTCACCTGACGATTGGCGAACGACCTGCCGTCGCGGAACCGGTCGACGTGGTACTCCAACGGTTTGGTGACATCGCCACCACGGATGAAGTGCGCGTGCAGCGCGTGGATCGGCGGGTTGCCCCGACTCAGGCTCCGGGCCGCCGCGACGACCCCCTGGCCGAGCAGCTGACCGCCGAACGTCCGGGCGGTGACCTGCTCGGGATGGTGCCCGATGAACAGGTCGTCACCCTGACGTTCGACGTCGAGCAACGCGAGTAGCTTGCCGAGATCCCCGGCCTGGTCCACGGTCATGCCTCACACCCTAGAACCCGGACGCGGCTGCGTCGCGCACCGGCCCGAGCAGGAGCGGACGCGGTCAGTGGTCCTGCTCGCCGATCCGGTGCACGTGGATCAGGTTGGTCGAACCCACCGTCCCGGGCGGGGCCCCGGCCACGATCACCACGACGTCACCCTCGCTGAGCCGCCCGATACGCAGCAGCTGATGGTCGACCTGGTCGATCATGTGGTCGGTCGTGTCGACGTGGTCGACGATGAACGTCTCGGTTCCCCAGCTCAGCGCGAGCTGGCTGCGGACAGCCTGGGTAGGCGTGAACGCCAGCAACGGGAGGCGCGAGTGCAGACGGGCCAGTCGACGCACGGTGTCCCCGGACTGGGTGAACGCGACCAGCGCCTTCACCTCGAGGCGCTCGCCGATGTCGCGCGCCGCGTAGGAGATGACACCGCGCTTGGTACGGGGCACGTGGGACAGCGGCGGCACGTCGCGGGGGCCGGTCTCGACCGCCCGGCAGATCCGGTCCATGGTCCGCACCGTCTCGAGCGGGTACTTGCCCACCGACGTCTCGCCGGAGAGCATGACCGCGTCGGCGCCGTCGAGCACCGCGTTCGCCACGTCGGAGGCCTCGGCCCGGGTCGGCCGCGAGTTCTCGATCATCGAGTCGAGCATCTGCGTCGCCACGATCACCGGCTTCGCGTTCTCGCGGGCCATCTGGATGGCCCGCTTCTGGACGAGCGGGACCTCTTCGAGCGGCAGTTCGACGCCCAGGTCGCCACGGGCGACCATGATCGCGTCGAAGGCCAGCACGATGGCCTCGAGGTTCTCGATCGCCTCTGGCTTCTCGAGCTTCGCGATGACCGGAACCCGGCGGCCGACGCGGTCCATCACCTCGTGGACCAGTTCGATGTCGGACGGGTTGCGCACGAAGGACAGCGCGACCATGTCCACGCCCAGTTCGAGGGCGAATTCGAGGTCGGCGATGTCCTTCTCCGACATCGCCGGCACCGAGACACTCATCCCCGGCAGCGACAGGCCCTTGTTGTTGCTGACCGGGCCGCCCTCGGTCACGGTGCACACGACGTCGTTGCCCTCGACCGCGGACACGGCGAGGCCGACCTTGCCGTCGTCGACGAGCAGGCGGTCGCCGGGGCTCGCGTCCTCGGCGAGCTGCTTGTAGGTGGTCGAGACGCGATCGTGGTCGCCCACCACGTCGTCGACGGTGATGCGCACCTGCTCACCGGTCTCCCAGACGGTCGAACCGTCACAACCGTCGAAACGGCCGAGCCGGATCTTGGGGCCCTGTAGGTCGGCGAGGACGCCGACAGCTTTCTCCGTGGTGTCCGAGGCCTTGCGGACGCGCGCATAGACGGCCGCATGGTCCTCATGCGTGCCGTGGCTGAAGTTCATCCGGGCCACGTCCATGCCGCTTTCGACGAGCTCTTTCAGTCGCTCGTCGCTCGCGGTGGCGGGGCCCAGGGTGCAGACGATTTTGGTTCGGCGTGTCACAAGAACACCTTAGTCCCGTCCATGGTCCATCTCCATGTCGCCGACGACATGTCACCGGCCCGCCACCGGCTGTTACCGCTGGTGGCGAGCCACTACCGCCGAGTATGAAATTTACTTAACTTGTTGCGGCCGCGTGTGTTCGACCGAGCCCGCCGGGTGGCGACAAGGGCCTGCTCAGCGCACCGACAAGGGCAGGGACGCCGGACGGACCGGAGACGGGAGGTCGGACTCGCCGACCAGGAACTCGTCGACCGCACGCGCGGTCGAGCGACCTTCCGCGATCGCCCACACCACCAGCGACGCGCCGCGGTGGGCGTCACCGCAGACGAACACGCCCGGGGCGTCGGTCTGCCAGTCGCTCCCGCAGGAGATGACGCCGCGCCGGTTCGGCTCGATCTCGAGATCGGCGAGCAGCGCCCCACCCCGTACCCCGGCGAACCCGATCGCGAACAGGGCCAGCTCGCAGGGGATCTCGAATTCCTCACTCACCGGCGTGATCTCGCGGCGCCCGTCGGCATCGCGCGTCACCTCCACCTCGGCGAGCACCATCGTCGTGACGTTGCCGTCCTCGTCACCCTCGAATCGCTGAACCGCAACCTGGTGCAGCCGTTCGCCGCCCTCGTCGTGTGCGCTCGAGGTCCGCATGATCAACGGCCACGTCGGCCACGGCGACCGTTCGTCGTCGCGCTGCCCGGGCAGTTCCGGGTTGTAGTCGAGTTGCACGACCGAGGCCGCGCCCTGACGGTGCGCCGTACCCAGGCAGTCGGCTCCCGTGTCACCACCGCCGATGATCACGACGTGCTTGCCCGCGGCGGTGATGGGTGACGGCCCGTCGCCCTCGCACTCCTTGTTGGCGGGCACGAGATGCTCCATGGCGAGGTGGATGCCGTTCAGCTCCCGCCCCGGCACCGGGTTGTCGCGTGCCTCCATCGCACCGATGGCCAGGACCACCGCGTCGTGGTTCGCGCGTAGATCGGCCACGGACAGGTCGGCCCCCACGTCGCAGTTGGTGACGAAGGTCGTTCCCTCCGCCCGCATCTGGGCGATACGTCGGTCGATGTCGGACTTCTGTAGCTTGTACTCCGGGATGCCGTAGCGGAGCAAACCGCCGAGACGGTCGTCGCGCTCGTAGACGGTGACGTCGTGACCAGCCCGGGTGAGCTGTTGTGCCGCAGCCAGTCCCGCGGGTCCGGAGCCGACGACCCCGACCGACTTGCCGGTCGTGGACTCGGGCGGCTCGGGCCCGATGATGCCTTCGGCCCACGACTCGTAGGCGATGGTCTTCTCGATGCGCTTGATCGTCACGCTGCCGCCGGTGGCCGGTTCGGAGATCGACAGCACGCAGGCCGACTCGCACGGCGCCGGGCACACCATCCCGGTGAACTCCGGGAAGTTGTTGGTCGCGTGCAGCCTGCTGCTCGCGGCATCCCACCGGCCGCGCCGGACGAGGTCGTTCCACTCCGGGATGAGATTGCCCAGAGGGCAACCCGCGGTTCCCGAATGACAGAACGGGATACCACAGTCCATACACCGGCGGGCCTGTCCGCTGACCTCGTCGAGGACCTTGATCGGATTGTCGGCGTGCTCGTAGACGTCGTCCCAGTCCTGGACGCGTTCGGCGACCGGACGGTACTTCGCCTCTTTTTTCGGGACCTCCAGGAACCCGCGCGGGTCAGCCACGTGCCGCCTCCATGATCGCTGAATCGACGTCGCGCCCTTCGGCTTCGGCCATCCGGGCCGCGTCGAGGACACGCTTGTAATCGGTGGGCATCACCTTGGTGAACGCCAGGCAGCGTCGAGGCCAGTCGGCCAGTATCGACGCGCCGATCGCAGAACCGGTCAGTTCCGTGTGCGTGGCGATGGTGTGCTTGAGCCAGGCGAGGTCCTCCGGGTCGGGACGCAGGAGTTCGACCATGGCCATGTTGACCTTCGCGGGATCGAGGTCGTGGACGAACGCGATACCACCCGACATGCCGGCCGCGAGATTGCGTCCCGTTGGTCCGAGGACGACCACCCGGCCACCGGTCATGTACTCGCAGGCGTGGTCGCCCACTCCTTCGACGACCGCCGTCGCACCCGAGTTGCGTACCGAGAAGCGTTCTCCCACTCGGCCTCTGAGGTACACCTCGCCGGAGGTCGCCCCGTAGAGGATCGTGTTGCCGGCGATCACCTGGTCCTCGGCGACGAACAGCGAGTCGGGATTCGGCGTGACGACGATCTTGCCGCCGCACAATCCCTTTCCGACGTAGTCGTTGGTGTCGCCGGTCAACCGGATCGTCACTCCCGGCGGCAGGAAGGCCCCGAGCGACTGCCCGGCCGAGCCCTCGAGCCTGACCGTGATCGTGTCGTCGGCGAGGCCGTCGGCTCCGTACCGCCGGGTCACCTCCGAGCCGAGCAGGGTGCCGACCGTCCGGTTCACGTTGCGCACCGGCAAATCCAGGGTCACCGGGTGTGCGTCCTCGAGTGCACCCTCGGCGAGCTGGATCAGCGTCTGGTCCAGCGCGCGCTCGAGGCCGTGTTCCTGGCCCCGCACCCGACGACTCGGCCCCTTGTCCTCGACCTTGCGGAAGATCGGGCTGAGGTCGAGCCCCTTGGACTTCCAGTGCGCGACCGCGGCGTCGGTGTGCAGCCGCTGCGACTGCCCGATGGCGTCGTCGAGCGTGCGATAACCCAACTGCGCCAGATACTTCCGGACGTCCTCGGCGATGAAGCGAAAGAAGTTGACCAGGTGGTCGACCTGACCGGTGAAGCGGGACCGCAGCAGCGGGTTCTGGGTGGCGACGCCGACCGGGCACGTGTCGAGGTGGCAGACGCGCATCATGATGCACCCGGCGACGATCAGCGGCGCGGTGGAGAACCCGTATTCCTCGGCGCCGAGCAATGCCGCGGTGATGACATCGCGCCCGGTGCGCAGCGCCCCGTCGCACTGCACCGTGATGCGGTCGCGCAGGCCGTTCAGCATCAACGTCTGCTGGGCGTCGGCGAGGCCGATCTCCCACGGCGTGCCGGCGTGTTTGAGCGAGGTCAGCGGTGACGCGCCGGTGCCGCCGTCGTGCCCGGAGATGAGGACGACGTCGGCGTGCGCCTTCGACACCCCGGTCGCGACCGTCCCCACGCCCACCGCACTGACCAGCTTCACGTGGATGCGTGCCTGCGAGTTCGCGTTCTTCAGGTCGTGGATCAGCTGGGCGAGGTCCTCGATCGAGTAGATGTCGTGGTGCGGTGGCGGCGATATCAGCGCGACACCCGGCGTCGAATGCCGGGTCTTCGCGATCCACGGATACACCTTGTAGGCCGGGAGTTGGCCGCCCTCACCGGGTTTGGCACCCTGCGCCATCTTGATCTGGATGTCGGTGGCGTTGATGAGGTAGTCGCTGGTCACCCCGAACCGGCCCGACGCGACCTGCTTGACCGCGCTGCGGCGTTCCGGATCGTAGAGACGCTCGACGTCCTCACCGCCCTCACCGGAGTTCGAGCGACCACCGATCCGGTTCATGGCCATCGCGATGGTCTCGTGGGCCTCCGCGGAGATCGAGCCGTAGCTCATCGCGCCGGTGTTGAAGCGCTTCATGATCTCCTCGACCGGCTCCACCTCGTCGAGCGGGATCGGTTCGCGCGCACCGAGATCGAAGTCGAACAAACCGCGCAGGGTGCCGCCCTCACGCGAGAGCCGGTCGACCTCGTCGGAGTACTTCTGGAAGATCTCGGCCCGGCCGGTCTTGGTGGCGTGCTGCAGCAGGAAGATGGTCTCGGGCGAGAACAGGTGCAATTCGCCCTCACGGCGGTACTGGTACTCGCCGCCGACCTCGAGTCGACGGTAGACCTGTTCGGTGGGGTTCTCCGGGAAGGCCCGGTGGTGGCGGATGCGCACCTCCTCGGCCAATTCGTCGAGTCCGACGCCCTCGATCCGCGACACCGTCCGGGTGAAGTACTCGCGCACCACCTCCGACGACAATCCCACGGCCTCGAAAGCCTGTGCCGCGGTGTAGGAGCTGATGGTCGAGATGCCCATCTTGCTCATCACCTTCAGCACACCCTTGCCGAGGGCCTCCAGATAGTTGCCGATCGCCTTGGCCCGGGTCACCCCGGTCAGCTCACCTTCGGCGATCAGATCTTCGATGGTCTCGAGCGCCAGGTAGGGATTGACCGCGGCGGCCCCGAAACCGATGAGAGTGGCGATGTGGTGGACCTCGCGGGCATCGCCGGACTCCACGACGAGGGCGACCCGCGTCCGCTCCTTGGTGCGGACCAGGTGGTGGTGCACCGCCGAGGTGGCCAGCAGCGACGGGATGGGCGCGTGCTCGGCGTCGGTGAGCCGGTCGGAGATCACGAGCGTCGTGTGCCCCTCGGCGATCGCCTGACTGGCGCGCATCCGGAGGTCCTCGAGCGCCGCGGCGAGACCCGCACCGCCCTCGGACACCTCGTACAGCGCGCGCAACACCTTCGCCGACAGACCGGGATTGTCCCCGTCGTCGTTGATGTGGACGAGTTTGGCCAGCTCGGCATTGTCCAGCACCGGCCAGTGCACCATGATCTGGCGGCACGACGCCGCGGTCGGCCGCAGCAGGTTCTGTTCCGGCCCCATCACGCGACTCATCGACGTGACGATCTCCTCGCGGATCGCATCCAGCGGCGGATTGGTGACCTGGGCGAACAGCTCGACGAAGTAGTCGTAGAGCAGACGTGAACGCTGCGACAGCACCGCGACCGGGGTGTCCGTGCCCATCGATCCGAGCGGTTCGTAGCCCGACGCCGCCATCGGGGTCAGGAGTACGCGCAGATCCTCCTCGGTGTAACCGAAGGAGATCTGGCGGCGGACGACGGTGTCGTGGTTGGGCTGGAAGACCGGCCGGTCCGGGAGCGTGGCGATGTCGAGCAACCCGGCGTGGAGCCACTCGTCGTACGCCTCGGCGTTCATGAGCTCGCCCTTGAGTTCCTCGTCCGGGATGATCCGGCCCTGCTCGGTGTCGACGAGGAACATGCGGCCGGGTTCGAGCCGGCCCTTGCTGATCACGTCGTCGACCGGGACGTCGAGCACACCGGACTCGGAGGCGAGGATGACCCGGCCGTCGCGTGTCTGCCACCACCGGCCCGGGCGCAGTCCGTTGCGGTCGAGGACCGCGCCGACGACCGTGCCGTCGGTGAACGTGACGCACGCGGGACCGTCCCAGGCCTCCATGAGCGAGGAGTTGAACTGCAGGAACGCCCGACGACGGGGATCCATGTCGGGCACGTTCTCCCACGCCTCGGGCACCATCATCATCACCGCGTGGTGGACGTCCCGACCGCCGAGGTGCAGGAGTTCGAGGACCTCGTCGAGCGACGCCGAGTCGGAGGCCTCGGGCGTGCAGATCGGGAACGCGCGCTTGAGATCGCCGGGGATGAGGTCGGTCTCGAGGAGCGCCTCGCGGGCACGCATCCGGTTCCGGTTGCCGCGCACGGTGTTGATCTCGCCGTTGTGCGCCACGAACCGGAAGGGGTGCGCGAGCGGCCACGACGGGAAGGTGTTGGTGGAGAACCGGGAGTGGACGATGGCGATCGCGCTGAGGCAGCGGTCATCTCGCAGATCCTCGTAGTACAGCGGGAGCTGCATCGTGGTGAGCATGCCCTTGTAGACCATCGTTCGACTCGACAGCGATGGGAAGTACAGCCCGGTGCCGGCTTCGTCGATCTCCGGTGTCACCCGTTCGGCCTGCTTGCGGAACGGGTAGATGAAGCGATCGAGTGCGAGCCCGGCGATGCGGTCGGCGCCGGGCGCCGGGTCGACGGTGACGAACAGCTGCATCATGTACGGCATGCATGCGACGGCCGTCCCGCCGACGTCGGCGTGTTCGTGGTCGACGGGGAGGTCCCGCCAGCCGAGTACGGTGATGCCCTCGTCGGCGGCGAGGGCCTCGACCCGTTCGATCGCGGCGCGGCGGAGATCGGGGTCCATGGGCAGGAAGCACGTTCCCGCGGCGTAGCTGTTCGACCCGTCCGCGGCGGGCTCGGGAAGGTCGAAGTCGACGGTGTCGCGCAGCAACTCGTCGGGGAGTTGGATCAGGATTCCCGCGCCGTCACCGCTGTTGGTCTCCGCCCCGGCCGCACCGCGATGCTCGAGGTTCTCCAGCGCCAGCAACCCGTCGGCGACGATCGAATGCGAACGGCGACCGTGGATGTCGGTGACCATGGCCACACCACACGAATCGACCTCGGCCTCCGGGTCGTACAGACCCTGCCTGGCCGGCAGCGCAGAAAACAGCATCACTACCTCCACTCGAACCGAGAACCGGCTCGCTGCTGAGTGTCCATTGGGACAGCACTGGCCCGTGGAGCATTGCGCGGCGTACGAATGACCGTGCCGAGATCGGTACCGGGCTGAGTCAGAACCGTTGAGCGCTCACGTGCTCTGGAACGGTCGGTACCGGGCGGAGGATCGCGCACCGTGAGATCCGATCCTATCCGAACACCCGGGGAGGCGTCGTCACCTGCGACCTGTGACCCTGCCGACGGATCAGCTCGTGGCAGGACCGAACGTCAGGACTTGTCCGCGTCAGCGGAACCGGCACCGGCACCCGGTGTGGTGTCGGTGGGGATGTCCGTCGGGATGTCGGTATCCGACTCCTCAGCGGGATCGACGGTGTCGGTGACCGTGTCGGCCTCGGAGTCTGCGGAGTCCACGGTCTCGTCGGCAGCCGGTTCGTCCCCCGGCGACGTCGCCGTCTCCGGCTGAGCGGGCGTTCCGGCCTCGGTCGCCGAGGTCGTCTCCTCGTCGGCCCCGAGGTCGACCGCTTCGTCTGTCGGAGTCTCGGGGTGCGTGGTGGTGTCCGACTCGGCCTCGTCGATCGCTTCGTCGGCCGGCTCGTCGACCGGCTCCTCGCCACCGGCCTCGACGGTGTCCTCGCCCGGCTCGACCGGACCGTCGGCAACCGGCTCCGGTTCGGTGGACGAGTCCGTGTCCGGTTCGGCGCCCGGCTCCGGTTCGGTGGACGAGTCCGTGTCCGGTTCGGCGCCCGGTTCCGCATCGCTGCCCGCGGTCACGGGGTGTGCGGCCGCAACCGGGTCATTCGTGCCGGCGGTGTCGTCGGTGGACGGCTTCCCCGCCGTGCCCGCCTTCCGACCATGGTCGTCGGAATCGAACAGGGATGATCCCGCCGCACCCGTCGCCACCCCGGCGGCGGCCGCCGGACTCGGGTCCGGTTCGATGTCCTCGTCGTACCAGTCGTCGACGTACCCGGCGACACCCTGCTCCGCGAGCTCCGCGGCACGGTCGTCGTGATACATCTCCAGTCCCTGTTCGCGTCCCTTGGGCGCGACCACGAAGTAGACGACGGCGGCGAGGAACACCAACGCCGCGGTGAAGAGGTTCGGTCGGATGCCCGCGATGTCGTTGGCGACGGCCGCGCGGTCGTCGCGCAGCAACTCGATGAAGAACCGGCCCAGGCAGTAGCCCGCGACGTAGAGCGCGAACAACCGGCCGTGCCCGATGCGGAAGTACCGGTCGACGACCACCAGGAGCACGACGATGAGCACGTTCCACAGCAGCTCGTAGAGGAAGGTCGGATGGACCACCGCGACCACGACGCCGTTGGACACGCCGTCGATCAGTCCGGGGTCGGAGTACCCGGCGGCGTTCTCGCGTTCGTAGATCTCCAGGCCCCACGGGAGTGTGGTCTCGCGTCCGTAGAGCTCCTGGTTGAAGTAGTTGCCGAGGCGACCGATCGCCTGTGCCAACAGGATCGGCGGCGCGATGGCGTCGCCGAAGGCGGGCAGGCGGATGCCGCGCCGACGAGCGCCGATCCACGCGCCCACCGCACCGAGCGCGACCGCGCCCCAGATACCGAGTCCGCCGTCCCAGATCTTCAGTGCGTCGATCGGTTCCTTCAGCGCATCAGCACCGAAGTACGTCTTCCAATCGGTGATGAGATGGTAGAGCCGGCCACCGATGAGGCCGAACGGGACCGCCCAGATCGCGACGTCGAGAACTTCGCCGTCCTGGCCACCGCGGGCCATCCATCGGCGGTTGCCCCACCAGACCGCGACGACGATGCCGACGATGATGCACAACGCATACGCGCGTAGCGGGAAGGGTCCGATCTCCCAGACGCCCTGAGGCGGACTCGGGAGGTAGGCGAGCATCGTCGAGGTCGGCGCGATCACGCTGTCACCCTAGCCGACCGGATGGGACGTTCGACCTGTCGACCGGGACCCGCCGCGTCGATCACGAGAGCGTCCGCTTCAGACAGACGCCCGACGCGAGCGGACCCCTTCGGCCAGTTCGGAGACGAGCGAGGCCAACCGGTCCTGGCCCGCGTTCGCGGCGGTCACCAGCGCCGAACCCACGATGACTCCATCTGCGTACGAGGCGATCTGGGCCGCCTGCTCACGGTTGCGAACGCCGAGCCCGACGCCGATCGGGATGTCGGAGTACTCGCGAACCCGCGCGCACAGCTCGGGAGCCATGTCCGACACGGCATCTCGCGCGCCGGTGACACCCATCGTGGAGGCCGCGTAGACGAAACCCCGGGACGCATCGACGGTGAGGGCGATCCGCTCGGTCGTCGACGACGGAGCGACGAGGTAGATGCGGTCGAGCCCGTGCCGGTCCGCCGCGTCGTGCCACTCCGCGCCCTCTTCGGGGATCAGGTTCGGGGTGATGAGTCCGGCACCGCCGGCCGCCGCCAGATCGCGGGCGAAGTTCTCGACGCCGTACTTGAGAACGGGGTTCCAGTAGCTCATGACCACCGCGTTGCCGCCGGCGGAAGTGATGGCCTCGACCGCGGTGAACACGTCACGGACGCGCACCCCGTTGGCCAGTGCCTGGTCGGCGGCGTCCTGGATCGTCGGGCCGTCCATCACCGGGTCTGAGTAGGGCACGCCGACCTCGATGATGTCGCAACCGGCGTCGACCATCGTCCGGAACGAGGTCAGCGACTCGTCTACGGTCGGGAAACCGACCGGGAGGTAACCGATCAGTGCACTGCGACCCTCGTCCCGGCAGCGGGCGAACACGGGGCCGAGCTTCGACGGGATCGACTGTGGGCTCATGCCTGCTCTCCGGGCTTCTGGACGTCCGACGATTCCGACAGGGTGGCCTCGTCCTGGGACGGCGGGGCGTCGAACAGCCCGAACCAGCGTGCGGCGGTGTCCACGTCCTTGTCGCCGCGACCGGAGAGACTGACGACGATGATCGCGCCCTCCCCCAGTTCCTGCCCGAGCTTCAGGGCGCCGGCGACCGCATGGGCCGACTCGACCGCGGGGATGATGCCCTCGCGGCGGCTGAGCAACGCGAGGGCGTCCATCGCCTCGGTGTCGGTGATCGGCCGGTACTCCGCCCGTCCGGTGTCCTTGAGATAGGCGTGCTCGGGTCCGACCCCCGGATAATCCAGGCCCGCCGAGATCGAATGGGATTCGATGGTCTGACCGTCGTCGTCCTGCAGGAGATAGGAGTACGCGCCCTGGAATGCGCCCGGTGTCCCACCGGTGAAAGTGGCTGCGTGGCGGCCGGTCTCGACGCCGTCGCCGGCGGCCTCGAAGCCGACGAGCCGGACGCCCTCGTCGTCGATGAACGGGTGGAAGATGCCGATCGCGTTCGAACCGCCTCCGACACAGGCGGTCACCGCGTCGGGCAGGCGTCCGGCCTTCTCCAGGATCTGGAAGCGTGCCTCGAGCCCGACGACGCGCTGCAGATCGCGGACCATGACCGGGAACGGGTGCGGCCCGGCAGCGGTACCGAAGCAGTAATACGTGTTGTGCGCGTTGGTGACCCAGTCACGCATGGCCTCGTTGATCGCGTCTTTCAGCGTCGCCGAACCGTTGTCGACGGCGATCACCTCGGCGCCGAGGAGTCGCATGCGGGCGACGTTGAGCGCCTGGCGATCCGTGTCGACCCGGCCCATGTAGATCACGCACTCGAGACCGAGAAGCGCGCACGCGGTCGCGGTGGCGACCCCGTGCTGACCGGCGCCGGTCTCGGCGATGACGCGGTGCTTGCCCATCCGCTGGGCCAGGAGTGCCTGTCCGAGAACGTTGTTGATCTTGTGCGAACCGGTGTGGTTGAGGTCCTCGCGCTTGAGGAAGATCCGCGCCCCGCCGGCGTGCTCGGACAAGCGCTTCGCCTCGTACAGCGGCGACGGGCGGCCGGCGTAGTCGCGCTGCAGGCGGTCCAGCTCGGCAAGGAAATCGTCGTCGGCGCGGACCTTCTGGAAAGTCGTGGTCACCTCGTCGATGACGGCCATCAGGGCCTCGGGTACATGGCGCCCGCCGTAGACACCGAAGTGGCCGTGCTCGTCGGGTTCGATCGAGGTACGAGTGGTGAGCCCGACGCTCGCGGTGGGCAGCGGAGTCGCCTCGGCGGCGTCGGTGCGGACGGAATCAGGATGAGCGGTCACTTCAACTCACAGACGATCGGGCCGACAGGCTCACACGGACCGATGCCGGCCCGGACACTTTGTCAGCGAACAGGTTTCGGGCACGACGGGTGTGTGCCCGCGGTGACGAGCTCACGGACCGCGGCACGCGGGTCGCCACTGGTGACGAGACCTTCGCCGACGAGTACCGCATCGGCGCCGGCACCGGCGTAGGCCAGCAGATCGGCGGTGCCGCGCACACCCGACTCGGCGATCCGGATGGTCTCCGTGGGCAGACCGGGTGCGATGCGCGAGAAGGTGTCCCGCTCCACCTGCAGGGTCTTGAGGTTGCGTGCGTTCACGCCGACGACCGAGGCGCCGGCTTCGAGGGCGCGGCTGGCCTCCTCCTCGGTGTGTACCTCGACGAGCGCGGTCATGCCCAGGCTCTCGGTGCGGTCGAGAAGTGAGGCGAGCACGTTCTGCTCGAGGGCGGCGACGATCAACAGGATGACGTCGGCGCCATGGGCGCGGGCCTCATGGATCTGGTACGTGCCGACGATGAAGTCCTTGCGCAGCACCGGGATGTCGACCGCGGCGCGGACGGCGTCGAGGTCGGCGAGCGAGCCGCGGAACCGGCGTTCCTCGGTGAGCACGCTGATGATGCGCGCGCCGCCGTCTTCGTACGCGCGGGCGAGTTCGGCGGGGTCCCCGATGCTGGCGAGTTCGCCTTTCGACGGACTGGCGCGCTTCACCTCGGCGATGACACCGATTCCGGGCTGACGCAGGGCGGCCAGCGCATCCTTGGGGGCGGGAGCCTTGGCGGAGGCCGCTTTGACCGAGGCGAAGTCGACGACGGCCTCACGTGCCGCGACGTCGGCTTTCACTCCCTCGATGATCGATTCGAGAACGTTGGGCACGCTCACAGCGACTTGCTCCCTTCTCCCTCGACGTGTGTTCTCAGGGTAGACGGGCCGTTCGGGCCGGTTGCGTCCGGGTTGGCCGATCAGTGACCTCATCGCGCTGATGCGTCCATCGTCGGAGTCTGCGACCGGGCGTCGCCGTCGCCGACCCGTCATCGGCTTGCGGTTCAGCGACGGTCGGGGTCGTTCGGGTCGGTCGGGTCGATGCCGGTGTCGAGCGCGTCCCACATCATCCGCTCGTTCGCTCCGGGCGGCGTCGGCTCCGCCGCCGGGCCGGGGTCGTCCGCCCGACCGCTCGTTCCGGGCTTCGCAGAGCCGGATCGGGTCGCATCGGGCTCCGCGGCCGCGGAGTCCTCGTTCTGCTCGGCGGCCTTACGACGCTCGTAGTCGGCGAAGATCTCGGTCTCGATCTCCTCGCGGCGAGCGGCCGGAGTGGTGTATTTCGACGATCGGGTGGCCCCCTTCGCGACGCGCAGCAGCATGACCGCTGCACCTACCGCACACACGGTGCCGGCGAGCACGACCACCGCGGCGAGGGGGTTGGTGTCGACGAAGAGCACGATGTAGCGATCGGGGATGCTGCCCGCCTCGGCGGCGTACGCAGAGTCGGTGCCCCCGGTGATCAGCGAGATCGCCGGGAAAGCGGCCAGGAGCCCGCCGACGGCGACCAGGATCGCGACGACTCGGAGGGCCCAGCCACGCACTGACAGCGCCGCGAGTATGCCCGCCAAGTAGACCAGCGCCAGCGGCGTGAGCCAGGGACTCCAGTCCCCGCCGTTGACCTCGAACGCGCGCTGCGGGGACAACCCGTCCTCGGCGGAGACGGTGGCCCAGGTCAGCCGGCTCGCACCCCAGAAGGCCGCTGCGGCCGCCGCCATCAGCAGTGCCGCGACGACCTGTCGGCGCCGGACGGACTTGCGGCGGATGGCCTCTACGTCAGGACCTGCCGCGGCTCCGGATTCGTCAGAGGTCATGAGTTCTCACCCACCCGTCGCATCGTCGAGGCGGCCGCGACCGCGTTGAGCACCGCGGTGGCCTTGTTACGCGCCTCGTTGTACTCGTACTCGGGCTCGCTGTCGGCCACCACACCACCGCCGGCCTGGACGAACGCCTTGCCGCGCGCGAGCAGCGCGGTGCGGATGGCGATGGCGGTGTCGGCGTTGCCGGCGAAGTCGAGATAGCCGACGATCCCGCCGTAGAGCCCGCGGCGGGTCATCTCGTGTTCGTCGATGAGTTCCATCGCCCGCACCTTCGGTGCGCCGGTCAGGGTTCCGGCCGGGAAGCACGCCGTCACGGCGTCGAGGGCATGCTTGTCGTCGCGGAGGGTCCCCGACACGGTCGAGACGAGATGCATGACGTGGCTGTAGCGCTCGATGTGCCGATAGTCGCTGACCTTGACCGTGCCGGGTACGCAGACACGTCCGAGGTCGTTGCGCCCGAGGTCCACCAGCATCAGGTGCTCGGCGTTCTCCTTCTCGTCCTCGATCAGGCCCTTGCCGAGCAGTTGGTCTTCCTCCTCGGTCGCGCCGCGCCAGCGGGTGCCCGCGATCGGGTGCGTGGTCGCCACCCCGTCGGCCACGGTGACCAGTGCCTCGGGGCTGCTGCCGACGATGGTGAACGGCTTGCGCGCAATCGCGTCGGGCGAGCCGGTGTCGCTGTGCTCCTCGGTGCCGGGCATCCGCAGGAGGTACATGTACGGACTCGGATTGGATGCGCGCAGCACGCGATAGACATCGAGCGGGTCGGCGTCGGAGTCCATCTCGAAGCGCATCGACGGCACGACCTGGAAGGCCTCGCCGGCCTCGATCTCGCCGACGAGATCGGTGACGATCTCGCTGTACTCCGCGAGCGATCGCTGCGCGGCGAACTCGGGCCGCGGGCGGTCGAAGGTCGACACCGTCGACGGCGCGGGTGCGGCGAGCGCTTCGGTCATCCGGTCCAGCCGGTCGAGTGCGTCGGCGTAGGCGTCCTCGACCCGCTCGTCGGAGCCGTCCCAGTTGACCGCGTTGGCGATGAGCGTGATCGTGCCCTCATGATGGTCGACCGCGGCGAGGTCGGTGGCCAGCACCATCATCATGTCCGGGAGGCCCAGATCGTCGACCGTGGTCTCGGGCAGACGCTCGAGCCGGCGGACCATGTCGTAGGCCATGAAGCCGACGAATCCGCCGGTCAACGGGGGCATCCCGGGGAGTGGATCGGTCTGCAGGAGGCGCAATGACTCCGCGAGGACCTCGAGCGCGTCGCCGCCCTCGGGTGCGCCGACGGGCACCGACCCCCACCAGTGCGCCTGTCCGTCGACGACGGTCAGGGCCGATGGTGCGCCCGCGCCGATGAACGACCATCGGGACCAGGACCGCCCGTTCTCGGCGGACTCCAGCAGGAAGGTCCCCGGACGGTCGCCCGCGAGTTTGCGATAGGCCGACAGCGGCGTCTCGGAGTCGGCGAGGACCTTACGCGTCACCGGTACGACGCGGTGATCGCGCGCGAGGTCGAGGAACTCGGCGAGAGTCGTGGTGTCGGCGGCCCCGCCGGTGGTGGCGGTCATCCGAGCGGCTCGCCGCCGACGCCCCACTGATTACGCGGAACCTCCGTGATCGTCACCCAGACCGAGTCGGGGTTCTTGCCGGTTGCCTTGGCATAGGCCTCGGTGACCGCGGCAATCGTCTCGCGCTTGACGCGATCCGACAGTCCCGGCGTCTGCGAGATCTGGATGAGGGGCATGGACGCACCGCCTTTCGAAGGTCTCGAGCTGTGGCGTGTCCCGGAGTTCGCACCCGGGACTCGTGTCTCGGGTCTATTCTGCTGGGTCCGTCGAGCCCGACCCGGATTCGGCCCCGGAACCCGGCGCCGCGTCGATCCCGAACGTCAGCGACTCGGTGTCGAAACAGCTGTGGTTGCCGGTGTGGCAGGCCGCGCCCACCTGGTCGACGATCAGCAGCACGGTGTCGCCGTCGCAGTCGATGCGGGCGTCGTGCACATACTGCGTGTGCCCGCTCGTCTCCCCCTTCACCCAGTACTCCTGGCGTGACCGCGAGTAGTAGGTCCCCTTCCGGGTGGCGAGCGTGCGCTCGAGCGCGACGTCGTCCATCCAGGCGACCATCAGCACCGTCCCGGTGCTGCGTTCCTGCGCCACCGCGGTGAACAGGCCGTCGGCGTTGCGTTTGAGGCGTGCGGCGAGATCGGGATCGAGTGCCATCAGCGACCTTCCGGATCGGTGCGGGAGGGGACGCGGCGTGTCATCGGACGGTGATCCCGGCGTCGCGCATGGCCGTCTTCACCTGGGCCACGGTGAGTTCGCCGAAGTGGAAGACCGAGGCCGCGAGAACGGCGTCAGCGCCCGCCTGCACCGCCGGCGCGAAATCGTCGATGCGGCCGGCGCCGCCGCTGGCGATGACCGGCACCGACACCGCGGCGCGTACGGCAGTCAGCATGCGCAGGTCGAAGCCCTGTTTGGTGCCGTCGGCGTCCATCGAGTTGAGCAGGATCTCGCCGACACCGAGGTCCTGGCCACGGACCGCCCACTCGACCGCGTCGATCCCGGTGCCCTTACGGCCGCCGTGGGTGGTGACCTCCCAGCCCGACGGCGTGGGTTCCGCACCTTCGGGAACTGTCCGGGCGTCGACGGACAGCACGATGCACTGCGAACCGAAGCGCCGGCTCATCTCGGCGAGCACCTCCGGCCGGGCGATGGCCGCGGTGTTGACGCTGACCTTGTCGGCCCCGGCGCGCAGCATGGTGTCGACGTCGTCGACGGTCCGGATGCCCCCGCCGACGGTGAGCGGGATGAACACCTGATCGGCGGTGCGCTTCACCACGTCGATCATCGTCGAGCGCCCCGAGCTCGACGCGGTCACGTCGAGGAAGGTCAGTTCGTCCGCGCCTTCGCGGTCGTAGCGCTCGGCCAGCTCGACCGGGTCGCCGGCGTCGCGCAGGTTGGCGAAGTTGACGCCTTTGACCACGCGGCCGTCGTCGACGTCGAGGCACGGGATGACCCGGGTCGCCAGCGTCATCGTCGGGTCTCCTTCGGGGTGGTGGATTCTGGGGTGATGACGTCTGCCGCCCATTCCGGGATCGTCTCGCCGATGACACGCATCAGACCGGCGTGCACGGTCGGGGTACCGGCGACCAGCGACGGCGACGCCACGGTCCACGGACGGCCGGCGATGTCGGTCGCCACACCGCCGGCGGCCCGGACCAGCGCCGCACCCGCCGCGTTGTCCCAGGGGTGCCGGCCGAAGGCGATCGCCCCGCCGAACACGCCGGCCGCGGTGAACGCCATGTCAACACCCGTCGACCCGGTCATCCGGATCCGGGCGGCACGCGTGCTGAGTTCGCGCAGGAGGTGGGCCCGGCGCGCCCCCGGGTAGCGGCCACCGCCGCGGGCATCGAACGGACCGAAGGCGATGGCTGCCTCGGCGAGTTCCATGTCGGGAGCCGGCGGGACGGCTACGCCGTTCAGCAGCAGCGGACCGTCGGCGTGTGCGGCGTACCGGCGTCCCACGAGCGGCAGCCACGTCATCCCGAGCGTGGCCTCGCCGTCGACCACCAGACCGAGGAGGATCCCGGTGAGCGGCATCCCCGCGGAGTAGTTGAAGGTGCCGTCGATCGGGTCGAGCACCCACACCGGACCGTCGACGACGTCGGCGCCGCCGAATTCCTCGCCGTGGACCGGGATCTGGGTCCGGTCGGCGAGCTCGGCCCCGATGTGGCGCTCGAGGTCGAGGTCCACCTGCGTGGCGAAGTCGGTGCCGCCCTTGTTGATCGCACTCGGCGCACCCTGACCGTCGACGAAGCGATCGACGGCGGCGTCGAGGATCGACCCGGCGGTGTCGAGCAGCCGGGGCAGGTCGAGGGTGGAGTCCGCCGCGCTCATCAGACCCCGGCGACCGCGGTCAACGCCTCCGGCAGCGTGAATCGGCCCGCATAGAGCGCCTTGCCGACGATGGCGCCCTCCACACCCTGGCCGGTGAGGCCGGCGATCGCGACCAGATCGTCGATGGCCGAGACGCCGCCCGAGGCCACGAGGGGGGCGTCGGTGGCCGCGGCGACCTCGGCGAGGAGATCGAGATTCGGACCCTGCAGCGTGCCGTCCTTGGAGACGTCGGTGACCACGTAGCGGGCGCATCCGTCGCGATTCAACCGCTCGAGGACCTCCCAGAGATCGCCTCCGTCGGTGACCCAGCCCCGCCCGCGCAACCGGTAGGAACTGCCGTCGCGGATCACGTCCAGACCGACCGCGATGCGGTCCCCGTGCTCGGCGATCGCGCGGGCACACCACTCCGGGTTCTCCAGGGCGGCGGTACCGAGGTTCACGCGCGTGCACCCGGTGGCGAGGGCGGCGGCCAGCGAATCGTCGTCGCGGATGCCGCCGGACAGTTCGACCTTCACGTCGAGTTCACCGACCACGCCGGCCAGCAGTTCGCGATTGTCGCCACGGCCGAACGCGGCGTCGAGGTCGACGAGATGGATCCACTCCGCACCGTCCCGCTGCCACGCCAGCGCCGCGTCGCGCGGCGAACCATACGACGTCTCGGTGCCGGCCGCGCCCTGGACCAGGCGGACCGCCTGCCCGTCGGCGACGTCGACGGCGGGAAGGAGTTCGAGGGTGCTACCCATGGGTGAATCTGTCCTGTCTGTTCTGGATCGAGCGCGGTTCTTGATCGAGCGAGTCGGCGGTGGACGTGATCGGGGTGGGGTCAGGCGGGGTGGTGACCGTCGCGCGCCGCGATCAGGTCTGTCCGGGCGCGGTCGACCATGCGGTTGGCAACGGTACCGATCGCGGCGATCATCGCCGCCACCGCCACCAGCGCGGCGACCAGTCCGGCGATCGGCGACCAGTGCGCACACAGCGCGATGATCGGGACGGACACGATCAGGACAAGCACTCCCGCACCGAGAGCGTAGAAGGCGAGCTTGGCGATCGAGAAACCGGAGGACGCCGAGGACGCGCCCGCCGCGTCGGACCCGGACGGTCGCCCGACGGGTCCGTCGCCGTACCCGGCGTCGTCCGGGCGCGGCGTGCCGTCGGTCACGAGAGTCCCCGAACCCAGTTCTCCAGCAGGTGCGCACCGGCGTCGCCGGACTTCTCCGGATGGAACTGGGTCGCCGACAGCGGCCCGTTCTCCACCGCGGCGAGGAACGGTCCACCATGTTCGGCCCAGGTCAGCTTGGGCGCGGTCAACGGCGAACCCTCGTTGTCCATCTCCCAGGTCTGCGCGGCGTAGGAATGCACGAAGTAGAAGCGGGTGTCGGCGTCGAGCCCGTCGAAGAGCACGGTGCCCTCGGGTGCGTCGACCGTGTTCCAGCCCATGTGCGGCAGAACGGGAGCGGGCAACTGGGTCACACTGCCCGGCCACTCCCCGCAACCCTCCGCCTCGACGCCGAACTCGACGCCGCGCTCGAACAGGATCTGCATGCCCACGCAGATGCCCAGGACCGGGCGGCCGCCCGCCAATCGTCGCCCGACGATCCGGTCGCCCTTGACCGCGCGCAGGCCTTCCATGCAGGCGGCGAACGCGCCGACGCCGGGCACGACGAGGCCGGTGGCGTTCAGGGCCGTGTCGAAGTCGGAGGTGACCGTCACCTGTGCCCCGGTCCGCTCGAGCGCACGCTGCGCGGACCGCAGGTTGCCCGAGCCGTAGTCGAGGATCGTGACGTCGGCGACGCTCACAGCGCGCCCTTCGTCGACGGCACACCGGTCACGCGGGCGTCGTACTCGGTCGCCGCGCGCAACGCGCGGGCCACGGCCTTGAACTCCGCCTCGGTGATGTGGTGCTGGTCGCGGCCGTAGAGGACCCGCACGTGCAGCGCGATGCGCGCGTTGAGCGCGATCGACTCGAACACGTGCCGGTTGATGACGGTCGAGTACGGGACACCCGGGTAGCCACCGATCACGGCGGTGAGCATGTGCTCGGGCTCGCCGGTGTGGACGCAGTAGGGGCGGCCCGACACGTCGACGACGGCCTGGGCGAGGGTCTCGTCCATCGGGATCCAGGAATCGCCGAAGCGACGGATGCCCTTCTTGTCGCCGAGCGCCTGGCCGAGAGCCTGGCCGAGCACGATCGCGGTGTCCTCGATGGTGTGGTGGCCCTCGACCTCGATGTCGCCCTTCGCCTCGACGGTGAGATCGAAGCTGCCGTGCTGACCGAAGGCGGTGAGCATGTGATCGAAGAACGCGATGCCGGTCGAGATGTTCGTCACGCCGGTGCCGTCGAGATTCAATTCGACGGAGATCGACGACTCCCTGGTGCTCCGTTCGACCTTCGCGACACGGGGCGCGGGGTTGGTCGCAGAGGGGGTGCTCACTGAGGGTTCTCCAGATCTGTGGTGGCGAGCGTGCGGCTGACGTCGAGGAAGGCGTCGTTCTCATGCGCGAGACCGATGGTCACCCGGAGGTGACCGGCGATGCCGACGTCCCGGATGAGGACGCCCTGGTCGAGGTAACGCTGCCACGACGCCGCAGCATCCCGGAACCGTCCGAACAGCACGAAGTTGGCGTCGGAGTCGATGACGCGGTACCCGAAGGCGGTCAGCGCCGCGACCACGCGCTCGCGTTCGGACCGGATCGCGGCGACGCCGGCGAGGGTGTCGTCGCTGTGGCGCAATGCTGCTCGCGCGGCGGCCTGGGTCAGCACGGACAGGTGGTACGGGAGCCGCACCAGCTGGATCGCGTCGACGACGGCGGGTGCTGCGGCGAGGTAACCGAGCCGGCCACCGGCGAAGGCGAAGGCCTTGCTCATCGTCCGGCTGACGACGACCTTGGCCGGGAACTCGTCGATGAGCTCGACGGCGCTCGGAGCCGCCGAGAACTCGGCGTAGGCCTCGTCGACGATCACGATGCCCGGAGCCGCCTCGACGATGCGACGCAGGTCCGCGAGCGGGATCGAACCGCCGGTCGGGTTGTTCGGCGAGGTCACGAAGACGACGTCCGGTTCGCGGTTCGCGACTTCGGCGACCGCGTAGTCGGTGTCGAGCGAGAAGTCGCCCGCCCGCGCCGCGACCAGCCAGGCGGTGTCGGTGCCGTCGGAGATGATCGGATGCATCGAATACGACGGCACGAACCCGAGCGCACTGCGGCCGGGACCGCCGAAGGCCTGCAGCAGTTGCTGCAGAACCTCGTTGGAACCGTTTGCCGCCCACAGGTTCTCGACGCCGAGCTGCACACCGGTGGCCCGGGTCAGGTAGGCGGCGAGGTCGGCACGGAGGGCGACGGCATCGCGATCGGGATAGCGGTGCAACTCACCGGCGGCCTCGCGCACCGACGCGGCGACATCGTCGATCAGGGCCGGCGACGGCGCGTGCGGGTTCTCGTTGGTGTTGAGGATCACCGGAACCCTGAGTTGCGGTGCGCCATAAGCGCTCTTGCCACGGAGGTTCTCACGTAGCGGCAGGTCGTCGACGGTGATCGAGCTGCCCGGGGTTGCCGTCACCGGATCGGCGGCCGTCACCGGCCCGCTCTCCCGACGAAGCGCTGCTTCACCGCATCACCGTGACCGGGCAGGTCCTCGGCGTCGGCGAGGGTCACCACCTTGTCGGCGACCTCGCGCAGCGCGGCCTCGTCGTAGTCGATGACGTGGACGCCCTTGAGGAAGGTCTGCACCGACAACCCGGAGGCGAAGCGCGCCGAACCCGAGGTGGGCAGAACGTGATTGGAGCCCGCACAGTAGTCACCGAGGCTGACCGGCGCATAGGGCCCGACGAAGATCGCGCCCGCGTTGTGCACCCGGTCGGCGACCGCGGCCGCGTCCCGGGTCTGGATCTCGAGGTGTTCGGCCGCATAGGCATCGACGACGGCGAGCCCCGCGTCGAGATCGTCGACGAGGACGACGCCCGACTGCTTTCCCGACAGCGCGGTGGTCACGCGTTCGCGGTGCTTGGTGGCCGCGACCTGCTGCTCGAGAGCTTCGTCGACGGCGTCGGCGAGTTCGGCGCTGTCGGTCACAAGCACCGACGCCGCGAGGACGTCGTGCTCGGCCTGGCTGATGAGGTCGGAGGCGAGGATGCCCGCGTCCGCCGAGTCGTCGGCGAGGATCGCGATCTCGGTGGGTCCGGCCTCGGAGTCGATGCCGACCACGCTGCGGCACAGACGCTTGGCCGCGGTGACGTAGATGTTGCCCGGGCCGGTGATGAGGTCGACGGGGTCGAGAACAGCATTCGGCTCGTCCGCGGATTCCGTGTCGGCGCCACCGTAGGCGAGCAGGGCCACGCCCTGGGCACCGCCGACCGCCCACACCTCGTCGACGCCGAGGAGTGCGCAGGCGGCGAGGATGGTCGGGTGCGGCCACCCGCCGAAGTCTTTCTGCGGAGGCGAGGCGACGACCAGCGAGCCGACGCCGGCCTCCTGGGCGGGGACGACGTTCATGATGACCGACGACGGATAGACGGCGTTGCCGCCCGGGACGTACAGGCCGACGCGGCGCACCGGAATCCACTTCTCGCTGACGACGCCGCCGTCGACGACCTGGGTGCGGGTGGTCTCCCGGCGCTGGTCGGCGTGGACCTTGCGCGCGCGGGTGATCGACTCGCGCAGCGCCTCGGCGACCTGCGGGTCGAGCCCGGCCAGAGCATCGGCGATGACCTGAGCGGGCACCCGCACCGACGCGGGTCGGACACCGTCGAACTTCTCGCCGTAGTCGAGCGCAGAGCTGCTGCCGTTCTCCGCCACCGCATGCACGACCGGTGTCACCGTGTCGAGGACGGCATTGACATCGGTACCCCCGCGGGGCAGCGCACGACGCAACTCGGCGAGTGTCGGCGTGCTACCGCGCAGGTCAATTCGGGCGAGCATGATCTCTCCTGGTGGCTGCTGATGTACCCGACAAGGATACGTGTCGGGTGCCAGCGGGTTTCTGGTGCGGGTTGTCACCGAGAACGTCGGGGCAGTTCGATCCGGTATGCGGACGAATCTGCCCCCGTCCTTCCACGTGGCTGATCGCCAGAACCGAGTTGTCCGACGTCGACGCCCGAACCGACACCGGGCAGCCGAGCGACCTAGGGCGCCGGGATGTCCAGACCGAGGTCCAGGACGGTGACGGAGTGCGTCAGCGCGCCCACGGCCAGGTAGTCGACGCCGGTGCGGGCATAGTCGGCCGCGACGTCGAGCGACAGGCCTCCCGAGCTCTCCAGCTTGGTGCCCGGCGACCGGGTGTTGCGGCGCTGGACGGCCATCTGGGTCTCCCACGGCTCGAAGTTGTCCAGCAGGACCAACTGCGGTTCGAGTCCGAGGACCTCGTCGAGCTGGGTCAGCGAATCGACCTCGACCTCGACCGGTAGGCCCGGCGCCGCCGCCCGGACCGCCTCCAGCGCCGCGGCGACCGAACCCGCGGCGACGACGTGGTTGTCCTTGATGAGGGCGGCGTCGCCGAGCCCCATCCGATGATTGACTCCCCCGCCGGCACGAACCGCGTACTTCTGCAGATGCCGAAGACCCGGAAGCGTCTTGCGCGAGTCGCGGATTCGGGCGTCCGTACCCTCCACCGCCGCCACCCAGGCCGCGGTGGTCGTGGCGATCCCCGACAGGTGCGAGATCAGGTTGAGCGCCGTGCGTTCCGCGGTCAGCAGCGCTCGCGTCGGAGCGTGGACGGCGAGTACGACGGTGCCGGGTTCGACGCGGGTTCCGTCGTCGACGCGCGACGTGATCGTGTACTCGCCCGCCCCGATCACCTCGTCGAAGACCGCCTCGACCACCGGCACGCCGGCGATCACACCATGCGCGCGGCTGATGATCGCCGCGTCGACGACCGCGTCGGCGGGGACCGTGGACGTGGTCGTGACGTCGGGTCCGTATCGCAGATCCTCGTCGAGCGCGGTGCGGATCAACGCGCGGACCTCGTCGGTGACCGCGGCGCCGAGTTCACCGCCCGCGGCCTGGCCGACGAAGCCTCCGGCTGGGGCCGTCGTCGAGGGGGTGGAGCTGCTCACTCGCCCGATCCGGGATTGCCGATCGCGATCATGCGCTCGACGCTCTTGCGCGCCTTCTCGGCGACGTCGGCGTCGACGAACACCTCGTCGCGACCCTCCCGCAGGCACCGGAGCATGGCCGCCGGGGTGATCATCTTCATGTAGGGGCACGATGCCCGGTCGTTGACGGCCTGGAAGTCGACACCCGGTGCGGCCTTGCGCAATTGATGCAGCATCCCGACCTCGGTGGCGACGAGCACCTGCCTCGCGCCGGTCTCGCGCGCGGCGTCGAGCATGCCGCCCGTCGACAGGATCTTCACCTTCTCCTCGGGCACGAAACCCTCGCCGGCCAGATACAGCGCCGAGGTCGCGCAACCGCATTCGGGGTGGATGAACAGGTCGGCGTCCGGGTGCGAGTTCGCCTGCGCGGTCAACTCGTCACCGTTGATGCCGGCGTGCACGTGGCATTCGCCCGCCCAGATGTGGATGTTGTCGCGGCCGGTCTCGCGCTTGACGTGCGCGCCGAGGAACTGGTCGGGCAGGAACAGGACGTCACGGTCGGGATCGATCGAGGCGACCACGTCGACGGCGTTCGACGACGTGCAGCAGATGTCGGTGAGGCCCTTCACCTCGGCGGTGGTGTTCACGTAGGACACCACCAGCGCATCGGGGAACTCGGCCTTCCAGGCCCGGAGTTCGTCCGCGGTGATCGAGTCGGCCAGCGAACATCCGGCGCGCTCGTCGGGGATCAGGACCCGCTTCTCGGGGCTCAGGATCTTGGCGGTCTCGGCCATGAAGTGGACGCCGCAGAAGATGATCTCGTCGGAGTCGACCTCGGCGGCGATCCGCGAGAGGGCAAGAGAGTCGCCGACATGGTCGGCGACATCCTGGATGGCTGGGAGCTGGTAGTTGTGCGCGAGCAGCGTCGCGTTGCGCGCCTTGGCGAGGCGGCGGACCTCGTCCGCCCACTCCTGCGTCGGCTCCACGCCGGTGTAGCCGCCCGGCGCGTCGTACCACGTCGCATCGACGAGCGCCGAGTCCTGGACTGCGGGCGCGGTCATCGACGTGAGGCGATCACTGGTGATGCTCATGTGCCACTCCTCTGGCTACCCGGCGACGAGTTCCGTCCCCGGGACGCTGGTTCCCCAGATCACGGGCCGTGTGTCCGAGGCAGGTTTTCGACTCATGGTCGAAAACGCTATGCATCGTAACATTCGCCACACTCACGGCATTCCCATGACCTCGTCGCCGGCGTTCTCGGCCGCGATTCAGGCGGACGACCAGTTCAGCCACACATCAGAGCGTCGAGGTAGCGCTCGGTGAATCGCGACTGCGCAACCCGCCCGATCGGACCGCCCAGACGCGTGAACCACCGCCCCGGACGCGAGAACGCGACAACATGCCCGACCACGGTGTCGTCGTCGAGCCATTCCACCCAGAAGCGCTCTTCGCCGATCTCGGGATGGCCGGGCAGCGTGCCGTAGGCGAAGCCGCGCTCGCGCGGGGCGTCGATCACCTCGATGACCCGGCACCGTGCGGTGATCGCGAGGGGGCCGAGACCCGCGCGCAGGTCGACGTCGGCGCCGACAGTGGCCGCGGGCGTCGATTCGTCGACACCGAAGCCGGCACGACGATGCATGTCCCAGTTCATGATTCGCCGGCCGGCCGTGGCGAAGCAGGCAGCTCCCGAGCCGATGACCCGTGACCGGCGCAGATGGTGGTAACCGGGCGGGAGCGTCCCGGCCGTCGCGCCGACCTCGGGATAGGTGAGATCCGATCGGTTCGCGGTCACCCGACTCGTGCCACCTCGGCGTCGAGCACGAGTGCCAGATCGTCGAGTGAGGTACCCAGCGCGCGAGCAAGCGCCGCGATCGTGGCGAAAGCGGGCGTCGGCATGCGTCCGGTCTCGATCTTGCGCAGGGTCTCCGGCGAGATACCCGCACCCGACGCCACATCGCCCAGCGGACGATCGCCGCGCAACTCGCGGAGCCGGGCGCCGAGCCGGCGCCCGGCCGCGATCTGTTCCGGGGTCAGGGGGTTACGCACCATGTAGCGATCGTAGCGGGTCCGGTATACAAATACCGAGACGCGGTGGTATTTGTATACCGACCAGCGATCCGAGAGGACGCAATGACCACGAGAGGACGGGAATGGTCGAACTGAAGTCGCCTGCCGAGGTGGCCGCCATGGGAGTGACGGGGGCGTTCATCGCAGATCTCCTCGACGACCTCGCCGGACGCGCCGACGTCGGGGTCAACCTCCTCGAGCTCGAGGAACGCGCGCGGAAGCTCGTCAACGACCGCGGTGCACAGTCCTGCTACTGGGACTACTCGCCGTCCTTCGGCCGCGGCCCGTTCCGCAATGTGATCTGCCTGTCGGTGAACGACGCTGTCCTGCACGGACTCCCGCACGATTACGCCCTCGCCGACGGAGACCTGCTCTCGATGGACATCGCCGTCGCCATCGACGGCTGGGTGGCCGACTCCGCGCGCAGCGTCATCGTCGGCACCCCACGGCCCGACGATCAGCGACTCGTCGCGGCCACGGAAGAAGCACTGGGCGCAGCCATCGACGCCGCTCGTCCGGGCGGTCGGCTCGGCGACATCTCGGCCGCGATCGGAGCGGTCGCCGCCGCACACGGGTATCGGGTCAACACCGAGTTCGGCGGACACGGACTGGGCCGCACCATGCACGAGGATCCCCACGTCGCCAACGTGGGCCGGGCCGGACGCGGCATGAAACTACGCCCCGGCCTGACCCTCGCGCTCGAACCGTGGTTCACGCTCGGTTCCGAGCGCATCAAGTTCGACGCCGACGGGTGGACCATCCGGTCGTTCGACGGCTCGCGCGGCGCGCACAGCGAACACACGATCGCCGTCACCGACGGCGAGGCGATGGTCCTCACGGCGCACGGGGGCGGGTAGTCGCGGTCACCAGGTGGCTTCGACACGGCGCCTCGACCTCGACGCGCTCCTTCGTCGCTTGCTCGGCCCGGCGGCTTCGCTCGGAGCCGGCTCAACCAGCAGGGGGTCGCCGACTCCTCCAGCGGAGGTCACCAGCAGGGTGCACCCTACAATCGGGCGCATGCCATCCGCCGGGTCCGAGCCACCCATCGCCGACGGTGCGACCCTCCGGGTGGAAGTCCTGAGCGTCGTCTTCCAGATCCGCGTACCCGAGACCCGGAACACGCCGGACACCGACGACCCGTCGTTGTGCGTCCTGTTGTCGCGGTCCGCCGACGGCGTGTGGACACTTCCCGGCGGCGGGGTCGGCGCCGAGGAGACGTTGTCGGCGAGCGCACGCCGGCTCGTCGCGGACGCGCTCGACGTCCGTGAGA
Organism: Gordonia sp. NPDC057258; assembly: GCF_042668985.1. Lineage (NCBI taxonomy): Bacteria > Bacillati > Actinomycetota > Actinomycetes > Mycobacteriales > Gordoniaceae > Gordonia > Gordonia sp. NPDC057258. Next base: position 51,778 of record NZ_JBHUXZ010000005.1, read on the forward strand.
TCGCGCATCTGGAACAACTGTCGGTCTTCTCCGACCCGCACCGGGTGCCCACGGTCCGCACCATCGCGTCGACCTACATGGGCCTCGTGCCCTCCGACGCCGAGGCGACACCCCCCGACGCCGCGGGCTGGTTCGCCGTCGACGGATTACCGCCCCTGGCCTTCGATCACGCCGGGATCGTCGAGGCCGCCCGGCATCGACTCGCCGCCAAACTCTCCTACACCAACATCGCGTTCGCGCTGGCCCCCGCCCGGTTCCCGATGTCGGCATTGTCGGAGATCTACTGCGCCGCACTGGGTTATCCCGTGGACACGACCAACCTGCTCCGCATCCTGAGCCGGCGCGCGGTGGTGGTCGCCACCGGGACCGTCGGCAAGACCGGCCGTAACGGGGGTCGCCCGCCGGCGCTCTACGCCTTCGCGGAGAAGGAGTTACGCGTCACGGATGAGTTCGCGACGCTGCGCCCACCGATGTGAACACGTCCGCCGGCGGCTCGTCGGACTCGAGATCTCCGACGCCCAGATCGGCTGTCCGCGAGGACAACACGCAGACGAGATACACCACGGCGAACGTGAACGGCGCGCAGATGAGCAGCGTCCACGGCTCGCTCGAGCCGGACCGCGTCGCGCCGTCGAGCCACAGCTCCGGCGCGACCCGGTAGACGGCGTCGACCGGCAGTGCGGTCGGATCGTCGTCGAACCGCAGGCCCGCGACCCACATCCCGACCGACGCCGCAAGCGCCGAACCTGCCACCGTCGCGAGGGCGGGCCACACGAATCCGGCGACCCCGCGCCACGACCGGGCCGCAAACCACACGACGATGGCGGTGACCGCGCCGTAGGCGAACATCGTCAGGGCGAAGCCGCCCACGCCGGTGAAGTCGGCGGGGATGTCCTCGCGACGGAGACCCTCGAACACGACGCCGGTGGTCGGTGGGGTGAGGAGCGCCCAGACGACCCCGGCGACCACGCCGATCAGTGCCACGCCGACGGTGATCGCGGCCAGTCGCGAGACCGTGCGGACCGGCGGTTTCACCGGCGACCCAGCTCCGACGAGTCGACCGTCCCGTGCCGTGAGCAGCGGGCATCCCATCCGTCGGGCCGCACCTGGACCACCATCCGGCGACCGCACTGGCCACAGAAGCGAGGGGGTTCGAGACCCAACCGGGCGGCCGGCGGCACGGCGTCGGGAGCCTGCAGTTCCAGTTCGAGTCCGGTGAACACACCGAACCGGCACGGCTCGGCGAGAGGACCCGGGACGGTGTCGATCATGAGAACACGCTACCCATCGCGGCGACGAGCCCGTCAGATCGTGTCGTTCAACGACTTGATCGGCATGGACAGATCACTGAGGAGATCGAGGTCGTCCTCGGCGGGCCGGCCGAGGGTCGTCAGGTAGTTGCCGACGATGACGGCGTTGATGCCGCCGAGGATGCCCTGTTTGGCCCCGAGGTCGCCGAGCGTGATCTCGCGTCCGCCGGCGAATCGCAGGATGGTGCGCGGGAGCGCCAGACGGAATGCGGCCACCGACTTGAGGGCCTCCGCGGCGGGAAGCACGTCGAGATCGCCGAACGGTGTGCCGGGCCGCGGGTTCAGGAAGTTCAGCGGCACCTCGTCGGGTTCGAGCGTCGCCAGTTCGGCGGCGAACTCGGCCCGTTGCTCCAGGGACTCACCCATGCCGAGGATGCCGCCGCAGCAGACCTCCATGCCCGCCTCCCGGACCATGTGCAGGGTGTCCCAGCGCTCCTCCCACGTGTGGGTCGTCACCACGTTCGGGAAGTGGCTGCGCGCGGTCTCGAGATTGTGGTTGTAACGGTGCACGCCCATGTCGCGGAGCTGGTCGACCTGCTCCTGGGTGAGCATGCCCAGGCTGCACGCGATCTGGATGTCGACCTCGTTGCGGATGGCCTCGATACCTGCCGCGACCTGACTGAGCAGCCGCTTGTCGGGACCGCGGACCGCCGCGACGATGCAGAACTCGGTCGCACCGGTCTTCGCGGTCTGCTTGGCCGCCTCGACGAGGGAGGGGATGTCGATCCACGCACTTCGTACCGGCGAGGCGAAAAGTCCGGACTGGGAACAGAAATGGCAGTCTTCCGGGCACCCGCCGGTCTTCAGCGAGATGATGCCCTCGACCTCGACCTCGGGCCCGCACCAGCGCATCCGCACATCGTGGGCGAGCTGGAGCAGTTCGGTCAGCCGGTCGTCGGGCAACCGCAGAACCCGGAGAACCTGCTCCTGATCGAGCGGCTCGCCGCGGTCGAGCACCTGGTCACGGGCGATGGCGAGGATGTCGTCCGACGCCGGTGCCGAGGTGGCGGCGTCGACTGTTGCCTGGGTCACTGGTGATACTCCTTGGATGATTGTTCCGCTGCGGGAACGTGTTACGGCGTCCGGACGAGCTGTTCCGGATGGCTGGGAGAAAGGGTCGCGAGCCACTCGTCGTCGAACCACGACGCTGCGTGGCGGCGGAACTCGTCGGGTTCGAGGTGCGCGGCGCCGGCGGGCAGGACCCCGACGACCGGCACGCCGGTCACCCGCGGCAGGTCGGTGCGGTTGCACCGCATCGCGAGGTCGGGATCGTCTGGCCACCAACCGATCACGAGTCCGGCGGGACGCAGACCGCGCGCCCGCACCGCGTTCACGGTGAGCTCGGCGTGATTGAGCGCGCCCAGCCCCGGCGCCACCACGACCACCACACCGTCGACGGTATCGGGAACGAGGGTCGCCGCGGCGATGTCGAGGATCGTGGCCGACTCCCCCAGCCGCACCAGCACTCCGCCGGCGCCCTCGACGAGGGTCAGGTCGTGTGACGCGGCCAGATCGTCCACGGCGCGGACGATCGCCGCCGGATCGGCCAATCGCATCCCGGCACGGCGCGCGGCGGTGTCGGGCGCGAGGGGTTCCGGGTAGCGGTAGAGCTCGACCGCGGTGACGTCGCCCGCCAGGCGTTGCACCTCGGCGAGGTCGCCGGGTTCGTTCGGACCGACGCCGGTCTGGACGGGTTTGCAGACGGCGACGCGGGTCATCGGCCCTTCGTGGCTCGTCGCCAGGGCTCCTCGCACCTCAGGGAGCAAGGGGTCGGCCACCTCAGGGAGCAAGGGGTCGGCCACCTCAGGGAGGTGGCAGGCGGCGGCGAGTGCCGCGGTGGCGACGGTCTTCCCGACGTCGGTCGAGGTCCCGGTGACGGCGAGGACCCTGCCGCGGCGTGCGGCGATCACCGCGCACCGACTTCGCGCAGCGCGGCGTCGACGACGGCGGCCACGTGGTCGAGGGCAGCGGCATCGAGGTCGGCGCGCACCGTGATCCGCAGCCTCGAAGTCCCGACCGGGACCGAGGGCGGACGGAAACACCCGACGAGGACGCCACGGTCCCGGCACGCGGCAGCAGCCGCCACCGCGCGTTGCGGATCCCCGACGACGATCGAGATGACCGCCGCGGCGGGCTCTTCGACGCCACACGCGAGCGCCAGGCGACGGGCGTTGTCGCGCAGTCGGTCCGGCAACCCGGGTTGCGCCCGCAGGATCGTCAGGGCGGCATGCGCGGCGCCGACCGCGGCCGGGTTCAGGCCGGTGTCGAAGATGAAGGTGCGGGCGCAGTCGACGAGGTGCGAGCGCAGCAGCTCCGACCCGAGGACCACACCGCCCTGCGCGCCGAGCGATTTCGACAGCACGGTCGTGACGACGAGATCGGGAGCGCCCGAAAGTCCCTGTTCGGCGACGAGTCCGCGACCACCCGGACCACGCACCCCGAGAGCGTGGGCCTCGTCCACGAGCAGGACGGCCCCGTGCGCGCGTGCCGCGGCATACAGATCCGCGACCGGCGCCGGTTCACCGTCGATGCTGTACACCGAATCGGTGACGACGAGCGCCCGGGCCTCGGTACGTTCGGCGAGGGCCCGCCGGACCGCCTCGTGATCGCCGCGGTCGACGACCACCACCCGGGCACGCGACAACCGGCAACCGTCGATCAGCGACGCATGGGTGCCGGTGTCGCTGACGATCAGGTCGCCGCGCGTCGCCAGCGCGGTGATCGCACCGATATTCGCCAGGTAGCCGGACGAGAAGACGAGTGCCGCATCGAATCCGAGGAAGTCGGCGAGATCGTGCTCGAGATCGATGTGTGCCTGGGTGGTGCCGACGACGAGGCGCGACGCCGTCGAGCCACCTCCCCACCGTTCCGCGGCGGCCCGCGCACCGGCGATCACCGCGGGGTGGGTCGACAACCCGAGGTAGTCGTTGGAACCGAGGTTGATCTCGTCGCCGGCCGCCCTGCGGACGTGTGGGCTGCGATGCAGGCCGGCCTCGGCGCGCGCACGGGCGGCGCCGGCCAGCCACGCCAGACCGATCTCTCCCCCGCCGCTGACCCGCGCATCGTCGTCGACCCTCGAATCCGGCTGCACCTGAATCGAAGTCATGACCGCACCACTGCCGGTTCGCGATCGCCGACCGTGGCATGCACGGCAGCGGACACTCCGCGCACGATCACCCCGATGTCCTCGGGTGTGCAGATGAACGGCGGCATCGTGTAGACGAGATTGCGGAACGGCCGCAGCCATGCCCCGGCCTCGACGGCCGCGGCGGTGGCCGCCACCATGTCGACCGGGCGATCGAGTTCGACGACGCCGATCGCGCCGAGGACCCGCACATCGACGACGCCGTGGCGATCACGCAGCGGTTCGAGTCCGTCGCGGAGCCCTCGCTCGATCGCCGAGACCCGCTCGGCCCACGGCGTTTCCAGCAGCAGTTCGATCGCTGCGACGGCCACCGCGCAGGCCAGCGGGTTGGCCATGAAGGTCGGGCCGTGCGCGAGTCCGCCCGCCTCCCCCGCACTGATCACCTGAGCGATCTCGGACGTGCACAGGGTCGCGGCGAGCGTGAGGTAGCCACCGGTGAGCGCCTTGCCGACACACATGATGTCGGGCGCGACGCCGGCGCCCGGCGCCGCCTCGGCCCCCGGGGCGGCGTCGGCCGCGAACAACGTTCCGGTACGGCCGAATCCGGTCGCGATCTCGTCGAAGATCAGCAGGACGTCGTGGCGGTCACAGATCTCCCGGAGCGCACGCAGATATGCCGCGTCGTGGAATCGCATGCCGCCCGCGCCCTGGACCACGGGTTCGACGATGACCGCGGCGAGCTCGTCGCGGTGCGCGCGCACGGTGCGCTCGAACTCGGCGACGTAGTCGGGCCGGAACTCGGCCGGCGGGGCGTCGACGAAGATCTGTTGTGCGAGAACACCCTTCCACATCGCGTGCATACCGCCGTCGGGATCGCAGACGCTCATCGGGGTGAAGGTGTCGCCGTGATAGCCGCCACGCCAGGTGAGCAGACGGGTGCGGCCGGACCGACCGCGGCTGCGCCAGTACTGCAGCGCCATCTTGACCGCCACCTCGACCGAGACCGATCCCGAGTCGCAGAAGAACACCTTCTCCAGGCCGGCCGGGGTGATCTCGACGAGGAGCTGCGCCAGCCGGGCGGCCGGTTCGTGGGTCAGACCGCCGAACATGACGTGCGACATCCGACCGAGCTGAGCCGCCGCGGCGGCGTCGAGTCGGGGGTGTCCATAACCGTGGATCGCCGCCCACCATGAGCTCATCCCGTCGACCACCGATCGGCCGTCCGCGAGTTCGAGGCGGACACCCGAGGCCGAGGCCACGACCAACGGCCGGGTGGCCGCCGGCAGCGCACCGTAGGGGTGCCAGATGTGGTCGGCATCGATGCGACTGATCGCGTCGTGATCCATGAGGCACCTCCCGGCCTGTCGTTAGGCAGTCCTGGACACCGTCCAGGACCCTGAACACCGTACAGGGCGTCCTGAACGGTGTACAGGCCCGGGGTTCGATGCCCCACTGCCGGGTCATTACGCTGACGCGGGTGAGCAACAGTCGCACCGACGTTCTGCGCGCCGCCCGCGACATCCTGGGCGAGCACAGCCTGGCCGACCTGTCGATGCGACGCCTCGCCACCGAACTCGGCGTCCGTCCCAACGCGCTGTACTGGCACTTTCCCAACAAGCAGACCTTGCTGGCCGCGCTCGCCGACGACATCCTGGGTGCGGTCGCCATCCCCGACACCTCGCTGGCCTGGGACGAGCGCCTCGATCTGCTCGCGACCGACATGCGCAGCGCGCTCCTCGGAGTTCCCGACAGTGCCGAGGTCGTGTCGTCGAGCTGGGCCAGCGGCCTGTCGTCGAAGGCCATCACCGCCGACATCATCGCCGCCGGCACGGCCGGTGGTCTGTCCGTCCGCGACGCCGAGGCGGTCAGCACCGCACTGTGTCAGCTGGTCATCGGGCTCACCATCGAGGAACAGACACGCGCGCAGATGGAGCGTCTGGGTGTCACCGGGCCGTCGGGTCGCGACTTCGCGGGCGAGTTCCGCGACGGGCTGGCCATCATCCTCGACGGAGCCCGGACGCGCCGCTCGCGGTGAACCCCGCGCGGCCCCGCAGACCGGTGCGCGAGTGTCGCGGTCGTCCGAATCGGTGTTTCACAGCTTCGACGAGTACATTGCTAGCCGGTCATCCCGGCCCCGAGACCGATCTGTCCCCCACCGGAAAGAACACGCCCTGTGGCATCGACGACGCGAGTAGTGGCGCCGGAGTCGTCCCCCTCGACGCCGACAACGCCCGCATACCGCACCGACCTCGACGGCCTGCGCGGTATCGCCATCGCCCTCGTCGCCTGCTTTCACGTGTGGTTCGGCAAGGTCTCCGGCGGCGTCGACGTCTTCCTCACCCTCTCGGGATACTTCTTCGTCGGGTCGCTGCTGCGGCACGCGATCACGAGCCAGGCTCCGCACGTCTCGTTCCGCGACACCCTCAACCCGTGGCCACGTCTCAAACGGCTCCTCAAACGGCTGCTACCGGCGCTGCTCACCGTCCTGATCGCGGTCACGGTGCTGACTCTGCTGATCCTCCCGCAGACCCGGTGGGCCAATGTCGGCCGCGAGGTCATCGCGAGCGCGCTGTACTACCAGAACTGGTATCTCGCGCAGAACTCCCAGGACTATCTCGCCGCGAGTTCGGCGAACAGCCCGCTGCAGCACATCTGGTCGATGTCGGTGCAGGGCCAGTTCTTCGTCCTGACCCTGCTCGTCGCCCTCGCGTTCGCGACGTTGCTCAAGGTCGGTGCCCGCATCGCCCGGCCGTTCGCCGACCCGCGGGTCATCAGGTTCCTCGTCGGCGGCGCGGTGTTGGTCGTCGCGCTCGCCTCGTTCTACTGGGCGCACCGCGGCCTGGCGATCAACCAGCCGTACAACTACTACGACACGATCTCCCGTCTGTGGGAACCGCTGGCCGGCGGCCTGCTCGCGATCTGGTTGCCGTCCCTGCGAATCCCGAACTGGCTGCGCAACATCGCGACCGTCTTCGCGCTCGCGCTGATCGTCAGCTGCGGGTTCTGGATCGACGGTGTCAACGCCTACCCCGGTCCGATGGCGCTGGTGCCGGTCGGCGCGACGCTGCTGATCATCTGGGCGGGCGCGACGGCGTTGCAGAAGCCACCTCGGGGGTCCCATGCCGCGGCCACCGAGATGCCCGTCACGAACCGCTGGCTCGCGAGCAGGTGGCCGGTCTGGCTCGGGACCATCGCGTATTCGCTGTATCTGTGGCACTGGCCGCTGCTGATCTTCTATCTGACCTGGCGCGACAAGAACCATGCCAACTTCGTCGAGGGCGTGCTCATCCTCGCGGCGTCGGTCGGGCTCGCGTGGCTCACCAAGCGCTACATCGAGGACCCGCTGCGCGGCGGCGATCGTTCGGCGCTGAGCCGCGGCCGCCGCGACGGGCGGTCGCGGTGGCTGTCGTACACGTCGGTCGTCACCTCGATCCTCGTGGTGGCGACGCTCGTCACCGGCGTCGGCATCACCGTGTGGGAGCGGCACGTCGCGAACATCGTCGTCGACACCAAGAACCTCGACCCGAGGTCGTACCCGGGGGCCCGAGCACTGCTCGACGGCTGGCCGGTGCCCGCCCTCGATCCACAACCGTCGGCGCTGGAGGTCATCGAGGACTTCCCCGAGACCTCCACCGACGGGTACATGAGCGACTTCACCGACAACGAGATCCACGTCGGCACCTACGGCGATCCGACCGCGACGCGCACCATCGCGCTCGCCGGCGGCTCGCATGCCGAGATGTGGATCTCGGCGCTCGACATTCTCGGCAAGCGCAACGGTTTCAAGGTGAAGACCTACCTCAAGATGGGGTGCCCACTGTCGACGAACCGGGTACCCAAACAGCGCGGCGTGCCCTACCCGGAGTGCTACGACTGGGGACAGCGCGTCATCGACCGCGTCATCGCGGACAAGCCGGACGCGGTGCTGACGAATTCGACGCGACCGCGGGACTACGAACCCGGCGACTGGGTGCCACCGGACTACGTGCCGATCTTCGACCGTTTCCTCGACGCCGGGGTGCCGGTGTTGGGCATGCGGGACACCCCGTGGCCGAAGAACGCGAAGGGCACCATCGACACCCCGATCTGCCTCGCCGACGGCGGCGACGCCGAGAGCTGCGGGTCGCGCCGCAGTGCTGTCCTCTCGCCCGAGGACCCGGCGGCGGAGCTGGCCGCCACGCGACCCGACTTCCACCCCCTCGACATGTCCGACGGGATCTGCGACGCCGAGCGGTGCCCGGCGATCGTCGGCAACATCACCGTCTACAAAGACCCGCACCACCTGAGTGCGACCTATGTCCGCAGCCTCACCGACGAGCTGGGGCGCCAGATGGAGGCGCAACTGCCGTGGGCTGGTCCCGCGGTGCCGTGACGGTCGGCGGAAGTCGCGGGCTTCCTCGGGAAGCGGCGGGTGGGGCAGCCCACATCTGACCCCACCGGCCGCGTCCTGAGATGACCGTCCGCGGCAACGCGACTAGGGTCGACCCATGACGTCGTCGAAGGCGGGTAAGACCGGACCGCCGGCCCCCGGTGAACAGCCGGGTGATCCCGACTCCACTCCCGACTCAGATTCCACTGCCGATCCCGGCTCCCCCTCGGAGCCCCGCGCACCGGAGTCCGACACCTCCTCGACGACGGCAGCACCTCCGAGCGGCGGCAAGACCATCGCCGACCCCGTACCGATGCCGTCCGACCCGATCCAGGCCGAGGCGCTGGTCCAACCGGAACCGGCCCCGATCCCGGTGTGGCCGGGTACTCCGTACCCCCTCGGCGCCACCTATGACGGTGTGGGAACGAATTTCTCGCTGTTCTCCGAGGTGGCCGAAGCCGTCGAGCTGTGCCTGATCGACCGCGAGGGCCACGAGCGTCGGATCCGGCTCGAAGAGGTCGACGGTTACTGCTGGCACTGCTATCTGCCCAACGTCGGCCCCGGCCAGTTCTACGGCTTCCGCGTCTACGGGCCGTACGACCCGTCGCGGGGATTGCGTTGCGACCCGAGCAAACTCCTGCTCGATCCGTACGGCAAGGCCTTCCACGGCGACTTCGACGGCGACGCATCGCTGTTCTCCTACCCGCTCCCGACGCCGCCCGAGGACACCGACGAATCGGCGGTCGACGACGACGCATCCGCAACCCCCGAGACCGGGGCCGCCGACACCGGGACCGACGGTGGCGGGACCGACGAGGGCGCGGTCGACGATGCCGACGAGCCGTCCGCCGAGGCGGGCGACGCGGCCGATCCCGCCGAGGTGGCAGGCGAGTCCGACGGCGATGCCGCGCCCGCGGAGCACGAGGACATCCCCGATCCCGAGCCGGTCAATCCGATGCCGCAGTTGGACTCACTCGGGCACACCATGGTCTCGGTGGTGATCAACCCCTACTTCGACTGGCAGAACGACCGGTCGCCCAATCGTCCGTACCACCAGACGGTCATCTACGAGGCGCACGTCAAGGGCATGACCGCGACCCATCCCGACATCCCCGAGTACCTGCGCGGCACGTACGCGGGGCTGTGCCATCCGGTGATCATCGATCACCTCAAGGAGTTGGGCATCACCGCCATCGAACTGATGCCCGTGCACCAGTTCATGCAGGACTTCGTCCTGCGCGATCAGGGTCTCCGAAACTACTGGGGCTACAACACCTTCGGATTCCTGGCACCGCACATCGAGTACTCGTCGAACCCCGACCAGCCGGCCAGCGCGGTGACCGAGTTCAAGGCGATGGTGCGTGAGTTCCACAACGCCGGCATCGAGGTCATCCTCGACGTCGTCTACAACCACACCGCCGAGGGCAACCACCTCGGACCCACCGTGTCGTTCCGGGGCATCGACAACGCCGCCTACTACCGGCTCGTCGACGGCGATCCCGAGATGTACATGGACTACACCGGAACCGGCAACAGCCTCAACGGTCGTCATCCGCACACGCTGCAGCTCATCATGGATTCGCTGCGGTACTGGATCCTCGAGATGCACGTGGACGGCTTCCGTTTCGACCTCGCGTCCACGCTGGCCCGCGAACTGCACGACGTCGATCGACTGTCTGCGTTCTTCGATCTGGTGCAGCAGGACCCGGTGGTCAGTCAGGTGAAACTGATCGCCGAGCCCTGGGACATCGGCGAGGGTGGTTACCAAGTGGGCAACTTCCCGCCGCTCTGGACCGAATGGAACGGCAAGTACCGCGACACCGTCCGCGACTACTGGCGCGGCGAGCCGTCCACCCTGGGCGAGTTCGCCTCCCGGCTCACCGGATCGTCGGATCTGTACGAGGCGACCGGCCGACGGCCGCTCGCGAGCATCAACTTCGTCATCGCGCACGACGGTTTCACGCTGCGGGACCTGGTGTCCTACAACGAGAAGCACAACATGGCCAACGGTGAGGACAACCGAGACGGCGAGAGCCACAACCGGTCGTGGAACTGCGGAGTCGAGGGACCCACCGACGATCCCGAGATCAACGCCCTCCGCGCGCGGCAGCAGCGGAACATCCTGGCGACGCTGTTCCTGTCGCAGGGGACGCCGATGCTGGCGCACGGCGACGAGATCGGGCGTACCCAACAGGGCAACAACAACGTCTACTGCCAGGACTCCGAGTTGTCCTGGATGGACTGGACTCTCGCCGAGGAGAACGCCGACCTGCTGGAGTTCACCCGCAAGGCCATCGCACTGCGCACCCGGCATCCGGTCTTCCGGCGACGAAAGTTCTTCGGCGGGAAGCCGATCCGGTGGGGCGACCAGGCACTCGACATCGCCTGGCTCACCCCGGCCGGCCAGGAGATGACCGCCGAGGACTGGGACAGCGGGTTCGGCAAGAGCCTCGCCGTGTTCCTCAACGGAAACGGACTGGGCGAGAAGGACGAACGTGGCGAACTGGTCGTCGACGACTCCTTCTTCATCTGCTTCAACGCCCACTACGAGGACCTGGACTTCACGCTCCCGCCGACGTGGTACGGCAACGAGTGGGTCGGCGAACTGGACACGACGCATCCCGTGGGGGACAGCGAGCTGACGGCCTCCGCCGGCGAGTCGGTGACCGTTGGTGCCCGCTCCGTCCTGGTCCTGCGAAAGACCTCGTGACTCCCATGTGCAATCGTCCGACCCCGCGCGCGACGTACCGGCTCCAACTACACGGCGACTTCGGATTCGCCGATGCCACAGCACAGCTCGACCACCTCGTCGAGTTGGGGATCAGCCACGTCTACCTCTCCCCGATCGGTACGGCGTCGGCCGGGTCGACGCACGGCTACGACTGGTTGCCGCCGCCGGCGGTCTCCGCCGTGCTGGGCGGGATCGACGGGCTGCGGGAACTGCGTTCCGCCGCGGCCGAACGCGGACTGGGTCTGATCATCGACATCGTCCCGAACCACACCGGGGTCGCCGATGCACTCGCCAACCCGTGGTTCGCCGACCTGCTCCGACACGGGCCCGCATCGGCGTACGCGCACTATTTCGACGCCGACTTCAGCGACGACAACGGTGCCGACGGAAAGCTGGCCCTGCCGATCGTCGCCGCCGATGGGGACCTGAGCCCGCTCGAGATCGACGAGCACGGGAATCTGCGGTACTACGATCACGCGTTCCCGATCGCCCCCGGCACCGCGGGAGACATTCGGCCCGCTCGCTCCGCTCCCGGCGCCGGGGACACTCGGCCCGCTCGCTCCGCTCCCGGCGCCGGGGACACTCGGCCCGCTCGCTCCGCTCCCGGCGCCGGCGGCACACCGGGTGAGATCCACTCCCGCCAGCACTATCGGCTCGTGCCGTGGAACAGCGGCCTGATCGGCTACCGGCGGTTCTTCACGGTCAACGAACTCGCCGGTCTGCGCCAGGAGGACCCGGAGGTCTACGACGCGACGCACCAGTGGCTGCGTGAGCTGCTCGACGCCGACCTCATCGATGGTGTGCGCGTGGATCATCCGGACGGTCTGTGGGACCCCCAGGACTATCTGCGCCGGCTGCGCGCGGACGTCGGGGACGATCGTCTCCTGTACATCGAGAAGATCCTGGCGCCGGACGAGCCCCTCGAACCGACCCTGCCGGTCGAGGGCACCACCGGGTACGACCACATGCGCGTGATCGATGCCGTGTTCGTGGCGCCGGCCGGCGTCGCCCAGCTCACCGAGCTACACGAACGGATCACCGGCGAGAGCGGTGACGCGCGGTGGGTGGAGGCCGCCGAGCACGATCGCAAACTCCGCACCGTGCGGGAGTCGTTCCCGGCGGAGCTCAGACGTCTCGTGCGCGCCGTCACCACGCGCGTCGAGGGATCACCGGCCGCGGATCCGGACGTGATCGCCACCGCCTGCGCCGAACTGATCGCCGCGCTCGGGGTCTACCGGGCGGACTACCCGTCGTTGCGTCCACGTCTGCTCGCCGTCGCCACCGGGATCGCCGAGGCGAAACCCGAACTGCGTGCCGCGATCGACCTCATCGTGCGGGAGACGGCGGTGCCCGGTGAGGCGACATCGAGGCTGGCGCAGACCTGCGGGGCGGTGACCGCGAAGAGCGTCGAGGACAGCTTGTTCTACCGGACGGCCCGGCTCGTCTCCGCCCAGGAGGTCGGTGTCGATCCCGCGAATCCCGTCATGTCGCTGGCCGATTTCCACGAGCACAACGCCGAGCGCGCCGCGCGGTGGCCGCTGGCCATGACGGCCACGTCGACGCACGACACCAAACGCGGTGAGGACGTGCGCGCGCGGATCGCGGTGCTCGCCCAGATCCCCGACCGCTGGTCCCAGCTCGTCGACAAGGTCTGGCGCGAGACCGACGTGCCGGATGACCTGACCGGCTATTTCCTGCTGCAGAACATCGTCGGGGTCTGGCCCACCGGCGCCCCGGTCACCGACGAGTTGCGGGGCCGGTTGATCGAGTACGCCCGGAAGGCGACTCGCGAGGCCGGTCTGCGCACCACGTGGACCGAGGTGAACGAGGAGTTCGAGACCGCAGTCGAGACCTGGATCGGCCAGGTCACCAGCGGGGACGTCGCATCCTCGGTCGCCGCACTCGTCGACCGCATCAGACCGGCGTGGGAGCAGGAAGCGCTGGCGCGCAAGGCGATCGCGATCCTCGGGCCCGGGGTCCCCGACATCTATCAGGGCACCGAGTGGTGGGAGGACTCCCTCGTCGATCCCGACAATCGACGACCGGTCGACTTCGGCCGGTCGACCGAGCACCCGAAGACCCGACTCGTCCAGGAAGCTCTACGTGCCCGGGCCGCGCATCCCGATGCGTTCGGCGTTGCGGGCACCTATCAACGGCTGACCGCCGACGGGCCCGCCGCCGACCACACCATCGCGTTCGTGCGCGGCACCGGCGACACCCCCTCGGTCGTCGTGGTGACCGCCCGGTTCACCCACAACCTCGACCACGATGCCGCGGCCGCGACGTCGATCACCCTGCCGCCGGGCTTCCGGTGGCGCGACGACCGAACGGAATCGGTGTACGAGGGATCGGTCGACCTCGCCTCGGCCCGTGGCGAACACCCCGTGGCGATACTCGTCCGGACGTGACGTCCACCCACCACTGATGGACGAGCGCGCCCCCGAATCGGAGGCGCGCTCGTCCATTACCGGTGAGTGTGTCAGCCCGGTTCAGCCGCCCGGCGCGGGCTGCGGTGCCGGCGACGGCTGGGGTGCCGGCGCACCTGCGGCGCCGGGCAGCGACTGCGACGGATCGATCTGACCGCTGGGGCTCCCCGGCGGCCCGTCGACCTCGGACACCAGCCACTTGCCGTCTTCCTTGCTGAGGTCCAAGCGGAAGACCATCAGGCTGGTACCGCCGCTGGGCAACTTGACGCTGCGGCCGGTCACCTCCGCCATCACCACGGTCTTGGCGGTGTCGGCATCGACGGTCTCGACGGCGACCACGCTGATCGTCGAGGACACCTCGATGTTCAGGGACTCCACATTGGCCTCGGTGTCGGCCCGTTCCTGCTCGAGGCGGTTGCGCAACTCCCCCGTCGACAGCGGACCCAGCAGTTCCTTCGAGTTGCCCGCGTTGTCGGCGTTGAGCGTCGTCACGAGCTTCGTGACGAAGTCGGCCGAGGCCGCCTTGGAGTCGGCGAACGCGTCGGCCTCTCGCTGGAGGTCGTAGGCGCGCCAGCCGAAGAACGCCACCAGCGCGATGAGGGCGACCGCGACGATGGCGGCGAGAACCTTCTTGATCCCGCCGCCGGTGACCGTGAACGAGATCTCGCGCCGATCCGAACCCGCCTTCGATGATGCTGCCGGCAACGGGTCACCCGCGGCACCGGAGGCGTCGGCACCGTCGGTCTGGGACGTGCTCGCCACCGTGCCGGTTCCGCTCCGTCGAGCCGACTTCCCCCGCGGCGTCGCCGCGGTCCCGGCGTCGTTCGTGTCCTCCGCGCTCGTCGCCCCATCGGTGTGATCGGCTGCGACAGCCCCGCTCTCGGGCGACGTGCTGTCGGCCTTCTCGTCCGTTGGATTCATATCGGGATCAGTACGATCTGGGTCATTCCGGTCAGTCATCTACAGGTCACACAACTTGTCTGTCGTCGTCGAGTGGCCGTCAGTCGTCGAGCGGCCCATCACTTGTCGAGCGGAACGGTACGGGCGTTCGGGTCGTAACCCGGCGGCGGTCCCGCGGTGTCGTCGCCCGGTGGCCGCGGCGCATTGGCCGAGCCACGGATCTGCTGACGCGGATCCTCGGTCACACAGTACAGATTGGTCGGGATGGTCAGCTCGAGGATCTGCGTCGGCCGCCGCGGCGTCACCGGGTAGTTGCAGCTCGGACGCGGGTACACCGACCCGAAGGCCCACCACGCACCGTCGTGGAACATGGTGAGGCTCTTGACACTGGCATCGCGGATCGCGGGGAACAGCGTCGCGAGCGCCGGCGCACGCAACGCACCCTGCTCGGCGATGTCGACGAACTGCTTCGTCACATCGGTGATCGGATCCGTCAACTGGTTGATCGACCCGGCCAGGCTCGTGAACTGCGAGGGACCTCGGTCGAGGAGCTCGCGGAGTTCCTTGTCGGAGGCAGCCGCCGAGTTGACCAGCGAACTCAATCCCGCCACCGTCGTGCCGAGGTCGGGCTGGATCTGTGCCGTCGTCTTGAAGATGGTCCCCGCGTTCTGGATGAACTTGGTGGTCTCCGGCAGTGCGGTGTACAGCTTCGCGAAGATCGTGCCACCGGAGTCGAAGATGACGGACAGGTCGTTCGTGCCGTCCTCGTCGTAGAGGGCGATCTTCAGATTGTCCACGGCGGAACGGAGTTTGGCCGGATCGATCTGGTTGATCAGTTCCAGCGAGGACTCGAGCAGCTGCGAGAACGGCACGGTGACCTCGGTCTGGTCGGCCCGGATGACGTCCCCGTCCTCCAGGTAGGGGCCATCGGAGGTGTCCGGCTGGAAGTCGACGTACTGCTCGCCCGCAGCCGACAGACCCAGTGCCGCAACAGTGGTGTCGCGGTTGATTCTGTACCGGTCCTCGACCGTGACGACGACCTCCACCGAATCCGGTTGCACCCGAACGGTGTCGACGTCGCCGATGCGCGCGCCGCGCAGCGTGACCCCGGACGTCTCCTGCAGACCGCCGGAGATCGGGAACTGGATGGTGAGCTTGTACTTGTCGGCGAACGGCTGCCACCGCAGGATGCCCAGGGCGAGATAGCTGAGTCCGACGACCATGACCAGTACCAGGGCGATGTTGCCCACGAGTACCGAATTCCGGCGTAGGACACCGAATATGCCGCTCATCCGCAACACCCCCTCGTCCCCGTGATCCGCGCCAGCAGACGGGTCAGTGTCTGCTGCAACGCCGCCGAACCCTCGTCCACGTCCTGGATCTCGGGCAGTCTGCTCGCCGAGTCGAAGCCGACACCCGGGCTGAGCCAGTAGACCTTCGACGACACCGCCGCCGCGCTACCCGGTGTGGACTTGACCCACTTCGGTGTGAGCTCGTGCAGGTTGTCGGCCAGCGATCCGAGCGGACCGGCGGCCTGCCGGAGCCCGGCCAGCACCGTCGACAGATGGCCCAGCATCTCGACCAGGTTGTCCTGATCGCTGTCGAGGAAGTCGTTGGTGGCCGCGGTGACCTGCTGGGTCTTGTCCAGGGTGGTCAGGATCGTGGCGATCTGCCCGTTCAGCGACTCGAGCGCCGGACCCAGTTTGTTGATCGACGCCATGATCTGCGCACGCCCGTCGGCGAGCTGACCGCTGAGCACCCGCGTGGCGGCCAGCGACCGATCGACCGCCGCCGAACTCTCGTTCAGCTTCCGGATGCCGGTGGTCAGGCCCCGGATGGCGCCGTTGAGATCCGACGGGTTCGTCGCGACCGCGCTGCTCAGCTCGGTGAGGATGATCGTCAACGAGTTCAGCGAACCGCTGTCCACGACTCCGCTCATGCTGATCAGCAGATCCTCGACCGTCGCCGCGGCCGACGTCGGACCGGTGAGCGTGTCCCCGTCCACCATCAGACCGTCGCGCGCCTCGATCGGCGGCAGCAGGGCGACGAAGACGTCGCCCAGCGGTGTGGCCTGGCGGAGTTCGGCGCCGGTCCCGACCGGGAGCTTGGTCTTCTTGCTGACCTGCATGGTCACCACGGCGGTGTAGTCCTTGGCGACGAGGTCGGTGACCTGTCCGACGTCGGTTCCGTTGAGCTTCACCTTCGCCTGCGCCGGCAGGTTGAGCGCGTTGGCGAAGTTCGCGGTGATCGTGATCGAGTCACCGATGCCGCCCGGTGCGGGCAGCGGGATCTGCTCCACCGTGAGACTCGGGAGGAGTCCGCAACCGGTGAGCCCCATGAGCGCCGCGAGCAGCACCGCCATGACTCCGCCTCGGCGGACCCGGCCGTGGGATCGCGCCGGGCGCCCGGGACCGTCCGAACGGTTCAGCGAATCCATTGTCGCCGTTCTCATTTCGTCAGCTCCAGCATCGCCGAGTAGATACCGAGGTCGGGACCGAAGTCCTTGAGCTTGCCCGTTCGGCAACCGTCCTTCTGCAGGTTGATCGCCTCACAGAACTCGGCGAGGAGTTCGTTGTCGAGGAGCGTCTTGTCGAGCAGCACCTGCGCGCGCCACGCGCCCTGTTCGGCCGAGATCGAGTTGCTCAGGTTCTGGAAGAGCAGCGGGCCGACGTCGATCGTCTCGACGACCTGCCGCGAGTAGTCGCCGAGGTTGGCGGTCAGTGCGGCCAACCGGTCGAACGACACCGACATGGTGTTGGTGTTGTTCTGCAGGAACACGGTGGTGTTCTGCAGCGTCTGATTCAGGTTGGCCAGGGTGGCGAGCAGACCGGGTGCCTGATCGCCCAGCAGCTGCGAGACCTGGTTGACCGACTCGGAGAACGCCGTCATCTTCGGATAGTTCTGCACGAGGGTGGTGGTCAGGCCCTCGATGGTCTCGAGGATGTCGACGAGGGCATCGCTGTTGCCCGCCACCACATCCGACGCCCCTCCGAGTTCGTCGAGCGCCGCCCGGATCTCCTCGCCGTTGCCGGTGGCGATGCCGGAGGTGATGTCGATCATCTCCGCGAGCGGGCCGGGTCCTTCTCCCTCACCCTTGAGGGCCACCACCAGACCGTCGATGGCGTCGAACAGTTCGCCGACCGACACCGGGGCCTTCGTCTCCTTCAGGACCGACCCGTCCTCGAGCTTCGGTCCGCCGTCGTAGGCGGGTGACAGCTCGACGTGGCGGGTGGTGACGATCGAGGTGTTGACGATCGCCGCCGTGGCGTCGGCCGGGACGGGGACGTCGCTGTCGATCGTCATGGTCACCTTGACGCGCTCGCCCTGCGGTTCCACCGCGGTGACCTGACCGACCGGCATGCCGAGGACGGCTACGTCGTTGCTCACGTAGAGCCCGGCGACGTTGTCGAAGTAGGCAGTCACCTCGATGGCCTGGCCGACCGCCGCCTTCCAGCTACCCGGGATCATCGAACAGCCGGAGAGACCGAGGATGCCGAGCAGCGCGACCCCGACCAGCAGGATCGGGCGGCGGAGTCCGTGGGCGTGCATCGTCGTACCTGCCGTCGTGTCCGGGCTCATCGTTTCCGGGCTCAGCATCCGTCCACCACCCGGGCCAGGCACAGCCAGTTGTCGGGGAAGATGCCCCACGGCAGATAGCCGTTCGCGTAGGGCCCGTCGCCGATGACGTTGTTGGTCAGGCGCGCGGTGACCGGGAGGATCTCCAGCAACTTGCGGAGGTTGTTGCGGTTCTTCTCCAGGCCCTGGGTGATCGTGTTCAGGTTCGCCATGATGGGCGCGAACTGGTTGGCGTTCTCACCGGCCACCGCGGTCGCCTGCTCGGTGAGTTCGGCGATGCCGTCGAGCATCCGGGTGACCAGCTCTTCACGCGCGACGATCTTCTGGGTCAGGTCGCGTCCCTGACCCACGATCACGGCGAGCTGGGCCTGATTGTCGTTGACGATGTTGGTGATCGTCTTGGTGTCGGCGATCAATTGGTTGATCTGGTCCTTGCGATTGGTGATGACCTTCGACATCTGGGTGAGCGCCTCGAAGGTCGGCTCGGTGATCGCCGGTACGCCGGCGAGCTGCCGGTTGAGGGTGCGGATGCTCTCGGAGAGCGTCCGGTCGTCGATCCCGGTCAGGATCGGCGCGCCCGCCTCGATGGTGCGCTGGAGATCGTAGGGCACGGCGGTCTTCGCGATGTGACCGTCGGGTGCATCCTCCGACGAATCCCCCAGCGACACATCGATGTAGCGCTGACCCAGCAGCGTCGACATCTTGATCTCGGCAGAACCGTTGGACGTCACCCGGACGTCGCTGTCGACCTTCATGGTGATGGCCACGTGCTGTCCGGCGAGTTCGGTGTCGGTGACCTCACCGACGTCGATACCGGCGACGCGGACCTTGTCCCCCGGCCGGATACCGCCGGCCTGGGCGAAGTCGCCGGTGAGGGTCTTCTTGCCCAGATGCGCGGTCGCGAGAGCGGTCACGCCGAGCAACAGGGCGACGATGACCACGGCGCCGATCACGCCGAACCACACGCGCCGGTTGTCACGGAAACTCCTGCGGAACCAGTTCATCGGCACACCACCGAGTGATTCGTGCCGCCGATCTTGTTGAAGATCCCGGGCGGTAGCAGGACGTCGCCGATCGCGACGTCGAGATCACATGCATAGATGTTCAAGTAAGCGCCCTCACCGAGCACGAGCGGGAAATGACCGAGGAAGATCGGCGCGTCGACCGCCATCCGATCGAGTTTGGAGCCATTGCTGATCAGCGTGTTGGTCGCGATCCGGCCGTCCGTGGCGGCGTCGGCCAGACTCTGCCGGCTCTCACTCAGCACGTCGGCGAATCCGCTTGCGGTGCGCCCGATGTCGGTCACCGCACTACCGAACGCCGCCGAGTTCGAGTTGAGGTTGGCGATCAGCGCCGACATCGATTCGATGACGGTGCCCAGCTGGCCGCCCTGGCGCGACAGGTCGCGCATGACCGCGCTCAGGTTGTTGATGATCGCGCCGAGCACGACGTCCCGGTTGCCGTGTCCTCCGCGAGGCGGCCGACTTCGGCGACCGTATAGCTCAAGGACACCGAGTTGCCCTGGAACGCCTGGATCAGGCCCTCGGACAGGGCGTTGACCTGTTCCGGGGCGAGAGTCTCGAAGACCGGCTGGAACCCGGCGAGCAACGTGGTGACGTCGAAGGAGTCCTCGGAGGGCAGCTCGAGCGTCGACCCCGGGTCGAGGGGCCGGCTCTCCCGGTCCGGGACCAGCGTCAGGTTCAGATATCGCTGCCCGATGAGGTTCTGGTAGCGGATCGCCCCCCGCGTGTTGGTGTAGACCTGCTGGTTGTCCTGCACCTCGAACGTGACCCGGGCGCGGCCGTCGGCCAATTCGATCTGGTCCACACGACCGACGCGGACACCGGCCATCCGGACGTCGTCGCCCGCGGCGAGACCCGACGCGTCACCGAAGTAGGTGGTGTAGCTGTTCGTCGTCCCCGGCACCGAGCGCTCCAGCGTCGAGAAGATCACGTAGGTGACCAGCAACGCGGCGATCCCGAAGATGGTGAAACCGATCAGCGGTTTGCGGATCGACCCCGAAGCCGCGTTCATCGTCCTCCTCCTTGACCTTCGCCGCCCCGGCCCGCCTCGGCGGCGTTGCGCACGTCGAGCGTCTGGACCAGCGGTCCCAGCATGATCGTGTCCGCTGCCGACGGGGTACGGCGCAGGACGGTGCCGAGCGTCTTGTTGTCGGCATCGGTGGTGACGTTGCCGACCGGCTTGTTACGGCGCATCCCGTCGGAGGGATAGATCGCCAGCGGACCCGACATCGTCGGTCCCGTGCCCGTGCCGGGACCCACGCAGCCCGGGCCGCGCAGGGTGCCGTAGGGGCCGCCGTCGTACACCGGGCAGTTCTGCCGGGTGTAGCGCTGGAAGGCGCCGAAGCTGACGCCGATGTTGAGCTGCACGTGGCCATTGGTGCCGGTGAACACCGTCAGCACCCGGGCGGCCAGGTTGTTCAGTGCGATCACGCCCTGCGGCAGCGAGTTCGGCTCGAGGACGAGCGCACCCAGCATCCGGTTCAGATCGGTCACTAGACGCTGACCGCTGTCGCCGTTGCGCGCGAACAGCAACTGGGTCTGATCGAGCAGGCCCTCGCTCGCTGTGAGCACCGCGGTCAGGTCACGCTGCTTCTCCGCGATGGTGATCGCCGGGATCACGCTTCGGCCCAGGGTGTCCAGCAGTTGCGGCGTCGATTGCGAGAGGCCGGTGAGCGCGGCGTCGAAGTTGTCGAAACCCGGGGGCGCGCCCGGCGGGAACTGGGCGTTGATCGAGTCGATGTAGTTCCGCAGCACGGGTACGAACGACCCGAACACCGAGCCGCCGCCCTTGAGCGCGTCGGCGATGACGCCGAGCACCTGCGCCAGTTCCTCCGGCGGCACCGCGTCGAGGATCTGCTTCAGCTCGTTCTGGGCGTCCTGCAGCTTGATCGTCTCGAGCGAGTCGTCGGCCGGGATCACGTCGCCGGCGGACAGCCGGTCGTCACCCACCTCGGCGGGCGGCACCAGCTCGACGGAGTTGACGCCGAACAGGTTCGACGGAACCGTACGCGCGGTCACCGAGGCGGGAATGCCATCGGCCTGCGCCGGTTCGATGTCGATGGCGACGTTCTTGATCAACCTGGCAGCGGCCGGATCGCGATCGCCTCGAGGGCGTCGATCTCCTCGGCGATGCGCATCGAGCCCAACTGTGCGGTGAACCGGCACCCCGACTGCGCGGTGAACGCGGTCGCGGCGAGCAGCGGTGCGATCTCGCGGGTCGTCGCGAAGGCGGACAGCCCGCCGGTCACCGGGGACATGCCGAGCAGGTTGAGGGCGGTGTAGCCCTCGATTCCCACGGTCGCGCCGCCCATGATGCCGAGGATCACCATGACGCCCACGGTGCCGCCACCGACGACGATGGCGCCGTTGCCCCAGGCCACGTCGGCGAGGAGGCGCCACACCTCTTTGCTGTAGTGACGGAACGCCAGCGGCACCGCGGCGATCGAGCGGACCAGGAAGGTGATCAGATGGCCCATCGCGGCGAGCGCATCGCGCGGACCGCGATACACCGCCTTGGCGGCCTCGAGCGGCCGCAGGGCCGGAGGTACATACCGTGACGCGGTCATCTCACACCACCCTCGACGGGAACAGGATCGCGAACAGCTGCGTGAGGATCACGTTCACCGTGAACAACAGCAGGACCGAGTTGACGACTGCGGCGTTCACCGAGTTGGCCACACCTGCGGGCCCGCCCTTCGTCGAGAGGCCGCGATCGCAGGCGACGATGGCCACGATCGCGCCGAATATGACGGCTTTGGCCAACGCGAACATGAGGTCGGCGGTGGTGGCGAAGGACGCGAAGGTGCCGGTGTAGCTACCCGGCGTGCCGCCCTGGAAGTAGACGTTGAAGACGTAGCCGGTGATGAACCCGACGAAGCAGACGAACCCGCAGAGCAAGAAGCTGACGACCATCGTCGCGAGCAGTCGCGGTGAGATCAGGCGCTCGATGGGGTTGACGCCCATGACGCGCATCGCGTCGATCTCGTCGCGGATGGTGCGGGATCCGAGGTCTGCGGCGATCGCCGAGCCGACGGCGCCCGCGAGGAGCAGCGACGTCACCAGCGGTGCACCCTGCCGGATCACACCGAGACCCGTTGCCGCGCCGGAGAACGACGTTGCGCCGACCTGACCGGCGATGTTGGACACCTGGATCGACACGATGACGCCGATCGGGATGGCGACCAGGAGGGTCGGGAAGACCGAGGTGCTAGCCATGAAGGCGCACTGACGGATGAACTCCCCGAACGGGAACCGTCGCTTGAAGAGATCGACGAAGAGGGTCCGGAACACCTCGACGAACATGCCGAGCTGGCGACCGAAAGTGTCGAACGAGGCGACGACATGGCCGTCCACCCACGACCGCACCGCCCCCGGCCTCTTGCGACCCACCTCCTCGTCGTCCGAGGTGACTGCGTTAGTGCTCAATCCCTGCCCTTGCGTCTCGGCTTACCCGTTCACCGGCCGTCAGGTCGCGATGGCGCGTGTCGACGTCGACGCGCGTTCTCGTTCCCGCAGACCCGCTTCGCGTGCCCCCCGTGGGCATGAGCGCCGCGGGTAACATACCCCATTCCCCTCGTCCGAATGTGTCCGGCCTCACACTAGCGCCCGACTGCACCTGTCCGAGGTCCGACATACCTTGCATGATGTGACGAATCCCCCGACCGCTGCCGCTGTTGCCCAGAGCACAATAACTTGGTCGGACGACCAGCGGGAACAAAACCTACCACTTCGTTCCAATGTGGAGCCCTTCCGATCACCGCGATCACTGGGCGAAGTCCGGGTCTGGGCACCGAACGCGCAGGTCGTCGAGCTGGTGATCGGGTCGTCCGCGCAGGACCCGGCCGCGGACCGGATCGCCATGACGGCAGCCGCGGGCGGGTGGTGGCACGTGGACACCGCACCGGGAACCGAACCCGTCGGGGAACTGCGCTACGGATTCTCGATCGACGGCGGACCGGTGCGTCCTGATCCGCGGGCCGTGCGCCTGCCGGACGGGGTGCACGAACTGTCGGCGTTGTTCACCGTCGACGACGCCGGCTGGACCGACGCCGACTGGACCGGTCGCGACATCCGGGGAGCGGTGGTCTATGAGCTCCACCTCGGCACCTTCACCCCCGAGGGCACGCTCGACTCCGCCATCGGCCGGCTCGACCATCTCGTCGACCTGGGGGTCGACTTCGTCGAGCTGATGCCGGTCAACGCGTTCAACGGGGTTCACAACTGGGGCTACGACGGCGTCGGCTGGTACGCGGTGCAGGAGACCTACGGCGGACCGGCGGCGCTGGCCCGGTTCGTCGACGCCTGTCACGCCCGGGGACTCGGTGTCGTCCTCGACGTCGTCTACAACCATCTCGGTCCGTCCGGCAACTACCTACCCGACTTCGGGCCCTACCTCTCCGAGGGCGTCACATCCTGGGGATCGTCGGTCAACCTGTCCGATCCGGACTCCGACGAGGTCCGTGCGTTCATCGCCGGTACGGCCCTGCGGTGGTTCACCGAGTTCCACGTCGACGCCCTGCGCCTCGACGCGGTGCACGCGCTGGCCGATCACCGCGCCGTGCACATCCTGGAAGAACTCGCCGCCGCCACCGACGATCTCGCCGTCGAACTCGGACGGCCGCTGTCATTGATCGCCGAGAGCGACCTCAACGATCCCCGCATGATCTCCCCGCGCAGCGTCAGCGGACTCGGACTCGCCGCGCAGTGGGACGACGACATCCACCACGCGATCCACACGCTGGTGTCGGGCGAACGGCAGGGCTACTACCGCGACTTCGGAAGCTACGGCTGCCTGCAGAAGGTTCTCACCGGCGGGTTCTTCCACGACGGCACCTATTCGTCGTTCCGCAAACGCCGTCACGGACGACCTATCCCGACCGACCGGCTGCCCGCGTCGGCCCTCCTCGCCTACACCTGCAACCACGATCAGATCGGCAATCGGGCGATCGGCGACCGCCCGAGCGCCTACCTCGACGGCGGGCAGCTGGCAATCAAGGCGGCGCTGGTCCTGCTGTCCCCGTTCACCCCGATGCTGTTCATGGGTGAGGAGTGGGCGGCCGCGACACCGTTCCAGTTCTTCACCTCCCACCCGGAGCCCGAACTGGGCCGAGCCACCGCGGAGGGGCGCAAATCGGAATTCGCCGAGCACGGCTGGGACAGCGACGACGTGCCCGATCCGCAGGACCCGGCGACGTTCGAGCGGTCGAAGCTGGACTGGACCGAACTCGACGATCCCGCGCACGCGCGCGTGCTCGAGTTCTACCGAGCCCTCATCGCCTTGCGGAAAGCCGAAGCCGCACTGTCCGATCCGGCCTTCTCGTCGGTGTCCGTCGACTTCGACGAGGCGGCCGGATGGTTCGCGATGCATCGCGGTGACTGGTCGGTGGTCTGCGTTCCCGGCGCCGACCCGGTGACCGTCCCGATCTCGCTCGACATCGAATTGGCCTGGCAGTCACCGAGTTCCGAGAACTCCGGATTCGCCTCGCCGGGTCACAACGTGATCGTCGGCCGCCGCGGTGACGGCTCATAGCCCGAAACCGCGTGTTCCGCGGCTCCGGGCCATGAAGTCAAGTGGTCAGATGGCGTCGCCGCCGTCGATGCTGCCGAAGTCGCCGACCTCGACGTTGCCCTCGTCGTCGACCGCGGTGTCGAAGGTGCCGTCACTGTCGGTGTCGGCGACGGCGATGTCGGTGTAGCCGTCGGCGTCGGTGTCGGCCTCGATGACGTCGATCTCGCCGTCGGCATCGGTGTCGTAGGCGATGGAGTCGGCCTGGCCGTTGCCGTCGGTGTCGAGGATGGCGTCGGTGGTGCCGTCACCGTCGACGTCGGTGAGTGCGGCGTCGACGGCTCCGTCGCCGTCGGTGTCGACGAGAACGGCGTCGGCGGGGATCTCGGTGCTCATGGGGTTGTCCTTCCAAGTGCTGTGGCGCTGTGGTGGTGCAGTGCTCGTGGGCGGTTCATGTACTTGGAGGCGGCACCGGACGCGTATGTTCCCGGGCTGCCGAGAGTCGTTCGGACAGCGGACGCCGTAGCGCGGGCTGTCGGGTGCCCGGCGGATATGCGCCCACCACAGCGACGCGGTCCACAGACCGTCGCCGGCGTCCCCCCAGCAGGGCGCATCTCAGCACGCCTGCCGGCGGGCGGCCCAAGGGCGGGACCGGTCTCAGGTCAGGTAGGCGTACGCCGGACTACCCGGTTCGAGCCGCTCGCAGTGCAGCCGGGAGTGGGCCATCCGGTCCATCAGGTCGCCGAGCCCGTCGCGATGTCCCAGCTCGACTCCGACGAGGGCGGCGCCGGTCTCCCGGTTGTTGCGTTTCACGTACTCGAACAGCGTGATGTCGTCATCGGGTCCGAGAACCTCGTCGAGGAAACGCCGCAGTGCACCCGGCTCCTGTGGGAAGTCGACCAGGAAGTAGTGCTTGAGTCCCCGGTGCACCAGCGAGCGCTCGATGATCTCGCCGTACCGGGACACGTCGTTGTTGCCGCCTGAGACCAGGCACACCACCGTGGAGTTCGCGGGCAGCTGCAGTTTGTCGAGGATCGCGACGGCGAGCGCCCCCGCGGGTTCGGCGATGATGCCCTCGTTCTGGTAGAGCTCGAGCATCGCCGAGCAGATGGCGCCTTCATCGACGTGGGTGATGTGCGCGGTTCCCGGCACGGGGGCGTGACGCTCGTCGGGTACCACGCGTGCGGCGGGGGCGTCGGTGATGCTCGCTAGCACCGGGTGATCGGTCACGGTCGCGCCCATCTCCGACAACACCCGGTGCCCGATGGTCCCGATGCGCTTCACCGCTGCCCCGTCGACGAACGGGTCGATCTCGGCGAGGGTCACCGGTCCCCCGTTGACGAGGGCGGCGCTCAGCGACACCGCGCCGGTCGGTTCGACACCGACGATCGTGACGTCCTCGGACAGGCCGCGAAAATAGGTGGCCATCCCGGCCAGGCATCCCCCGCCGCCGACCGGTGCGACCACGACGTCGGGAACACGACCGAGCTGTTCGACGATCTCGTGCGCGATGGTCCCCTGACCGGCCGCGGTCCGCGGGTCGTCGAATGCATGAATCCACGCGGACCCGGTACGCATCACGTCGTCCTGAGCAGCGGCCGCGGCGGCGTCGTAGGTGTCGCCGACGGCCCTGAGCTCGACGAAGTCACCACCGTGCCAACGGATTCGATCTCGTTTCTGCTTGGGCGTGGTGGTCGGGACATAGATGCGTCCGGGCACCTGCATGCTCCGGCATGCGAACGCGACCCCCTGGGCGTGATTGCCGGCGCTGGCCGCGACGACGCCACGCGACAGCTCCTCGGCGGACAGCTGCGCCATCACGTTGTAGGCACCGCGCAGTTTGTAGGAACGGACGGCCTGGAGGTCCTCGCGCTTGAGGAAGATCTCGGCCCCGGTGTCGGCGGACAGCCGCGGGCAGATCTCGAGCGGGGTACGCGCCACCGCGTCGGCGATACGGATCGATGCGGCTTCGATCGCGTCTACCGACAACGCCTGTTGATGGACCGGGACGTGGTGCGTACTCACGACAGCCATGTTCTCACTGTCTGCCGGTGATCCGATGTCGCGGGTTCCGACGCCCGTCCGCGACCGCGTCGTGGGTCGTGGCATGGCGGCGCCGGATGAATCCACATCGCGGCACATTCGCGCACCCGATGGCGTAACACTGGACGGGTGCGTTTGACAGCGGGCCGGACGGGAATCTTCCCGACGACCGTCTCGCCCGACCATCGCCGACGGCGACCAGCCTCACCGACCAGGGAGCAGCCATGACAACTCGTCGAACTTTCCCACCCCACACGCGACGCCTGTCGCGACTGGCCGCGCTCGGCGCGGCCGCCGCCCTGGCGGTCGGGCTCGGAGCCGCCGTCGACCCCGCCCCCGCCTCGGCCGCCCCCGTGTGCGCGGGCGCCGGGCAGCCGGCGCGACTCGTCGGGTCGGTGCCCGGCGCGGCGCTCGAGGGCCTGACCGTCGACGCCGCCGGTCGCCTCTACACCACCGACCTGATCACCGGTCGCGTGTATCGTCTGGCCGGACCGGGCGCACCTGCGGTTCCGATCGCACGCGTGCCGGGCGGGAGCGGAGCGGGCGCGCTGGCGTGGACCCCCGGCGGCACCCTGCTGGTCGGATACGGCGCCGACCCGCGTGTCTTCGTGGGCGACGCGCTGCGACACGCGTCCATCGCCCGGCTCGACATCAACACCCGCGCACTGCGGCCCTGGGTGACGGGACTCTCGGCGGCCAACGGGATGGACGTGTCGGCGCGCGGAAATGTGTACGCCACCAACGACTTCGGCAATCTCATCGGTCGGGTGAGCCCCACCGGCGCCGTGCAGGCCGCCTGGGGAGCGCTGCCGAGCGCGAACGGAGCAGTTCTCGGACGCGGCGACGGGTGGCTGTACGTGTCGAGGACCTTCGTGAACCCGGGCGTCAGCCGGATCTCCACCGCGAATCCGCGCGTCGTGCAGAACCTGCTCAGCGTGGGTGCGCCATCGACGCCGGACGGACTGACCCTCGATTCACGCGACCGACCTGTGGTGCCGTTCAACGCGACGGGTGAGATCGTGCGCGTGACGGCGCCCGGAAGCTACTGCGTGCTCGCGACGGGCCTACCGACCTCGAGCGTCGTGTCCTACGGACGAGGCGACCGCGGGTTCTCGGCCGGACGTCTCTTCCGCGCCGGATTCGACGGACGGGTCTACGAGATCCCCGGCGGGTTCGATGCCGGCGCGACGGCCGCCGTCCCAGGCAGGTAGCGCTCGCCCCACCACACCGCGAGCAGCGTCAATCCGCTCGCCCAGGCGGTGACCGCGAGTGAGCCGAGAAGAACGAGGCTGACCAGTGCCACCACGACCGCGGCGGCGACGGCGTGCGCCTTGTGGACCGGCCACTGCGCACCCAGGACATCGACGGTGCGGGGCTGTCGCGATGCCGGACGACCGGGGTCGACGTCGATCAGAGTCGCCATGTCGGATCACTCCCTCACTGGCCGGGTGCGCTGGACGTGCCGTCGAGTGTAGCGCAGAACGAACGAAAATGTTCGGCGACCCGAATCCTGGGTCACGGCCGGGTGAAGTCGGTCGAGCAGGCGACCCTCACTTCAGCCGCGTCAACTCAGACAGCTTGGTCCCAGGAGGGCTTTGAGGTCGCCCATCAGCGCCGAACTCGGGGCCACACGTAACGACTCGGTCAGTTTCAGCTGGGTCTGCCGCTTGTCGCTGACGAGCGTCACGTGCACGTCGGCCATGCCGGGATGCCGGGTCAGCACCTGCTTGAGCGCCGCCACGCGGTCGGGGGTGCAGAGTCGCGCCGACAGTGTCAGGGCCACCGGTTTGGTCGCCCCCGCGGTTTCCAGATCCGGCACCGCGAGATCGTTCGCGCTGATCATCATGCTGTCGTCGCGCAGGTTGACGCGCGCCTTGATCAGGACGATGTTGTCGGCGACGATGTCCATCCCGTACGCGACGTAGGCCCGCGGGAAGAAGTACACCTCGACTCCACCGACCATGTCCTCGAGGGTCACTGCGGCCCACGGCTCGCCCTTCTTGTTCACCCGCCGGGTCACCGAGGAGATGATGCCGCCGATGGTGATCTGGGCGCCGTCGGCGACGTTGCCCTCGAGGAGCGTCGAGATCGAGGTGTCGGTGTGCGCGGCGATCGCATGCTCGACGCCGCTGAGCGGATGGCCGGACACGTACAGCCCCAGCATCTCCCGCTCGATGGCGAGCTTGTGCTTGGTGTCCCATTCTTCTTCGGGCACCTTGACCGCGAACACCTCGGCCATCGAGTCGTCGGCACCGCCGGCGTCGCCGAAGAGGTCGAACTGTCCGATCGCCTCGGCCTTCTTGGTTCCGATGACCGATTCGACGGCCTCCCCGTGTACGAGGAACAGACCCTTGCGCGGGTGTCCGAGTGAGTCGAAGGCGCCGGCCTTGATCAGCGACTCGGTGACCTTCTTGCTGCAGGCGGTGACGTCGATCTTGCCGAGGTAGTCGGAGAAGTTGGTGAACTTCCCCTTCTCCTCGCGCGCGGCGATGATCGAACCGACGACGCCGGAGCCGACGTTGCGGATCGCGGCGAGACCGAATCGGATGTCCTTGCCGACCGCGGCGAAGTTCCGCTGCGACTCGTTGACGTCGGGCGGCAGCACGGTGATCCCGAGCTTGCGACAGTCGGCCAGGTAGATCGCGGCCTTGTCCTTGTCGTCGCCGACCGAGGTCAGGAGGCCGGCCATGTACTCGGCGGGATAGTTCGCCTTGAGGTACGCGGTCCAGAAGGAGACCAGCCCGTAGCCGGCGGCGTGCGACTTGTTGAACGCGTAGCCGGCGAACGGCAGGACGGTGTCCCACAGCGCGGTGATCGCGGCCTGGGAGAAACCGTTGTTGCGCATGCCCTCCGCGAAGCCGTCGTAGGCCTCGTCGAGGATCTCCTTCTTCTTCTTGCCCATCGCGCGACGCAGCAGGTCGGCTTGTCCGAGCGAGTACCCGGCGACCTTCTGCGCGATCTGCATGATCTGCTCTTGGTAGACGATGAGGCCGTAGGTCTCCGACAGGATCTCCTTGAGCGGCTCCTCCAGCTCGGGATGGATCGGCCTGATCTCCTGCAGACCGTTCTTACGCTTGGCGTAGTCGGTGTGGGCGTTCACACCCATCGGGCCGGGACGGTACAGCGCGAGCACGGCGACGATGTCCTCGAACCCGGTGGGCTGCATCATCTTCAGGAGTTCGCGCATGGCGGCGCCGTCGAGCTGGAACACCCCGAGGGTGTCACCACGGGCGAGCAGTTCGTAGGTCTTCTCGTCTTCGAGCGGCAGCGAGTCGAGGTCGAGATCGATTCCCCGGTTGAGCTTGATGTTCTCCAGGGCGTCACCGATGACGGTGAGGTTGCGCAGACCCAGGAAGTCCATCTTCAGCAGGCCGATCGCCTCACACGACGGGTAGTCCCAGCCGGTGATGATGGCGCCGTCCTGCGCGCGCTTCCACACCGGGATCGCGTCGGTCAGCGGCTCCGAGGACATGATCACCGCACACGCGTGCACACCGGCGTTGCGGATCAGACCCTCCAGTCCGATCGCGGTGTCGTAGATCTTCTTGACGTCCGGATCGGTCTCGATGAGCGTGCGGACCTCGGCGGCCTCGTTGTAGCGCTCGTGTTCGGGGTTGGTGATACCCCAGACCGGGATGTCCTTGGCCATGATG
Source organism: Gordonia sp. NPDC057258 (assembly GCF_042668985.1). Lineage (NCBI taxonomy): Bacteria > Bacillati > Actinomycetota > Actinomycetes > Mycobacteriales > Gordoniaceae > Gordonia > Gordonia sp. NPDC057258. The sequence continues at coordinate 82,399 of NZ_JBHUXZ010000005.1, forward strand.
GGCGGCGGCAGCGCCTTGGTGATGCGGTCGGCGATCGCGAATCCCGGCTGACCGAACTGGACGCGCGCCGAGTCCTTGATCGCGGCCTTCGTCTTGATGGTGCCGAACGTGATGACCTGGGCCACCTTGTCGCTGCCCCACCGGTCGGTCGCGTACCGTACCATCTCGCCTCGACGACGGTCGTCGAAGTCGATGTCGATGTCGGGCATCGACACCCGCTCGGGGTTGAGGAACCGCTCGAAGAGCAGGCCGTGCGGGATCGGGTCGATGTTGGTGATGCCCAGCGCCCAGGCCACGAGCGAACCGGCCGCCGAGCCACGGCCCGGGCCGACCCGGATGCCGACCTCGAGAGCGTGGCGGATGAGGTCGCCGACGACGAGGAAGTAGGCCGGGAACCCCATCTGGATGATGACGTCGAGTTCGTAGTTGGCGCGCTGCAGGTATTCCTCGGGCACCTCGGTGCCGGCGAAACGGCGCTCCGCGAGTCCCTTCGCGACCTCTTTGCGCAGGAACGTCTGCTGCGTCTCGCCGTCGGGGACCGGGAAGACCGGCATCCGGTCGCGGTGGGTGAAGACCTCTTTGTAGGACTCGACGCGCTCGCCGATCTCCAGGGTGTTGTCACACGCCCCGGGGACGATCGAGTCCCACTGCTCGCGCATCTCGGCCGCGGACTTCAGGTAGTAACCGTCGCCGTCGAACTTGAACCGGGTGGGATCGGAGAGGGTCTTGCCGGTCTGCACGCACAGCAGCGCCTCGTGCGCCGCGGCGTGCTCCTTGGTCACGTAGTGGCAGTCGTTCGTGACGATCGGCTTGATGCCCAGCTTGCGACCGATCTCGAGCAGACCGTCGCGCACACGCCGCTCGATCTCGAGCCCGTGCTCCATGAGTTCGAGGTAGAAGTTGTCTTTGCCGAAGATCTCCTGCCACTTCGCCGCGGCCTCGAGCGCCTCGCGGTCGTGGCCGAGCCGGAGCCGGGTCTGCACCTCACCGGACGGGCACCCCGTCGTCGCGATGATCCCCTCGGCGTGCTCGGCGATCAGATCCACGTCCATCCGCGACCACTTGCCGAGCTGCCCCTCGATCGACGCCAGGGACGACAGCTTGAACAGGTTGCGCAGCCCGGTCGCGTTCTCGGCGACCATCGTCATGTGGGTGTAGGCACCCGAGCCGGAGACGTCGTCGCTCTTCTGATCGCGGGTGCCCCACTGGATTCGTTTGGTGTCGAATCGCGAGCCGGGGGCGATGTAGGCCTCGATGCCGATGATCGGCTTGATGTCGTTCTTGACCGCCGTGTTGTAGAACTCGCTGGCGCCGAACATGTTTCCGTGGTCGGTCATGCCGATCGCGGTCATTCCCAGACGTTTGGCCTCGGCGAACAACGGGGACACCTTCGCCGCACCGTCGAGCATGGAGTACTCGGTGTGGTTGTGCAGGTGTACAAACGAGTCCGTCACGGCGCCTCTTCTGTCGAGATCAGTCGGTAGATGTCGGGTCAGTCGTCAGATGTCGGTTCGGTCGGCGGTCATCGGCACCCGGGAGAGCGCGCCCGAAGGCGGTCGGGCGGGTCCGAGTCCGGGTCCACTCTAGGCGCGTGCACCGACACCGCCGGGCTCCCACTCCGCGTCGTGACGGATGGGACAGCTGTGGTAGCGGAGCCGGTTCGCTCACCGCGCTCACAGGGCCATGAACACGATGACGATCGCGACCAGCAACACCGCGGCGACGATCGCCAGCACGATGGGTAACCGGTTCGACGACGACGGCGTCGACGGTGCTGGTCCCACCGGTCCGGCGAAGCCCCGGGGACCTTGACCGGGCAGCCCGCCGGGTCCCGCGGCATCCAGGCCGCGCGGCGGGGTGCCGGCCGGTGTCGGGCCGACGCCGCCCGGGCGGCTCCGGTCGGGCCGCAGGTGGTCGTTGCTCTGCCGGAACGGATTCGACGGCGGGTGCTGCCACACCGCCGGATCGGCACCGGTCGTCGGCCTCGATCTCGGGCCGCGCCCGGGCACCCGCGAGCCCGGCGCGGGGCCCGCGGACGGCGTGGCCGCACCCGGTGGGGCGTTCGAAGGACCGCCGCGCGCGGGAGCCGCGCGCTGCGTCGCTTCATGTGCCGGGTCAACGTTCGCCGCGGGACGGCCGGGCCCGGGTCGGCGGGGCTCGGCCGGCCCCGGCCGTGATCGACGTTCCGCGGGTGGTCGGTCGGGGGTCGCGGCGCGACCGGCGGGCGGCGGTGTCGGCCGGTCGGACCGTCCGGGCATGTCCGGCGCGCGCGGACCCGGGACGGCGCCGCCGGCCATCCGACCGGGGAGGCCGCGAACCGTCTCCGCGTCGAGGTCGGCGGCCGACCTCGGCCGCACGTTCCGCAGACCCGTCGCCAGCGCGTCGGCGAACTCCCGGCAGCTGGCGAAGCGCTCGTCCGGGGACTTCGCCATCGCACGCGCGATGACCGCGTCGGCGTCGGGCGAGAGTCCGGGCACGAGCTCGGAAACCCGCGGTACGGGTTCTTTCAGATGTGCTCCGATGACGGCGCCGTTGTCGCGGTCGTCGAAGGGCACGCGCCCGGTGAGCAGGTGGAAAGTGGTGGCCGCCAGCGAATACTGGTCGGTCCGGCCATCGAGTCGACGACCCGTCAGCTGCTCCGGGGACGCGTACGACAGCGTGGCGAGGACCGTGCCGACCGAGGTGAGCGCCTCGGTCTCGTCGGACAGTTTGGCGACCCCGAAGTCGGTCAGCAGGACCCGCTGCTCGTCGAACGACGAATCCTCGTCGACCTCGGCGAGCAGGATGTTGGCGGGTTTCACATCGCGGTGCAGCAGTCCACGCCGGTTGGCGTGGTCGATCCCCCGCGCCACCTCCGACACGATGTGCACCACGCGACGCGGGGCGAGCCGGCCGCGGCCGGCGAGTTCGCGCGCACAGTCGGTTCCCGGGACGTACTGCATGGCGATCCAGAGCAGATCGGCCTCCGCCGACTTGTCCGGCCTCGACGCCACCGGCACACTCGCACGTCCGCGGTTGAACACGGTGACGATGTTGGGGTGGTCGAGCGTGGCCGCGACCTCGGCCTCCCGCAGGAACCGCCGGCGAAAGTTGCTGTCCGTGAGCCCGGCCGAGGCCTTCAGCACCTTCAGGGCGTCGTACCGGGGCAGCTCCGGATGCCGGGCGAGGAAGACCGCACCCATGCCGCCGCTGCCGAGTACCCGTTCGACGCGGTACCCGGCGACGAGGGTTCCCGGCTCGAGCACTCTCCCAATCTAGCGGTGTGTCTCGGAAATAGTCGATCGAACGGCCTGGTCGCGCGAGGCCTCAGGCCTGCTCGCTCCGCTCCCGGCGCCTCGTGACATCAGGTCGCGCGCAGGACCTCGAGCGCGTGCTGCAGGTCCTCGGGGTATGCAGAAGTGAACTCCACCTGTCGGCCGTCGGCCGGATGGGCGAAACCGAGCGACCGCGCGTGCAGCCATTGGCGTTCCAGACCCAGCTTCTTGGCCAGCACCGGATCGGCGCCGTACGTGGGATCACCGCAGCACGGATGGTGGAGGGCCGAGAAGTGAACCCGGATCTGGTGTGTGCGACCGGTTTCGAGGTGAACGTCCAGCAGCGACGCCGACGCGAACATCTCCAGGGTGTCGTAGTGGGTGACACTCGGTTTGCCGTTCGCGGTCACCGCGAACTTCCAGTCGTTGCCGCGGTGGCGGCCGATCGGCGCATCGATGGTCCCCGACGGCGGATCGAGGTGCCCCTGGACGAGCGCGTGGTAACCCTTGTGCACGGTCCGCTGTTTGAACGCCCGCTTGAGCAACGTGTACGCCCGTTCGGACACCGCGACCACCATGACCCCCGACGTGCCGACGTCGAGACGGTGGACGATCCCTTGACGTTCGTGCGCTCCGGAGGTCGAGATCCGGAAACCCGCAGCCGCGAGGGCCCCGATGACCGTCGGGCCGCTCCAGCCCAGCGAGGGATGCGCGGCGACTCCCACCGGCTTGTCGACGACGACGATGTCGGAGTCGTGGTAGATGACCTCGAGGTCCTCGACCGGGGTCGGCTCGACGCGCAGCGGCTCCTCCGGTTCGGGCAGCGTCACGTGCAGCATCGTGCCCGCGGCGAGTTTGTGCGACTTCCCCACCGCCACGCCGTCGACGACGACGTCGCCCTCCTCGGCGAGAGTGGCGACGACGGTGCGCGACAGTCCGAGCATCCGCGAGACGCCGGCGTCCACGCGCATCCCGTCGAGGCCGTCGGGCACCGGCAGGAACCGCGATTCACGCATGCGCACCGCCCTCGGTGCCGGCGGGGTCGCGCTGCGCGCGGCGGGCCGCCCAGCCCGTGCGGGTGCCGTCGTAGTCGAAACCGAGCGCGGAGAGGACGACCAGGAGGATCGCCCCGCACACCACGGCGGAGTCGGCGACGTTGAACACCGGCCACCACCCCACCGACACGAAGTCGACGACATGGCCCTGAAGTGGTTGCGGGGCACGGAAGATGCGGTCCGTCAGGTTGCCGATGGCGCCGCCGAGCACAAGGGCCAGACCGGCCACCCACCACCAGGAGCGCAGCCGGCTGCTGTAGCGGATGATCACGAGCACGACCACCAGGGCGATGATCGACAGCACCCAGGTGTATCCGGTGGCCATGGAGAAGGCCGCGCCGCTGTTGCGGACCAGACGCAGCGTGACGAAGTCGCCGATGATCTCCACCGGGCGCATCGGGTCGATCGCGGCGACCGCGATCGATTTCGTCAGCTGGTCGAGTCCCAGGACCACGAGCGCGACGCCGAGCACCACGATCGTCGCCGTCGGCACCCGGCGGCCGGGACGTGCGGCGGCGTCGGTGTCGCCGGGTCGGCGGTCGGCCCCGGGTTCGACACGGTCGTGCGGGTCCACGTGCTCTCGATCCGTCAGGGGTTGGTCATCCACAGCATCATTGTCCACGACACGTCGAATACGCTGGCTACCCGTGTCCCCGCATCCCCGTCGCCTCCGGTCCGTCGTCTCGTCCATCGGGGCGGTGACCGCGCTGTCCGTACTGGTCGCGGGATGCGCATCGGGTCCCGACGAGACGCCCGGCGCTCCGGCGGCGAGCACATCGGCGGGCTGCAGCACCGACTCGCCGTCCCGCGCCGCCGGTGCGGCGCCGGTCCCGATCGCACCGGCGACGGTGACGATCGTCGACGCGGGAACCGGGGAGCGCCGCGTGCCGACGACTGCGCCGGACGTCGCCACCGCCCAGTCGGTGACCCTGGTGACGACCTCGGAGGTGGCGTCACCGGGCACCTCGGACGCCCAGACCGTCGAGATGCCACTGACCGCGCGGTTCGGGTGCGCCGATCCCGCCGACCTCGAACTCGACCTCGGCACGGTCACATCCCCCGACACGACCCTGAACGACGAACTGTCGGCGATGGCCGGCGCGAAAGCCGGTCTCACGCTCGGTCCGGGCCTGGCGCCGGTGTCGCTGCGGATCGCGCCGCCGGAGCCGGCCGGCGGCGAGGCGCGACTGGCGGTCGAGCAGGCGCTGGTGTCGGCGTTCAACGCCGCGGTCGTGCTCCCGACCGAACCGGTCGCGGTGGGTGCGACGTGGCGGAGCGAGCGGGTGATCGCGGCCGCGGCGACCGTCACCCAGACCATCGAGGCACGGCTCACCGGATGGGACGGCAACCGGCTGACCATCGAGTACACCGCCGACGAGACCCCGGTGAACTCGGTGTTCGCGATCCCCGGCGGCAGTGACAGCCTCACCATCAGCCGCTACAGCTACACCGGTCAGGGCTCGGTGACCGTCGACCTGACCCGCGGGCTGCCCATCGCCGGCGAAGCCACCTATCGGGGCGCTCGCGAGTTGGTCGGTGCGGACCCGAACCGGCCGCTGGTGCAGCGGACCGGACTGTCCGTCACCTGGCGCTGAACGCCGACGGCCCCGGGTCACCGACAGGCGTCGGCGACACGGGGCCGCGGATCATGCTGTGCCAGAGACGAGCCGGAAGGCGCCGTCGCGTACACCACCGGTCTCGGTGGCGAGGCGAGGAGAGGTCAGCTCGCAGGAGCGCACATGGCGCTCTCGACCTGGTAGAGGCCGAGGAGGTTGCACACGGTCTCGTTCGAGAGCTTCCAGCGTCCGTCGTCGAAGACGATGGTCGACTCGGCGTTGGTCGGGGGGTTGCCCGCGGTCTCGATCCGGACCTTGACGCGAGCCTTGTTCGGGCCGGCGCTGATCACGGGGTTGACGAGGACCCAGTCGACGTCGGAGTTCTCGGCACGCGCCTTGACCAGCTCGTCGAAGATCGCCGGGTCCTTCTCCGAACCCTCGACCAGTTCGACCTTCTCGGCCCGCGGGATGTCGGGGTCGACAGCCTGGTCGACCATCTCGTTGAGGGCGGCGATCGACGGCGGGTTGCTGCCGTCGGTGATCTCGGAGCCGTCGCCGCTCGCGGCTGCGGTGTCGGTGCTGGTGAGCGTCGGTGCGGGCGGCGCGTCGGCGTCGTCACTCCCGCAGGCCGCGACGGTGGTCATCAACGCGGCCGCGATCATGGTCGCGCCCAGGAATTTCCGATACTTCAACGATCTCCCTCACTGTGTTCTCGGGCATGGGGTGCGCCGGCGGGCGCTCTCGTACCGCGATGCCGGACGTGTCTGCCAGGGTTGACCCCCAGCCGGACGTGTGTGCCGGGTTCCCCCCGGCGACGGCCCACACCACTATGCCAAACGGCGGGCACCAGGGGTCCCCGGTGGCCCGACGACACGCGACGACGATCCGCCCGGCCGGCGGCGCCGAGCAGGTAACGCTTGACGGGCCGACCGGGTTCCGGTGACCCTTGGGCACCATGACAGGCACCCCGCCCGCGGCCGCCGGAGTCACCGTGCTGATCAGCACCGGAGGCACGATCGCCGCCCAGACCACCGACGACGGCGCGGTCCCGGCGCTCGGCTCGGCCGCTCTCCTCTCCGCCGCCGGGACGATCACCACCGGGACCGACAGGGCCGGGGACGACGGAACGCCGCGCACTCCGTCGGCGATCCGCACCGTCGACCTCATGTCGGTGGACAGTTCCGCGATGACCGTCGCCGACCAGTTCGCGGTGGTCCGCGCGATCGCCGACGCGCTTGCCGACCCCGCCGTTCGCGGTGTGGTGGTCACGCACGGGACCGACACGATGGAGGAGACGGCCTACCTCGCCGACCTGTATGCCGCCGACGAGCGGCCGGTCGTGTTCACCGGGGCCATGCTGCCGTCTGACTCCCCACACGCCGACGGGCCGTCGAATCTCGCCGCCGCGCTGGCCGCGATCGACGACCCGACCGCCCGCGGTCGAGGAGTCCTCGTGGCCATGGGCGGCCGACTCCTGCCGGCACGCGGGTTGTTCAAGGTCTCCACCACCGACCCCGCGGCCTTCGACACCGTGCAGGGCACCGGTCGAGCCGACGACCCGCCGGTGCCGCGACGGGTGCTCGCCGGACCGGTACCGGTGGGCCGGCCGGCACGCGTCGACGCCTTCACCCTCTACCCGGGCGTGTCACCGGGACTCATCGCCGCATCGGTCGCACAGAACGCCGCCGGCGTGGTCCTCGCGGCGACCGGCTCCGGGAACACCCACCCGGACATCACCGCCGAGGTGGCACTCGCCGTCCAGCGCGGGGTGACCGTCGTCGTCACCAGCCGCGTCCCGTACGGCGAGGTGACTGCAACCTACGGCGGGGGCGGCGGCGCGGTCGATCTGCGGCGGGCCGGGGCGATCGTGTCACCCTGGCTGCGCGCACCGCAGGCGCGCATGGCGCTCATCGCACTGCTGACCTCGGGTCACGATCTCGGATTGATCACCGATTTCTTTGTCGCACAACAGGACTGAGTGCTGCCACCGGCACCCGCCGGGTGGCGGTCACGGCCGGTCTTTACCATGCCCGATCGGTCAACCGTCGCCGGGAAGATCCCACTCGAGGCTGTCGAGCGGATCCGCCGAACGGAGGTTCGGATCGTCGACCGGAAACGTGCGCGTGCGCCCCGGCCCGCTCGTGCGGGTCTCGAATCGCACGGTCACGACCCCGTGTCCACTCCCCTGAACCCAGCCGTGCCCGTGGTCGGGGTGGGTCACGTCGGCGCCGGGGCCGAAGCGGCCGACCGGCATCGAACTCCCTCCCGGCGCGAACCGCGGGGGTTCGGGCGCCGAGTCAGCTATCTGGACGGCCGACGCCTCGGCCCCGGCCGGGTCCGGTGACGTCGCCACCTCGGCGCGACCCCCTTCTTCCGCACCGTGGCCTGCGGCGGTGTCGTGGTGGGTGGTCTCGACATCGGCCGGTCCCTCGCTGCCCAGCTCGTCGAAGAGGGCGTACTGCTGCACCGCGGTCAACCCCGAGAAGCTGACGCCGACCAGGCGAATCGCCCCGATGGAACGCGGATCGAGCGCGAGCCGCTGCGCCGTCCGCTCGAGGTCGTCGAAGTCGGTGGTGGCCGCCGCGGTCGTCGCCGAGCGCGTCAGGATCGACATGTCGGATCTCTTCAGTTTCAGTACGACGGTGCGCGCTCCCCGGCCGTCGGTGAGCAGTCGGCGGTGAGCGCCGGCGGCGGCCTTGCGGATGGCGGGACGCAGCGCGTCGAGTTCGACGATGTCCTCGGCGAAGGTGGACTCGGCGCTGATCTGCTTCGCGGAGGCACGTTCGGCGACCGGCCGGTCGTCGATGCCGTGAGCAAGGCGATGCAGCGCGGGACCGACGGTGGCGCCCAGCACGGAGGCCACCTCGACCGGCGACATCGCCGCGAGGTCACCGATGGTCGCGATCCCCAGCCGCGCCAGCCGATCGCCGGACACGGGCCCGATGCCCCACAGCTTGCGGACCGGGAGCGAATGCAGGAACTCCAGCTGGCCGGACGGTGGGATCACCATCACCCCATCGGGTTTGGCCATCCCCGAGGCGATCTTCGCGAGTTGTTTGCCGCTTCCGAGTCCGACCGACGCGGCGAGTCCGACCTCGCTCCGGATCCGGGATCGGAGCTCCTCGGCGAACTCGCCGGCCGCGTCGACGGTCGCCCCCGCGAGTTCTTCCGGCTCGCCGAACGCCTCGTCGAACGACAGCGTCTCGATGACCGGAACCGCTTCGCGCACAATGGCGAAGACACGTTTGCTGACCGTGCTGTACACCGATCCGCGCGGCGGGATGACCACGCCGGTCGGCCCGATGAGCCGACGCGCCTGGTGCATCGGCATCGCCGAGCCGGCCCCGAACACGCGTGCCTCGTAGCTGGCGCCGGCGACCACCCCGCGCCCACCGGACCCGCCCACCAGTACCGGGCGGCCGCGCAGCGTCGGGCGGGTGAGCTGTTCGACGGAGGCGAAGAACGCGTCCATGTCGAGGTGCATCACCCAGCGCGGGCTGCGTTCGGACCCCCGCCCCGACACCGCACCGACCGGGCGCGGCGGTTCGGGTTCGAGGCGTGACACCTCACCGAGTCTAGTGAGCAGCGGTGACGGCGAAGACGGGGATCAACCCGGCGTGGGCGGCGAGATCCTCGTCCGACGAGGCGAGCGCGAGGCCCGCGGGCAGGAACCGCCCGACCTCCCACCCCCAGCGGCGCAGGTACTCCCGGATGACCGGCGGCCGAAGGGCGGGGTCGATTTCGGTGAGGGTGACGACGGCCCGACGTCGGCCACGGCGGAGTTCCACCGTGCCGGCCACGCGCGCGTTGCGCACCCACTGCGTGTCGCCCCGGACGGCCACCAGGTACTCCGCCCCGTCGAGCCGCAGGACGTTGACCGGGACTCGCTGCGGCGTGCCGGTCTTGCGGCCGACGACGGTGAGTGTCTGCGCCCCGGCCAGGTTGACCCCGCGGTCGGCGAGCCAGCGCACCGCGCGGTTGAAGGCGGCGTCGAATCCGCTGGGGGCTTTGTAGTGGGTGGTCGCGGTCATGATGGGCCTTTCGTCGCGGTGGCACTTTCGAGAGCAGTGCTCTCGAAATCGAGTATGCAGCCACGCCGCCAGGAAATCAAGAGCACCGCTCTCGGTTTGTGGCAGGATCGTCGCCATGTCCACCGGACGAACCCGCGCGGAGAACCGCGCGATGATGACCGACGAGATCCGTCGACTGGGACGCGAACACCTGACCACCTACGGCGCCGCCGGGCTCTCGTTGCGCGCCATCGCCCGCGACATGGGCGTCGTCTCCTCGGCGGTGTACCGGTACGTCCCGAGCCGCGACGAATTGCTGACCATGTTGCTTGTGGAGGCCTACACCGATGTCGCGGACGCCGTCGACGCCGCGGCCGATTCCATTGCCACCTCCCGACGGCGCGATCGACTCGCGGCCGCGGCCGGGGCAGCGCGGACCTGGGCTCTCGCCGAGCCATCCCGATGGGCGCTGATCTACGGAAGCCCGGTGCCCGGCTACTCCGCCCCCGGCGAGCGGACCATCGGACCCGGCACACGCATTCCCGTGCGGCTCCTCCGCGAGTGCTCGGCCGCCCACTCCGAAGGCCTGCTACGCGCCGACCTCCCCTCTCCCACACAAGATGTCGCCGCGGACATGGACGCGATCCGCGACGAGTTCGACCTCGACACACCCGCCGCGGTCCTGGCCGCGGCCACCACGTTGTGGGCCGTACTCGTCGGCGCGATCAGCCTGGAGACCTTCGGCCAGTACGGGACCGACACCTTCGCGCATCCCGAGCAGCTGTTCCGGCTCCAGATCGAGCAGACACTGTCGGGCCTGTTCGCCTGAGATCGGACAGAGTGCGGTATTCGTACCGGTTTCCGGTACAGGTCCCGCACTCCGCGCGGTGGGTGGATCAGCGGGTGACCGGCCGACGGAGCTCGACCCCGACGAGCTTGTCGGGATTGCGCATCACGTAGATGTCGACGATCAGGCCATCGACGACGCGGAGGGTGATCGCGGTCTGCAGCCGGCCGTCGAAGTAGAGGATCATCCCGGGCTGGCCGTTGAAGACCACGAACTCGGCGCGGTAATCCTCGAGCACGGCACCGATCCGGGCGAACCCCGACAGCACCTGCATCACCGCGGGCGCCCCGCGCATGGGCTGCCGTACCGCGGTGGCCTTGCCGTTGCTGTCCGAGGTCAGCACGACGTCGGGTGTCATGAGGGCGACAAGCGCGTCGGCGTCACCCGACTCGGCCGCGTCGAGGAACGTTTCGACGATGTCCGCGGCGCGGGCGCGGTCCATCGGATCGAACCGGAGGCGCCGACGCTCGACGAACGACCGGCCTCGTTCCGCGAGCGTCCCCACCTCGTCGGGCGTCCAGGACAGCATCATGGCGATCGTGTCGTCGGCGAATCCGAAGATCTCACGCAGGACGTACACCGTCCGTTCAGCGGGCTCGAGTTCCTCCAGAACGAGCAGCATCGCGGTCGACGCGAATTCCGCGAGACCCGCGTCGGCGAGGACGTCGCCGTCGAACCGGATCGGATCGGGCAGCCACGGTCCGACGTAGTCCCCGGTAACACGTCGACGCGCAGTGAGCGTCTCGAGCGCGCGCCGGGCGACCTGCGCGATGAGGTGCGCTCGGGCCGACCCGGGGCCGAACGCGTCCACCGGCGCGCTCGCCGAATGATCCCAGAGGCAGTGTCGGACAACATGTTCGGCGTCCACAGCCGAGCCCAGGATCTCGTAGGCCACCGTGAACAGCAGCGGTTCGAACGCGGCGGATCGCGCCGGGATCGGGTCCACGTCCATGCGGGTCATCGGGGTCTGCCCCCTCGTAGATGGTTCGGGCGGCGAACGGCGCGCTCGGGTGTGTGCTCACCCCGCGGGGCCATGTCGCGGCAGTCTCCACACCGTACGTGGCGCAGCACCACCAGATGCGACTGTTGCGATCGGTGTCCCAGATCGTCTCGTCCGACCACGCCTCCCCGCCCAGCCGACGACGACAGCCCAGCCGACGACGACACCGCGCGGACACCCGGCCGGGATGTCCGCGCGGTGCCCGGGTCAGCGGATCAGTTCGCCTTCGCCACGTCGGCGGTCACACCGTCGCCCAGTTCGATGCTGCCCGCGTCACCATCGCCGGTCACGTCGAACCGCACCGCGAGCACCTCGCCGGCGATCAGGTCGGCGTGCGTCCTCGCCCAGTCCAGACGTTCGGCCGGTACGACGAGTCGCACCGTGATCCGGTCGGAGACGTCCAGGCCCAGGGTGCGGCGCGCATCCTGCAACTCGCGAACCCGGTCCTTCGCCCACCCCTCGGCCTCCAGTTCGGGCGTGACCGCCGTGTCGAGGACGACCAGGCCGTTTCCGCCCGGCAGCTCCGCGGTCGAGTCCGGTTCGACGGCCACCAGCCGCCGGGTGAACTCCCCGTCGTGGAGTTCGATGCCGTCGGCGACGACGACCTCGGACCCGTCGGCGCCCTCGCGCGCAGTCCAGTTGCCCGACTTCACCGCCTTGATCGCACGCTGTACGTCCTTGCCCAAGCGGGGGCCGGCGGCACGCGCGTTGACCGCGATCTCGTAACGTCCGTACTCGCTGGCATCGGTCGCCAGAGTGACGTCCTTGACGTTCATCTCGTCCTTGATCAGGTCGACGAACGGCTCGAGCGCGGCCGCGGTCGGCGAGGCCACCGTCAGACCTGACAGGGGCAGCCGGACCCGCAGCTTGTTGACCTTGCGGACGCTCGACGCCGTCGAGCACACCGCCTGGACCTGGTCCATCGCGATGACCAGGTCGGCATCGGCCGGCAGCTCATCGCTCGTCGGCCAGTCCGTCAGGTGCACCGAACGCTCCCCGGTGAGACCCCGCCAGATGGCCTCGGTCGCCAGGGGGAGCAGCGGCGAGGCCAGCCGGCAGGCGACCTCGAGCACGGTGTAGAGGGTGTCGAAGGCGTCGGTGTCCTCGTCCTGGCCGGCCCAGAAGCGTGCCCGGGAACGACGCACGTACCAGTTGGTGAGCGACTCGACGAACTCACGGAAGGCGTCGCACGCCCCCGCGATGTCGTAGGTGTCGAGTGCCGCGGTCATCGTGTCGCGGGTCGTCGCCAGCTTGGCCAGGATGTAGCGGTCGAGCACGCGCTGCGAGTCGGTCCGCCAGGTCGCCGGGCGCTCGGCGTAGAGCTGCAGGAAGCTGTAGGCGTTCCACAGCGGCAGGAGCGCCTGACGCACCCCTTCCCGGATGCCTCGCTCCGTCACGACGAGGTTGCCGCCGCGCAGGATCGGCGAGGCCATCAGGAACCATCGCATCGCGTCCGATCCGTCGCGATCGAAGACCTCGTTGACGTCGGGGTAGTTGCGCTTGGACTTCGACATCTTCTGGCCGTCGTCGCCCAGCACGATCCCGTGCGCAGCAACGGTTTTGAAGGCCGGCCGGTCGAACAACGCGGTGGCCAGCACGTGCAGCGTGTAGAACCAGCCACGGGTCTGCCCGTTGTACTCGACGATGAAGTCGCCCGGATTGTGGGCCGGGGCGTGCGCGGAGTCACCACCGTCGAACCAGTCGCGGTTCTCGAACGGATAGTGCACCTGGGCGAACGGCATCGAACCCGACTCGAACCAGCAGTCGAGGACCTCGGGTACCCGACGCATGGTCGACTTCCCGCTCGGGTCATCGGGATTGGGCCGGGTGAGTTCGTCGATGAACGGCCGGTGCAGGTTGTCCGGTCGCACCCCGAAGTCGCGCTCGAGGTCGTCGAGCGAACCGTAGACGTCGACGCGCGGGAACTCCGGGTCGTCGGACACCCAGACCGGCAGGGGCGCACCCCAGTACCGATTGCGGCTGATGTTCCAATCCCGGGCGCCTTCGAGCCACTTGCCGAACTGTCCGTCCCGGATGTGTTCGGGCACCCACGTGATCTGCTTGTTCAGTTCGACCATGCGGTCGCGGAACTGCGTCACCGCGACGAACCACGACGGCACCGCCATGTAGATCAGTGGCTGGCCCGACCGCCACGAGTGCGGGTAGGAGTGCTCGATGGTCTCATGGCGGAGGATCCGGCCGGTTTCCTTCAGGTCCTTGATGATCACCGGGTTGGCGTCGAACACCATCAGGCCCTCGTACGGCGGGACCTGCGCGGTGAAGCGTCCGCCCGGGTCGAGCGGTTGCACCACCTCGATGCCGTTGGCGGTCGCGAGGTCCATGTCCTCCTCGCCGAAAGCCGGTGCGAGGTGCACGATCCCGGTGCCGCTGTCAGTGGTCACGTAGTCACCCAGCAGCACCCGATGCGAGTTCGGGTGGCCGGCAAAGAAATCGAACGGGGGTGCGTATGAGAGGTCCTTCAGGTCCGCGCCGCGGTGCGTGCCGAGTACCTCCGGTTCGGCGATCTCCTTCGCGTAGGCACCGAGCAGCGCCTCGGCGAGGAGGTACTCCTGACCGTCGCCGGCCTTGACGTGCACGTAGGTGACCTCGGGGTTGACGGCGATCGCGAGGTTCGACGGCAGCGTCCACGGGGTCGTCGTCCAGATGAGCGCGTTGACACCGTCGAGGGAGGACAGCGGACCGTCGGGCACCGAGAGCGGCATCGTGACGGTGACCGCCGGGTCCTGGCGCATCCGGTAGGCGTCGTCGAGTTTGGACTCCTGGTTGGACAACGGCGTCTGCTCGTACCAGCTGTACGGCAGCACGCGATAGCCCTGGTAGATGAGCCCCTTGTCGTAGAGCGCCTTGAACGCCCACATCACCGACTCCATGAAGTCGAGATCGAGTGTCTTGTAGTCGTTGTCGAAGTCGACCCAGCGGGCCTGGCGGGTCACGTAGTCACGCCACTCCCCCGTGTACCGCAGCACCGAGTCGCGGCAGTACTCGTTGAACTTCGCCATGCCCATCTTCTCGATCTCCGACTTGTCGGTGATCCCGAGCTGGCGTTCGGCCTCCAGCTCGGCGGGCAGACCGTGTGTGTCCCAGCCGAATCGGCGGTCCACCTTCTTGCCACGCATGGTCTGGTACCGGGGTACCAGATCCTTGACGTAACCGGTCAGCAGGTGACCGTAGTGCGGCAGGCCGTTCGCGAACGGCGGACCGTCGTAGAAGACGAACTCCTCGGCGTCGGCCCGGTTCTCGATCGACGCGGCGAAGGTCGAATCGGAGTCCCAGTACTGCAGGACCCGCTGTTCCACGGACGGGAAGTCGGGGGCGCTGCGCCCGGTGCCCCCGGTCATGTCGACCTTGGGATACACCCGCCCGGACTGAGTGGGGGCGGACTGGGTGGGGTCGGTCGCGTGGCTCACGGCTCGTCTCCTCGTGCCTGGTGATGGCTCATCGGCACGGGGACGCACACCGGAGGTCTGCGCGGTACCACCCCGCTTGCGTCGGAGATCCGACGCCACTCGACGAATCGCGACGGTTGGTGACCGTACGATCCTGTGGCTGTCACGGGCCACGCCCGCCCGGTTCTACTGGGAGTCACGCATTCGCACCGTCCACTGGACGCCGCACTCGATGACACCGTTCTTCCGGGTGCTCCCCGGTGATGGCCGGATCAACGCGTGAACCAGTGTAGCGACGACCGACCCGGTCGGGCCAATGGGTTGTCGACCGGTGTGCGGCCACCCGGGTGCGCTCAGTCCGGCGGCGGATGCCAGTTCGGATCAAGCGGATCGAAATCCGCACGCCGACGACGCGGCGCGGACTCATCGGGACTTGTTGCCCAGTCGTCCGGGCCGGCGGCGTCGCCGCCCGGCACGTCGTCGGGGGCCCACCCCGAGGACTGCGGGTCGAACGGACGCGGAGCCGACGGCGGGCCGACCGGAGGCCGTTGGCCCGTCGGAGGCGGGCCGGCTTGCGGGGAACCGAATTGCCCCTGCTGCGGCCGGGCCTGCTGTTGCGTCCACGACTGTTGACCGACCCCGGGTTGCCGACTCTGCGGTCCCACGCCGGGCGGTCGGGAACCCGGCGGCGGGCCGGGGCGACCCTGGGCACCACCGGCGACATCGACACCGGTGGGCGAGGCCCCGCGGGGCGGCCCGTCACCACTCGGACTGTCGCCGCCGACCGAACGCAGATAGTCCTCGAGGTTGCCCTCACGACGCTCGGGAGCAGGACGATTCGGCGGGACCGAACCAGCGGGCGCGGCCATTCCGGGGTCGAAGGCCCCGGGCCGATAGCCGGCTGGCTCGGAATCGCCGACACCGGGGGCGTCGGCGGCGGGGTACCGACGCGTCGGTGTATCGTCGCCGCGATCGCCGGCCGGGTCGTGCCGGGTGACAGCGTCGTCATCGGCGTCGTGCGACGGATCGGTGTCGCGACCGGCGCCCGGGACCATGTCTTCCAGTGACCGGGCCGCTTCGCCCTTGCGACCGGCGAACACGTCCATCAGGAGGAAGCCGAGGCCCACCAGACAGACCACGATGCAGGCCACGGCCAGCCACACGGTCCCGGTGATGAGACCGAGGATGAGCAGCACGAACCCCAAGAGGGTCGCGGCCAGCGCCAAGGTCAGCACATCACCAGCCTAGTGCGCACCGATCCGCCCAGGTCAGCTGGGTGAGTAGCTGCTGAATCCACCGTTACCCGGATCGTTCGAGAACGACTGATCGGGTCGGCCGCCCTCGACAGGCGCCGCGCTGCCACGCTGCTGGAGTTCCTCGAGCTGGGATTCGAGGTAGGTCTTCAGACGCGTACGGTATTCACGCTCGAAGGTCTTGAGCTGCTCGATCCGGCCTTCCAGCACACCGCGCTGCTGGTTGATCGTGCCCATGATCTCGCTGTGCTTGCGCTCGGCGTCGCTCTGCAGGGCATCGGCACGTTCCTGTGCCTGCCGCAACTGCGCCTCCGACCGCGTCTGCGCGTCGGCGAGGATCGCCTCCGAGCGCTGCCGGGCATCGGCGAGCATGGCATCGGACTTGGTCTGCGCCTCGGAGACCAGCGTGTCGGCGCGCGTCTGGGCGTCGGACAGCATCGCGTCGGCGTCGGCGCGTGCGCTGCCGGTGAGCCGGTCCGCGGTGTCCTGGGCGAGCGCGAGAACGCGTGCGGCACGCACGTTGGCGTCGTCGTTGGTCGCCTGCGGGGCCGGCGTCGGCGCCGGGGCGGGCGGCTCGGGTGCCGCGGCGGGCTTGGCGAACATCTGGGTCCGGTCGTCCGCCTGGGCGCCACCACCGGAACGGGCATCGGCGAGCTCGCTCTCGAGCTCCTCGACGCGCTGCTTGAGGTCGGTGTTCTCTTCGATCAGCCGTGCGAGTTCGGCTTCGACGAAGTCGAGGAACTGATCGACCTCGTCTTCGTTGTAACCGCGCTTACCGATGGGCGGTTTGCTGAACGCGACGTTGTGCACATCAGCTGGAGTCAGCCGCATGTCGGTTCCCCTCATGTCTGGTGGTGAACTTGTGTTCAGTTGGCGGGCCGTCCAACCCGGATCGCGCGACGGTGAGTCGTTCGACCGATACAGGTTGTCACTAACTATTCATACCAGTCAAAAATTGTAACTGGCGTCCAATCCTGTCACACGCGAACCGTTGGTCGCATCTCTGCGATGCGCTGTTGAAATGAAACAGTCATCCGAAGATGACTTACAACGGTAGACCATCGCCGTGACACGGGGTACCCGCCGCCCGATCGGGTGCGCCCGCCGGTGACGGACCCTTCGTGACGCGCCCTCCGCAAGCTCCGGGCGCTCCTCAGGGAGCAGGGGGATCAGGGGCGGACGAGGTGGCCGGCGATCGCGAGCGACTCGGCCAGGGCGTCGGCGCGTAGGCCGTTGACGATATTCATGCCGATGATCACGACGAGCATCACGATCATGAGCGACAGGTCGAGCCGGATGGGACCGAGTGGGATCGGGGGGAGAACGCGACGCAGCGCCTTGATCGGGGGGTCGGTCACGGTGAAGACCATCTCGATGACGACCACCGCGATCCCGGTGGGGCGCCACTCACGGGCGAAGGTGCGGACCAGTTCGACCACCAGCCGGCCCAGGAGGAGCAACCAGAAGATCAGCAGGATGTAGTACAAGACGCTCAACAAAATCGCAGCCACGCGTCAAGAGTGCCTGAACATCTCGGACGACGGCGAACCGAGGTACCCGACGCCGGTCAGGAGTGGTTGTAGAAGCCCGTCTCGGCGATCTTGCGGCGGTCTTCGGGCGACACGTCGACGTCGGCGGGCGACAGCAGGAACACCTTGGTGGCCACCTTGTCGAACGATCCGCGCAGCGCGAACGCAAGCCCCGCGGCGAAGTCGACGAGGCGCTTGGCGTCGTCGTTGCTCATGTCGACGAGGTCCATGATGACCGGGTTGCCGTCGCGGAAACGCTCCCCGATGGTACGGGCCTCGCTGTAGTCCGACGGGCGCAGCGTGGTGATCTTCTGCAGCGGGCTGTCGGCGAAGACGCGCTCGAGTTCGCGGGGGTCGGCACCCATCGACCGCGGCGCGGTGGCAGCGCGCAGGGCCGCGCTCGACGAACGCTGCAGCGGTTCGAGGCGGGCGGGCGCCCGCATCGGCCCCTCGCCCACCGCGCGACTGCCGGCGTAGGCGAACTCCGCCGCGTACTCCGGGGCCAGGTCGAAGCCGGCATCGTAGTGGCGGTCGGACAGCTCGTCGCGGTACGCGATCTCGTCGCGGTAGCCGGCGTCCCGGAACGACGGCTCGTATCCGGGATCGTAGGAGGAGTCGCCGTAGTAGTCGTCACGGTAGGCGCGCTCACGAGACCGCTCACGCAGCGGCGGGGCCGACTCCTCTAGGTAGTCGTCCTCGTACTCGCTGGGCGGCACCATGCCGAAGTAAGCCTTGAACTTCTGCATCGTGGTCATTGACGGCCTCTCTGGTAGTGCGACGCCGGTTGCTGCCGTGCCGGATGGTGCATCTGTGGTCAGTGAGCTAACTGCGCTTCGTGTGTCACTTGGTTCTCGTGTTACCAATGTGATTACTGAGAGATTAGCGGCCGATCGCCCATGATCGCGGTTCCGACACGCACGCATGTCGAGCCTGCGGCGACCGCCTCCTCCATGTCCCCGGACATGCCCGCGGACAGTTCGGCGGCGTCGAATCGCCCGCGGAACGCCTCGTGGATGCGTGCGGCCTCGGCCATCCAGTGCCCGGGTTCGCCGTCCAGCGGGGCGATGACCATGAGCCCGCGCAACCGCAGTGAGTCGGCCTCGACGACCCGCTCGGCCAGAGCCGGGAGATCGTCTTCGACGACGCCGCCGCGTTGCGGATCGCCGTCGAGGCTGACCTGGAGCAGGATGCCGAGCGGATCGGCGCGCTCCCCCTCGTCGAGTGCCGCGACCGCGGCACTATCCAGGGCGTCGACGACCTTCGGGCGGTCGACGGAGTGCACCGCGCGCGCCCACCGCGCCACCGACCGGGCCTTCTTGGACTGCACCGAACCGATCATGTCGAAGACGGGGACGTCGCCGGGCTCCGGGGACTCCCAGTCCCCCAGCACCTCTGCCACCTTCCGGCCGGCCTCGGGTTCGCGCGACTCGCCGAACGCGCGCTCCCCCAGCTGCAGCAGCCGACGGACGTCATCCGCGGGAAAGAACTTCGTGACCACGAGGAGCTGACAGGAGCCCGCCGGCCGGTGGGCGGCCTCGACCGCGGCGTCGAGGCGCCGACGCACCGCGGCCAACCGTTCCCCCAGCTCGGCGGTGCGCGCATCAGATGACCCGGTCATGTCCCCATCCTTCTCGCCACCGGGTCACTCCCCGAGCGGGCGCCGCTCACCGGGTGCATCGTCATCGGGGTCCATCCAGATGACCGAGGCCAGGCGGCCCGTGGGTGCGCCCCGGCGATGGCTGAACAGGCTCGGGTCGGCGATGGTGTCCCGCGGGTCGACCGCGACTCCGGCGACGCCGGCCTCGAGCAACTGCCGCCGCAAGCCGGCACGCAGGTCGAGACCGGCCGTGCCCTTCTTGGTACGCACGGCGCTGCCCGGCAGATGTTTCTCTACGTCGGCCTGCATGTCGGCGGGCACCTCGTAGTGGTCTCCGCTCGCGGCAGGACCGAGGAAGGCGCCGATGGACCCGATCCGGGCGCCGAGTTCGACCATTGCGCGCAGGGTGGCGGGCACGATGCCGATCCGGGCGCCGACGCGGCCCGCATGGACCCCCGCGATCACACCGGCGTCGTCGTCGCTGAGGAGTACCGGGACGCAGTCGGCGGACAGCACGGCGAGGGCGAGACCGGGCGTGGTCGTGACCAGCGCGTCGGTGGCGGGCACCGGCTCGGGAACCGGTCCGTCGACCACGGTGACGTTGCGACTGTGGATCTGTTCCATCCAGACCACCGACCCGGCCGCCACCCCGATCTGCTCGGCCAGCCGAATCCTGTTCGCCGCCACGGCTTCCGGATCGTCTCCGACGTGATCACCGAGATTGAACGAATCGTACGGTGACACCGAGACCCCGCCGGCACGGGTGGTGATGACACGACGCACCCGCATGCGCGGGCTCAGCGCTTCATGAACGACGGCACGTCGACATCGTCGTCGTCGAGCCGAACGGTGTTGCGGCGGGGCGGCTCCGGCTCCTGCTCGAACGGATCGCCCGCACCCTTCGGCATGTCCCCGAAGAGCGGATCGTTCTTCGGCGGCGACGCCACGGCGCCGGCCTGGCCCTGACCGACCGCGGAACGCCCCGCGGCGGCCGGGACGTCGGTCCGCTTCTTGGGTGAGCCACCGTCGAAGCCGGCGGCGATGACCGTGACCCGGACCTCGTCACCGAGGTTGTCGTCGATCACCGTGCCGAAGATGATGTTGGCGTCCTCGTGCGCGGCCTCCTGCACCTGGGTCGCGGCGTTGTGGATCTCGAACAGACCCAGGTCGCTGCCACCGGCGATCGAGATCAGCACACCGCGGGCGCCTTCCATCGAGGCCTCGAGCAGTGGCGAATTGATCGCGGACTCGGCGGCCTTGCGCGCACGCTCCTCGCCGCGGGCCGAACCGATGCCCATCAGCGCGCTGCCGGCATCGCTCATGACGCCCTTGACGTCGGCGAAGTCGACGTTGATCAGGCCCGGCGTGGTGATGAGGTCGGTGATGCCCTGCACGCCGTTGAGGAGCACCTCGTCGGCACTGCGGAACGCGTCCATCAGGCTGACCTGCGCGTCGCCGAGCTGCAGCAGACGGTCGTTGGGGATCACGATCAGGGTGTCGCAGGACTCGCGCAGCGCGGTGATGCCCGCCTCGGCCTGTCCGCCGCGCCGCTTGCCCTCGAAGGCGAACGGCCGGGTGACCACCCCGACGGTGAGCGCACCGAGCTTCCGCGCGATCGACGCGACCACGGGTGCACCACCCGTTCCGGTCCCGCCGCCCTCGCCCGCGGTCACGAAGACCATGTCGGCGCCCTTGAGCAGTTCCTCGATCTCGTCGCGCGCGTCCTCGGCGGCGCGGCGACCGACCTCGGGATCGGCACCGGCGCCGAGACCCCGTGTCGAGTCGCGCCCGACATCGAGCTTGACGTCGGCGTCGCTCATCAACAACGCCTGGGCGTCGGTGTTGATCGCGATGAACTCGACTCCCTTGAGTCCCTGTTCGATCATGCGGTTGACGGCATTCACGCCGCCACCGCCGATGCCGACGACCTTGATGACGGCCAGGTAGTTGTGCGGTGGCGTCATGCGCTCGCCTTCCTTGTGTGGTCGATCTCGTTGTTCGAGTTCTGGTCTCGATATGTCCTGTGTGAACCGGCCGGTCCACGTCCCGCTCGCGACAAACCCTAAACCTGAACCATAGATTTAGAGTTATGTCAAGTAACTCGTTGTGGTGATGACGCTAGGCATCGCGGGCCCCGGTATCCAGATCCGCGCTCGGCGTGTCGGGAAGTCGTGGCGAAATCCGCCGGAACCCTCAGCTTTTCGCCGCCCCACGGGGGTCGTCCGGTTCCGTCACGCGGGTCCGCCTCACCCCGACCGGTGATTTCGGGGTCGGCCGGATCCGGCGTGCGTCACCGATAGGCCGGGAACTCGGGACTCGACACGTTGTACATCCGCGCCTCGCGGGTGAGCAGATGCGTCAGTGTGCGGGCCTTCTCGGCGCCGCGGTCGCTGTCCCCCCACACCACGGTGCGCTTCTCCGACAGCGTGAACTCGATGTCGACCGGCGAGGTCGCGGTCACCCGGATGACCTGCCGCGCCAGCGATTCGGGCAAGCCCGCCACCGCCGCGATCGTCTCCCTGGTGGTCGGGTCCGCCGGCCCCGGGTTCGGGGTGTCGAGAACGGGGAGCTTGAGCACCTCGGGCGGGACGCCCTGCGTGCGGTCGTAGTCGAGGAACGCCACCCCGGACTTGTCGATCACGTGGACGTCGTCGCCGTTGTTCACGATCACGACCGGGACCCGCTCGACGACGGTGATGGTCAGCGACGAGGGGTAACTCCGCTGCACGCGCGCCGATTCGACGGACGGGATGGTGGCGACGCGCTGCGCGACCGCCCGGGTGTCGACCTGCAGCAGCGGGGTGCCCGACGGCACCGCCGCGACCCGCAGGATCTCGTCGGCCGGAATCGACCCGTTGTCGCGGACGTCGGTGCCGCGCACCGACATCAGCGGCGTGAGGTAGGCGATGAGCACCAACCCGACGCCGGCCGCGACCACCATGAGCGTGCCGAGGACCACGCGCGACCGGCGGCGCTGCGGCCAGCGGATCACGACACCCGCCCCGTCCGGCCGTCGGAGTCCGCCGGGCCGTCGGTCGGAGTCGCGCCCGAACCCGTCACGGTGGCGGTGTCGGCGGTCGTCGAGGCCGAGGCCAGGGCGTCGAGGATCTCCGGACCCTGCATGGTGATGTCGCCCGCCCCCAGGGTCAGCACGACATCCCCGGACCGCGCCAGGCGCGCGACCTGCGCGGCCAGCCGCGACAGGTCCGGGGCGAAGGTCCCCGGCACGGTCAGCTTGTCCGAGATCGTGCGACCGCTGACTCCCGGGATCGGGGCCTCACGGGCCCCGTACACATCGGCGACGACGACTGCGTCGGCGAGGTCGAGAGCAGCGGCGAACTCGTCGGCGAACTCGACGGTCCGCGAGTAGAGGTGCGGCTGGAACACCGCGATCACGCGCCCGCGCGAACCGCTCGGCCCGCCGCGGGCGGACACCATGTCCTGCGCCGCCGAGAGCACGGCCCGCACCTCGGTCGGATGATGGGCGTAGTCGTCGATGACCTCGACGCCGCCGCGCCGGCCGCGGAACTCGAAGCGGCGGTGGACACCGCCGAACGCGCCGATCCCGGCCACGATGCCATCGAGCCGCCCGGCCCCGGTCGATGCGTCGGATGTTGCGACGCCGAGCTGCGCACCCACCCGGGCGGCACCGATCACCGCGGCGATCGCGTTGAGCGCCATGTGCTCGCCCGGGAGCGGGAGGACGATCGGTCGATCCTCGACATCCGGGCAGAGCGGCGAGGTGAACCGGACCGTGGCGGCTCCGCCGCCTCCGCGCGGCTGCCAGGACGTCATGGTCGCGACGTTGCGGACGGTCGGCGCCAGCGCGGCGTGGGTCCCCCGTCCATAACCGAGGACCTCCACCCCGCGCGCGGTGAGCGACTCGGCGACGCGGCCGGCCAGGGCGGCCGAGCCCGGGTCGTCGAGGCACACGACGAGCGACCCGCCGCCCGCGATGCGCGCGACGAACCGGTCGAACACCTCGACATATGCCTCGATGGAACCGAAGAAGTCGAGGTGGTCGGCGTCGATGTTGGTGACGACGACGACGTCGGGTGTGTACTCCAGCAGGGAGCCGTCGCTCTCGTCGGCCTCGGCGACGAAGATCGGGTCTCCACCGTGGTGGGCGTTGGTCCCCGACTCGTTCAGCTCGCCGCCGATCGCGAACGACGGGTCGGTCCCGGCATGCTGCAGCGCGACGACCGCCATCGAGGTCGTGGAGGTCTTGCCGTGGGTGCCGGCGATCAGCAGGCTGCGCTGACCCGCCATCAGCTGGGCCAGGACGCGCGGTCGCAGGAGAATCGGGATGCCGCGCGACCGTGCCGCCACGAGTTCGGGATTGGTCTTCGGGATCGCGGCGTGAGTGGTCACCACGACAGACGGGCCACCGGGGATCTGGTCGAGCGCCGACGGATCGTGCCCGACCTGCACCCGGGCGCCGCGGGTCCGGAGTTCGAGGATGCCGCGACTGTTCTTGGCATCCGACCCCGACACCTGTCCCCCGCGGGCCAGCAGAATCCGGGCCAGCCCCGACATCCCGGCGCCGCCGATGCCGACCATGTGGACGCGGCTCAGTTCATCGGGCAGCGACCCCGGAGCCGACGCCGCCTCGTCCCTCTCCGTCGCTTCGCTCACGGCGTCATCGTTCACGGGCCGACCTCCCACCGCGACGACGTCCAGCCCGGAAATCCTGCGCGAGTTCGATGGCGGCGGTGGCCACCGCCGCCGCGGCGTCCCGATGCCCGGTGCCCGCGGCAGCGATCGACATCTCGTGCAGCCGAGCCGAATCCGTCAGCAGCGCAGGCACTTCGCGGGCAACCCACTCCGCGTCCACCGTCGCATCGTCGACGAGCAGTCCCCCGCCCGCCTCCACGACCGGGAGCGCATTCAGTCGTTGTTCGCCGTTCCCGTGCGGCAGCGGGACATAGATCGCGGGCAACCCGGTCGCCGACACCTCGGCGACGGTCATCGCGCCGGACCGGCACATCACGAGATCCGCGGCGGCGTACGCGAGATCCATCCGTTTGAGATACCCGACGGCGCGGTAGGGCGGCGCGTCATCGACGACGGCGGGGTCGATCGAGTTCTTGGGACCGTATGCGTGCAGCACGCCGATGCCGGCCTCACCCAATGTCTTCGCCGCGCCCGACACGGCGTCGTTGAGTCGTTGCGCGCCCTGCGAGCCGCCGAAGACGAGCAGCGTCGGAGCGTCGTCGTCGAGTCCGAAGTAGTGGCGCGCCTTCGCCCGCAGGGCGGGCCGGTCCAGTTCGGCGAGGACACCGCGCACCGGGATTCCGACGACCGTCGCATCGAGCCCGGAACCGTCGACCGCCGCCAGGACCCGATCGGCGAAGCGGGCACCGACCTTGTTGGCGATGCCGGCCGAGGCATTGGCCTCATGGATGACGATCGGGATCCGATTGCGTCGGCGCAGGTGCATCTGCGCCGCGAGGTACGCCGGCACCGAGACGTAACCACCGAAACCGATGACCACGTCGGCGTCCACCTCGTCGAGAACCTTGCGGGTGGCGGCCACCGAACCCAGCAGACGACCGGGGGTGCGCGCCAGGTCGAGGCCGGGTTTGCGCGGCAACGGCACCGGCGGGATCAGCTGCAGGTCGTATCCGCGTTCCGGGACGAGATCGACTTCGAGGCCCCGACTGGTACCCAGAGCCGTGATACGGGCCGTCGGATCGATGCGGCTGACCGCGTCGGCGACGGCGAGGGCGGGTTCGATGTGACCGGCCGTGCCGCCGCCTGCGACGACCACCGACAACGGCCGGCCGTTCGGCCGTCCGGTCGTATCAGCTTGTACCGCACCCGAACTCACCGGCGTCGTCACTCCATTTCAGCTTTCGATCACATTCGCGGGCTCCCGGCCGGGAGATCTCCCGTCGTGGGCCCGCACCTCAGCCGCTCCCACCGCCGGTCACCGACGGCCGGCGCCGCGTACATTCGGCCCGCTCGCTCCGCTCCCGGCGCCGCGTACATACGGCCCGCTCGCTCCGCTCCCGGCGCCGCGTACATACGACCCGCTCCCCCGATACCCGACACCGTAGTCGACGCCGCTCCGCGAAGAAGTCCCCGGCCGGACCCGCCCGCGCGGGACACCCGCCCGGCCGGAGGCCGCCGACCGGGCCCCTCGGGTGTCGCCGGCACCGGATCGCGTCGACGACCGGCCCTGCCGTCGATCGTCCCGCGCGGACTGCGACGACGGGGCGGCACGCCGCTGCGACGTCTCGGCGGCACGCCGCCAGGGCAACGGGAAGCGTCGACGGCCACGTCCGGCATCGGCCGACGGCGCGGGCCCGCTCGGCGGACGGCGACGCGACTGCGGTCCCCGGCCGCCGCGACCCGCACCGGCCGTCGGACGCGGACCGGCCGTGCGGCGCTGGTCCAGTCGATCGCGCAGCGACTCCGCCCGTGTCTGCCGGTAGGCCACCGGCGTCGGCAGGCGCAGCCACCGTGCGACGCGGCTCGGCGACCCGCCGGTGAGCGTGGCGACCGCCTCGGGTTCGTGCCTCGCGGCGTTGGCGAGCAGACCGAGCATCGCGAGGACGGTGAGCGTCGACGTGCCGCCGGCCGAGATCAGCGGCAGCTGGATCCCGGTCACCGGCAGCAATCCGATGACGTAGCCGATGTTGATGAACGCCTGCGCGGTGATCAGCACCGTGATGGTCGCCGACATCAGGCGCAGGAAGGGATCGGTCGACCGGGATGCGATCCGGAAGCCGATGTAGGCGAGGACGACGAACAGGAACACCACCATGAGCCCGCCGAGCAGCCCGAGCTCCTCGCCGATGATCGCGAAGATGAAGTCGTTGTGCGCGTTCGGCAGATAGTTCCACTTGGCACTCGACTGGCCGAGGCCCACGCCGAAGACCCCGCCGTTGGCGAGCGCGTAGGTCGCCTGGCGCGCCTGATAGCCGGCGCCCTGCGGGTCATCGACGTTGCCGAGGAAGCTCATCACGCGCTGCGAGCGGTAGCCCTCGGCCAGGGCGAGGATCACGGCGAGCGCGATGCCGGACACCGCGAACGAGACGAAGACCTTGACCGGCAGTCCCGCGAACCACAACAGCGCACCGACGATGATCGCGATGGTGATCGTCGTCGACAGGTTCGGCTCGAGGATGATGAGCAGGCACACGAGCATGGCCACCGGGACGAGCGGGACCAGCAGCTCGCGCAGCAAGGCGTTGTCCCGTCGGCGCGAGGCCAGCAGGTGCGCACCCCAAATGCACAACGCGACCTTCACCAGCTCCGACGGCTGCACCGACAGGCCGTAGATGACGAACCAGCGGCGCGCGCCCTGACTGAGCGTGCCCACGCCGGGGATGAGGACCAGCGCCAGCAGCACCACCGCGACGAACATCGCCGGAGCGGCGAACCGTCGAAGCAACCGCACCGGAATCCGCAGCATGAAGTAGAAGACCACCAGGCCGAGCAGGGCGAAGATCACCTGCGTGGCGAACAGCCCGTACGCCGATCCCTCTTTGGAATACCCCTCGACCGACGACGCCGAGAGGACCATCACCAGGCCGAATGTGGTGAGCAGGAACGACATCGTGAGGATCAGCTGATAGGACGCCAGCGGACGCGCCAACAGGTTGCGGATGGCGTCGAGCACGATCGCGGGGATCGACGCGGCAGTCGCTGCTGCCGCACCCGCGGAGCGGCCCGAGGCGTCGTCCCGTGCCGACCTGGCGCCGGTGCCGCGCTTCACGCCCGGCCGTTCGTCTCTCGTGCGCGTCCGGCCACCGGTGTCCCCGCCGGTCTCGACATCAGCGCTCCCGTTGTCGGCAGCGACACCATCATCTCCGACGCCGTCGAGACCGCTGCGGTCGTCGGCATCGTCGACGGGGTCGTTGTCCGCGGCCGGGTTGCGGCTGCTCATCCGACTCAGCGTCCGGTGTCGGGCAAGCCAGCGATCCGACGCGCGGCGGCGGCGAAAGCGTCACCGCGCGCGCCGTATCCGGCGAACATGTCCAGCGAGGCCGCCGCGGGTGCGAGCAGCACGGCGTCGGGCGCGGACGGGCTCGCCTCCGCGAGCACCCACGCCTCCTCGACGGCCCGGTCCATGACCGCCACCGATGTCGAGGAGCCCGTCCCCGGGAGATCAACTGCTGAGGCTTGGGGACCGGCCTGTCCCGGACGATGCGCGTTCACCGTGCCATCGTCCCCTGTGAATACTGTGACTGTTGGGACTTCTGGGGCGTGTCGCGCGATCGCCTCGATCACCAGGTCCCGGTCGCGGCCGATCGCGACCACCCCGGCCAGCCGACTGCCCACCGCGGTGAGCATCTCATCCATCGACGCACCCTTGAGCAGACCGCCCGCGATCAGGACGACCCGATCGAAGGCGGCGACCGCCGCCTGGGCGGCGTGGGGGTTGGTGGCTTTCGAGTCGTCGACGAAGTCGATCCCGTCCCGCGAGGCGACGACTTCGCCGCGATGACCGGCCGGCCGGAAGGACGCCAGCCCCGCCCGTATCGCCTCCGGCCCGATGCCGGCCGCGAGCGCGAGAGCCGACGCGGCCAGCGCATCGGCGACACCCGACGGTCCGGCCGGGCGCACCTCGTCGGCGTCATACAACCGGCCCGCGTCGAAGGCGCGGTCGATCAGCACACCGTTCGCGACGCCGAGCTGTCCGGGCTGCGGCTCGCGCAGCGTGAAACCGATGCGGCGGCCCGCGGCGGGCAGGCCGGACGCGACCGGGTCGTCGAGTCCGACGACACTCACCGCACCGCGCAGCGCTCCCGCCTTGGCAAGTGCGTACGCCTCGAAGGTCCCGTGCCAGTCGAGGTGATCCTCGGCCACGTTCAGCACGACTCCCGCATGCGGACGGACCGACGGCGCCCAATGCAGCTGAAATGACGACAGTTCGGCGCACAGCACGTCCACCCTGGGCTCGGCCTGCATCGCGTCGAGCACCGGGAGCCCGATGTTGCCACAGGCCGCACCCCTGCGGCCCGACGCCTCGACGATCCCGGCGAGCATCGACGTGGTCGTCGTCTTGCCGTTGGTGCCGGTCACGACAAGCCAGGTGCGTGGTTCGCCCAGCAGTCCCGCGACGTCCACGCGCCAGGCCAGTTCGACCTCGCCCCAGACCGGTACGCCGGCGGCGGCCGCGGCCGCCACCAGGTGGTGGGTGGGCGCGAAGCCGGGTGACACGATCACGACCTTGGCCGTCGCCAGTCGCCCGGAACCGGTGAGCAGATCCGCGACGGCGACCGGTTCGACGCCCTGCGACATCAGTTCGGTGACCCCGGCGACCGCCGCGGCCGCGGCGTTCCGGTCGACGGGCGGCGCGTCAGCACCGGCGAACCGGTCGTCGGCGAGCAGGACATGCGCGCCGAGCGTCACCAGGAACCGGGTGGCGGACAACCCCGCGGTCCCGGCCCCGCCGACCACGACGGTCCGGCCGGCCAGGGCGCGCGGGTCGGGCCCCCCGGGGGTCGGACTCGCTTCCGGCTGATCAGCCATTGGTGGTCAGGAACTCGCCGTAGAACAGCGACAGGCCGAGCGCACAGGCGATGGCGGTGAGCAACCAGAATCTGATGATCACCGTGGTCTCCGCCCAGCCACCGAGTTCGAAGTGGTGATGGAACGGGGCCATCCGGAACACGCGACGACCGGTGGTCCGGAAGAAGGCGATCTGGATCACGACCGACATGATCTCGGCGACGAACAGCGCGCCGATGACGACCGCCAGCAACTCCGTCCGCGTGGTGATCGACAGACCGGCGAGCATGCCGCCGAGGGCGAGCGAGCCGGTGTCGCCCATGAAGATCTTGGCGGGCGCCGCATTCCACCAGAGGAAGCCGAGGCACGCTCCACCGCCGGCCACGGCGATGAGCGCGAGATCGAGGGGGTCACGGACCTGGTAGCAGCCGGTGGGGATCTCGCTCGGCGGTTTCGCGCCGCCCGCACAGGCGTTCACGAACTGGAAGAAGGTGACCAGGACGTAGGAGCCCAGGACCATCGCCATGGAGCCGGCGGCCAAGCCGTCGAGCCCGTCGGTGAAGTTCACCGCGTTCGACCAGGCCGCGACGACCAGCCAGCAGAACACCACGAACACGACCGACCCCAGCGTGATCGCATCGATGTCGCGGACGTAGGACAGGTTCGTACTCGCGGGCGTGTAGCCGTAGTCGTTGCGGAACTGCAGCACCAGGATGCCGAAGAGGATGGCGGCGATGAACTGCCCGATCGACTTCGCGGTCTTGTTCAGACCGAGGTTGCGATGCTTGCGGATCTTGATGATGTCGTCGAGGAACCCGACGACGCCCAACGCGGTCGCCAGCCCCAGGACGAGCAGTCCGGAGGCGGTCGGGCCGTTCCCGGCGTCGGTGAAGACCCCGACGAGGTGGGCGCCGAAATAGCCGGCCCAGAGTGCCGCCAGGATCGCGACGCCGCCCATCGACGGCGTCCCGCGCTTGGTCTGGTGGCTCTGCGGGCCCTCGACCCGGATCTCCTGCCCGAAGCCCTGCCGGGAGAACACCTTGATGAGGACCGGCGTCAGCAGGATCGACACCGCGATCGCGATCGCCCCCGCGAGGAGTATCTGTGTCACCGCGTTGCCCCCGCATCCTCTCCGTACGCGACCGGTCTGTTCCCGGCCGCGATCTTCCCGAACCTGCCTGGCACCCCAAGGCGGAGGAGCATCGTCGGCCCCTTCACCCGCACCCGAGCGCTCATGGCGCCGCCTCGTCGCCGGCCGGGGCGTCGACGACCCGCCATCCGCCCCGCTCGGACCACGCGGTGATCACCGAGTCGAGATCGGCGCCGGCCGCGGCCAGCAGGATGACGTCGCCGGCGGCGGGCCGCCAGTCCGGTTCGGTGTCGGCGAGTCGGGCGGCGGCGTCGACGGACTCGACGATGCGCGCCTCGTCACCCCACGAACCCTCCATGACCGCGCCCTGGTGCAGCGCGTGCACCGATCGTGAATCCCCCACGCAGAGAGTCTTGTCGACGGCCAGCCGGACCGCCAGGCGACCCAGCAGATCGTGTTCGACGACGCGCTGGTTCTCGGTCAGGTCGGCCGGCGAGGCCAGCTCGGCGATGACCGCCCAGGTGCGGCCGGCGCCGGCGGACTCGGCGAGGCGCCGGATCAGCCGGCGGGCGTCGTCGACCGACACCGGCGCATCGCCGCGGATGACCGTGACCGCTCCGGTGGTCATCGTTCGCCCTCCGCGACCGCACCCGGAGCGACGCCTGCCCGGGACTCGAGCGCGCGGGCGACGACCTCCCGATCGTCGAACGGATGCTTCACGCCGTCGATCTCCTGTCCTGCCTCGTGTCCCTTGCCGGCGACCAGCACGATGTCGCCGGGCCGTGCCCAGGCGACGGCCGCCTCGATCGCGGCGGCGCGATCGCCGATCTCCCGGATCGGTTCCGCGCCGCGGGGGCGCTCGGTTCCGGGCACGGCCTGTGCACCGGCGAGCACCTCGGCCCGGATCGCACCCGGGTCCTCGGTACGCGGGTTGTCGTCGGTCACGACCACGAGTTCGGCACCGCGCGCGGCCGCTTCCCCCATCAGCGGCCGTTTCCCGGTGTCGCGATCGCCGCCGGCACCGACGACGATGGCCACCCGTCCGGTCGTCTGCCCGCGCAGTGTCGCCAGCACCGCCTCGATCGCGCCCGGCTTGTGGGCGTAGTCGACGAGGGCCAGGAACGGCTGTCCACGATCGATGCGTTGTAGGCGTCCCGGGACGCTTACCGACGCGACCGCCTCGAGTGCGGTGGGCACCGGCACGCCGGCGGCGTGTGCCACGGCGACGGCCAGGAGCCCGTTGGCCACGTTGTACCGGCCGGGCAGCGGGATGAGGAGCTCGTGCTCGCCGTCCGGCTCGGTGAACGGGGTGCGTGACGAGCCGTCGTCGGCGAGCGACGAGTCATCCGCCTGCCAGTGGGCCGGCGTCGGCCCGGTGGATACCAGGACCGGCTGCAGATGGGCGGCCTCGCCCGGCCGCCGGGCGAGCTCGGCCATCCGCCGACCCCACTCGTCGTCGACGCACACGACCGCCCGGACCGCGTGCGTCGGGGCGGACGGGACGAACAGCTGGGCCTTCGCGTCGAAGTAGGCGCGCATCGTCAGGTGGAAATCGAGATGGTCCTGCGAGAGATTGGTGAACGCGCCGATCGCGAAATGCGCACCGTCGACGCGACCGAGTGCCAGCGCGTGACTCGACACCTCCATGACGACGATGTCGACGCCGTCCTCGAGCATCGCCGCGAGCAGGGCCTGCAGGGTCGGGGCCTCCGGCGTGGTCAGCGAACTCGGTTGGGCGACGCCGTTCACGCGGGTCTCGACGGTGCCGATGAGCCCTACCGAGTGCCCGGCGGCCAGCAGGGCGGCCTCGACCAGATAGGACGTGGTGGTCTTGCCCGACGTGCCGGTGATGCCGATCAGCTTGAGTCGTTGGGACGGATTGCCGTACACGCGGGCGCTGACATTGCCGAGCACCGTGCGGGGAGCGGGATGGATGAGGACCGCGACGGCAGTCTCCGGCGGCAGGACGCGAGCCAGTTCGGCCCGGCCGGCGGGGTCGGTGAGGATGGCCGTCGCACCGGCCGCCACGGCCTGATCGGCGAACTTCGCGCCGTGCGTGCTGGCCCCGGGCAGAGCGGCGAACAGGTCACCGGGCCGGACGTCCTGCGCCCGCAGGACGACCCCGGTCACCTGGGTCTCGGCGTCGGCGCCGCCGACCAGGTCGAGTCGGGCCCCGGTGGCGGTGGACAACACGGACACCGCTGTCGGCGCGACCTCACGCGGACGGATGGGTCCGCCCCTCCGGTCGGGTGATGGTCGACGAGACGCCATCGGTGCTCCTCGCCTCCTCGGTTCTTCTCTCGGCGTTTCCCACGGGCGAGCGGACATGCTCGCTCCTCGGGACTGTGCTGGTCGTGCGGGACTGCTCGGTACGGGTGTCGGTGTTCGGACGTCGGACCGGGCTGTGCCGCGAGGTGCGTCGGTGCCTCGTCGGGAGGCGCAGAATCGCACTCACGATACCGACCCGCCCCGACGCCACAGCACACGGTGCGCCCGTGGCCGCACCTGTCCGGGTGTCCGGCTGATCGGCGACGGACTCCGCGGGCGCTACCGTGCGGTCAGGGTCAGCCGGGGCGTCGGCGCGGACAGCGGCACCTGGGCGCGCTGGAGCATCCACGACGTGATGGTGGAGAACAGCGGAGCCGCCGACTGACCGCCCGACCCGTCGGAACTGCGCCGTGGGTTGTCGAGCATGATCCCGACGACGTAGCGCGGGTTGTCGGCCGGGGCGATGCCCGCGAACGTGATGTTGTACCGCGAGTTCGAGTAGCACCCACAGGATGGATCGACCTGCTGCGCGGTGCCGGTCTTGCCGCTCACCTGGTAGCCGTCGACGGCCGCCTTGGTCCCGGTGCCCTGTTGCTCACCGGTCGGGTCGTCCTGCACCACCGACCGGAACATGTCCCGGACGGTCCGGGCGGTGGACTCGCTCACCACCCGGACGGGTTGGGGCCGCGCCCGGTCGTCGGGCGCCGACCCGTCCCGCTGCTCCGACGCCAGGATGCGCGGCGGAATGCGCAGGCCGTCGTTGGCGATCGCCTGGTACATCGCGGTCATCTGCAGCAGCGACATCGAAAGGCCCTGTCCGATGGGCAGGTTGGCGAACGAACCACCGGACCACTGACTCAGGGCGGGAACCTCTCCCGCGCTCTCCGCGGGCAGGCCGACCCCGGTTCGCTGACCGAGACCGAATTTCTTGACCATGTCGGCGAAGCGCTCTTCGCCGATCCGCTGCGCGAGCATCAGGGTGCCGACGTTCGACGACTTACCGAAGATGCCGGTGGTCGTGTACGGCTCGACCCCGTGCTCCCAGGCGTCGCGCACCGTCACCCCTGCCATCCGGATGCTGCCCGGAACACGGTGCACCGTCTCGGGCCGGGTGATGCCGTACTCGACGGCGGCCGCGGCGGCGATGAGCTTGTTGACCGAACCCGGCTCGAACGGCGAGGTGACGGCGGGGTTGCCCAGCTCGGCATCGGGCTGATCGGACAACGGGATGGATGCGTTGAACGTCCCGTCGTTCGCCATCGCCAGCACCTCACCGGTCTTGGCATCGAGCACCACGGCCGACGCGCCCTGCGCACCCGATGCCTGCTTGGCCTTCATGACCTGGCTCTGGACGAACCACTGGATGTCGGAGTCGAGGGTGAGGCGTACCGTCGCCCCGTTGAGAGCCGGGTGCACGTTGCGCATGCTGCCGGGGATGACGGCCCCGTCCGATCCCCGGTCGTAGGTCCGCGAGCCGTCCGTCCCTGACAGGATCGAGTCCAGCGATGCCTCGAGCCCGATGAGTCCATTGCCGTCGTAGTTCACGTCGCCGACCACGTTCGCCGCCAGCGACCCACCCGGGTACAGGCGGATGCTCTGCGGGTCGGCACCGACCTCCGGGAAGTCCTCGGTGATCCGGGACGCGACGTCGGGGCTCAGGGACCGCGCGAGGTACACGAAAGTGTCCTCGCCGGTGACCTTCTCGAGGAGATCCTCCTCGCTGATCGAACCACCGAGGGCCACCGACACCCCCTTCGCGATCTCCTCGAGCCTGGTCTCGACGTCGGGAAGCGCGGGGTTCTTGCGGTGCTCTTCCTCGATCGTCTTGCGAACGGCCTTGGGCAGGAACGTCAACGACCGCGCTTCGTCGGTGTAGGCCAGCGGGCGCCCGTTGCGGTCGAGGATCGCACCGCGCTTGGCGGTGAGGACCTGCGTGTACTCGCGCTGCTGTGCGGCCTCGGCAGAGATCGAACTCGCCTGCACCGTGTGGACGACGATCATCTTGACCGCGACGGCGAGAACGACCAGCAGGACAACCACGCCGGCCGCGCGCGCACGGAAGACGAAACCCTGCGGCCCACGGCCGTTCCGCCCGCCGGCCCCCTTCCGATCCGATCCTCCCGACCCCGCTCCGGGTCCACGCCCGGGTCGGCGTCCCGGACGCGACGGGCCGGCGCCGAGCCGCTCGAAGGTCGCACGTGTCATGGTCGTCAATTGTTCACCGCTTCAACGTGGTTACCCCGGATTTGACCCCGGCGGGTTGGAGATGGCGCCGGAGATCCAGCGCACTTCGAAAGCGCGGATCGGGGCGAACTCACGGGGTGGGCACCACATTCGGCGCCGGAGTCGGGGTCGACGGCGCGGCCGGGGGCACGGCACCGGCCCCGGAGGGAGCCGGACTCGCACCGGACGGGAGCGGATTCGCGCCCGGCGGTGCGGTCTGCGACGGAGACGGTCCGCCGGCCGCCGGTTCGCCGGATGCCGGTTCGCCGGATGCCGGTTGCGACGATGTGGGTTGCGACGGTGCGGGTTGCGGTGTGGACGTCCCGCCCGCCTCGGGTCCCGCGGAACCCGATCCGCCGCCCAGCCCGATCGAGTCGTCGACCTCGCTCGGGTCGATCGATTCCGCGGGATCCGGTGCGGTATCGGGATTCAGGCTCCCCATCGGACGCCCGGACGCGGGCTCCGGCTTGCCCACCACGCGCGGACGTCGCGGGTCGTCGACGATCATCCGAGCGGGGTTGTCGGCGGGGATCATGCCGAGACGTGCTGCCTTGTCCGACAATTCAGGCGCCGAGTTGCCCGATTCGTACGTGCGCTTGAGCGCGTCGCGCTGATCGATGAGGGACTGGTTCTGCGTCCGCTCGATTCCCAGCTTGTAGGAGTCCTGCGCCGCCTTGGTCGACAACCACAGGCTGAGACCGAGTCCGAGGACGAGCAACGCGATCACCGGCACGACAAACGGGGTGTGCTGCAGTCGCTCTCGCAGGGACACCCCGGTCATGGACAGTCCGCCGCCGGTACGACGCGCAGGCGTGGCACGACCCGCCGCGGAGCGTCGGTGTCGACGGTCGAGTGCCCGCTGGGCGGCCCTCGATCGCGTCGCACGTTCGGACTCGATGCGGGTTCGGCGTGACCGTCGCGAATCGCGCTCGTCCCCGGCGGACCGCGACGGGGCCTCGTGCAGGATGGTCATGCTCAGCCCTTCTTCTCGACTCGTTCGATCGCGCGGACACGCACCGGCGCCGAGCGCGGGTTGGTGGCCAGTTCGTTCTCGTCCGGACGTTCGGCGCCCCGTGTGACGAGACGGAACTCCGGTGCCGTGCCGGGCAACTCGACCGGGAGGCCGGGAGGCGAGGTGGACGATGTGCGCGTCGCGAACTCGCGCTTGACGATCCGATCCTCGAGAGACTGGTAACTCATCACGGCGATCCGTCCGCCCACGGCGAGCGCGTCCAGCGCGGCCGGCAGAGCCTTACGCAGGACATCCAATTCGTGGTTGACCTCGATGCGCAGCGCCTGGAACGTCCGCTTCGCCGGGTGCCCGCCGGTCCGCCTGGTGGCGGCCGGGATGGCGTCGTAGAGCAGTTCGACGAGACGCGCGCTGGTCGAGAAGGGCTCCTTGTCCCGCTCCCGCAGGACCGCCGAGGCGATCCGGCCGGCGAAGCGCTCCTCCCCGTAATCGGAGAGCACGCGGGCCAATTCGCCGTGCGAGTACGTGTTGAGCACGTCGGCGGCGGTGAGCAGGTCGTCGGAGTTCATGCGCATGTCGAGCGGCGCATCCACCGCATAGGCGAAACCGCGTCCGGCCTGGTCCAGCTGCATCGACGACACCCCGAGATCGAACAGTGCGGCATCGATCACCGACTCCCCCGCTGCGTCCATCACGTCACGGATCTCGTGAAAGGTGGCCTGGTGCAGCGAGATCCGGTCGGAGTACGACGCCAGGCGCTCGCGGGCGATCTCGAGTGCCGAGGCGTCCCGATCGATGCCGACCACGCGGACGTTCGGGAACGACTCGAGAACCAGTTGACTGTGCCCGCCCGCGCCGAGCGTGGCGTCGAGGAAGACGCGCGGATCGTCGGAATCCAGTGCGGGGGTCAGCAGTTCGACGATGCGCGCACCCATGACGGGGATGTGACCGAACTCGCCGGACCGACGCGGTTCGTCCTCGGCATCGACCATGATGAAGACCCCCCATCGGCATGTATGCGGTATCGGCGGTGGGCGGATGCCTCGGGTCGGCGAGAGCAGGCGGTCGGATGGAGCGGGGTCCCGACCCGATCACGCACCTGGCGTTGGGGAAGTACGCCAGGGTCGCCACCGGGCCGGGGCCTCGTGCCACCCGAAGCCGCTGGGCACCGAACTCGCCCATCGGTTGCTGTCTCTTCGGTCGGTTTCTGGTCGGTTGCTGTCGTTGGTGTTGCTGTCTCGGCGGTGTGGCGGGCCGGTCCTCCGGCTACAGCACCGCGTTCAGCGCGGCGGAGTTGGCGGCCGAGAAGTTCTCCTCGTGCCGCGTCTGGTACTCGTTCCATGCGGCCGAGTCCCAGATCTCGAGGTGATCGAAGCTGCCGAACACCACGCACTCCTTGGACAACCCCGCGTACACGCGATGGTCGCCGGACAGACTGATCCTGCCCTGACCGTCCGGTCGCTGCTCTTCCGAACCGGCGAAGAACGTCCGCTGGAACGCGCGCAGATCAGGGTCGTTCCGAGACGCCTCGACGATCCGAGCGGCTATCGCGTCGAACTCTTCGGTCCGGTACACCGACAAGCTGTGATCTTGGCCTTTGGTGACCACTACCCCTCCTGCCAGTGCATCGCGGAACTTGGCGGGCAACGTGAGCCGCCCTTTGTCGTCCAATTTGGGCGTGTAGGTACCGACGAATCGCACGGACACGTCGACACCTCCTGCCCACCGGGTTCCGCGTCGTATCTCGCCTCACCCAGTGCTGCCACAGTACCCCACTTTCCACCACTTTCCACCCCCACCGCCCCCCGCATTCACTCACTGACAGCAAATTCCCAGTTCAGGGAGCTCAAGATGACGATGAACGCGCGTGTCGCCGGCGCGTCATGGGCGCAAAGAAGGGCAACAAGCGTGTGATCAGAGATACCGATGAGGTTCGAGAGGCGGGAAATCCAGGCATAGATCCTCTAGTGGGGCAAAGTGGGGCGTCCCGGTGGGGAGAAGTGGGGATCGCCGGTGGGGAGAAGTGGGGATGCCGGCAAAGAAGAGCGAGGACCGTCGACTGGGCGTCCGATCCCGTCGATCGTGCGCCCGAATCCGTCGGCCGTGCGCCCGAACCCGTTCAGCGTGCTCTGGAGAGCGATCGAGGACATGAAAGAGCCGCGTGCCCGAAGGCACGCGGCTCAGTCGTATGCGAAGTTGCGGGAGTCGGTCAGCCGATCGACGAACGCGGAGTCGGGATCAGCGGATCACTCCTGCTCGAACCGGCGATTGAATCGCTCCTCCATGCGCTCCGACAGCTTGCGCTTGGCGCCGGACGACCCCGGTTGCTTCTTGCCGGACCTGGTCGACGACGAGCCCGCCTCGGCGGTGTTGTTGTCTCCCCAGAGAGCGAAGAGGCCGGCCCCGAACATCACCAGGAAGCCCAGGAGGCTCACGATCGGGAATCCGCCGATGTTGATGTTGACGATGAGTCCGCCGACCAGCATCACCAGGCCGACGACGAAGACCGCTGCCGCCTGCAGGCGACGACGACCGCTCGACTTCCCAAGGCGCCGACGCTTGACACTGGACGCAAACTTGGGGTCTTCCGCGTACAGCGCGCTCTCGATCTGTTCGAGCATGCGTTGCTCGTGCTCCGAAAGTGGCACCGACCCTCCTTCTCACTGATCCGTGACGCCGACGAAGGTCACCCGCGACCGGAAAGGCGTCTGCGCCTATATCGTCCCATGATACGAGGTGAAATCGACCGCGACCACCATTACTCGCTGTTGCCGACGACCGGGCGGTGCCAGAAACCGCAAAGTGTGGCCGGATTCACGCCGTCGCGCCGATCTGCGGCGCTTCGGCACCGAGTTTTCCTTGCTCGTAGGCGATGACCATCGTCTCGACCCGACGCAGGAAGTCGAGGACGAGCAGCCGCATGCCGGCGACGCTGTCGGGGTCGATCGTGCGGATGATCCCGGACTCGATCTTCATCCGAACCGGCGACAGCGCGGCGAACCGGGCGGCGATCGGCGCCAGCTCTGGGGCGACCACACCGATGCGGGTCCAGGCGTTCGACGTCCTGCGCCGCACGGTCCCGACCGGTTCGTGCACGGCGAGGGCCGCGCCCGAGGCGCGGAGGGCAACGAGGTACAGCTGACGGAACCGCTCGACGTCGTCGTCGACGCCGTCGGCATTGTCGAAGAGCACGTGTGCACGCTCGAGGAGATCGCGCGCTCGACCGACCATCACCGGGTCGACGGGCGCCGCGTGGGTGAGAGCCGTGGCGCTGCGGTGTCTGGCCATGTCGTCCTCCTCGTGCGTATGGGCTGTGTCCGGCGGCAGACGCTTCCCTCGTCCGCCGCCGGACCGTGTCGTCGGATGAACGCGAACAGCTTGCGGAGGCACATTCATCGAACATCCGTTCGACACGTTCAATATAGCTATCCCGGCGTCGGCGTTCAAGACATCTGTGACCCGAAACCCCCGCCGGGGAGTACAACGCCACCACCTGCGGGCCGATTCCTGCCGAGTGTGCATCATCGATAGGACAATTCCCGGAAGTGGCCTGCGACGCGATGCCCCCGGCAGAGGGCGGCCCGCCCCAGCGGCAGCCGACCTCGTCTGCAGGTCGACGACGCAGGACGAACGATGCAGAGAACGGAAATCCGTTGACCATCCGCCTGGTGAGCCTGAGTGGCCAGGACGCCCGGGCCTGGCTCGAGCCGGCCCTGGAGATCTACGTGACCGCGATGAATTATCCGCGCGGTACGGAGATCCATCGGGCCGGGCTCTGGCGCGAACACATCGCGCGGCCCGGATGGCGTGCGATGGGCGCGGTCGAGACGGTGACCCCACACGAGGCGCGGACCATGCCGGCCGCGCGGCGCCGGGTCGGTCCGCCGGTCGGCTTCGGACCCGACGACCTGCTCGTCGGCATCGCCTACGGCTACACCGGCGCGACCGGTCAATGGTGGAACCAGCAGCTGCGGCTCGGACTCCGCCAGACGGGCCGACCGCCCGAGACGGTCGAGGCGATCGCGCGCGACTACTTCGAGCTCACCGAGCTGCACGTCCACCCGACCGCTCAGGGCCGAGGTATCGGCCAGGGGCTCCTCGCCCGGCTGCTGGCCGACCGGCCCGAACGCCATGTGCTGCTGTCGACCCCGGAGATCCCCGCCGAGGACAACCGCGCGTGGTCGTTGTACCGGCGGATGGGTTTCACCGACGTCCTGCGCCACTTCACCTTCACCGGCGATCCGCGTCCGTTCGCGTTCCTCGGCCGTCCGCTCCCCCTGGAACTGCAACCCCCGGCCGCCGCCCGCCGCGCCGGTACCGGGAGCTGACGATGCACGGCACACGGCGTGACGCCGTCGTCATCGGCGCGGGCCACAACGGCCTGATCGCCGCGGCCTACCTGGCACAGGCCGGACGGGATGTGGAGGCACTCGAGCGGGACGACATCCCAGGCGGCGCGGTCTCCACCGTCGAACGGTTCCCCGGACATCGGGTCGACCGGGGGTCGTCGTCGCATCTGATGATCCGTCACTCCCCCGTTCTCGACGACCTCGACCTCGCCGCGCACGGCCTGCGCTACATCGACTGCGATCCGTGGGCGTTCGTCCCGGCCACCGCGACCGCCCCGCCGATCGTCTTCCGCACCGACCTCGACGCGACGTGCGCTTCCATCGAGAACGCCTGTGGTGCAGCCGATGCCGCCGCATATCGACGCTTCGTGGAGACGTGGACGCCGCGGGCGCGGGCGGTCATGGATGCGTTCTACCAACCCGCGACGATGGGGAAGTTCGGCCGGGCCTTCGGCGGGCTCGGCGGCACCGCCACCACGGCACGCACGGGGTTGTTCGGCCGGCGCGGCGGCCGGGTGCTGAACCTGACCGCCGAATTGATGGCCTCCGGCGATTCCCTCCTCGACGAGTATTTCGAGTCCGAACAGCTCAAGGCGGGACTCGCGTGGTTCGGCGCCCAGTCCGGACCGCCCATGAGCGCACCGGGCACGGCGCCGATGATCGGATTCGCCGCACTCATGCACCGAATCCCGCCCGGACGCGCGATCGGGGGCAGCGGCGCACTCACCGAGGCCCTCGTGCACCGAATCCACCAGGACGGCGGCCGTGTCTCCTGCGGCGACCCCGCGGTCTCCGTCGCCCGCTGCGGCGACCACTGGCGGGTGCTCACCAGCACGGGTCAATCCCGTTGTGCCGCAACAGTCATCCACGCCTGCCACGTGCTCACCACGCTCGACCTCCTCGCCGCCGGCGGTTTCGACGCGGGCGTCATCGACCGGTGGCGACGCACCATCGTCGTGGGCAGCGGGATCGGGATGGCGGTTCGCCTGGGGACGACCGGCCTGCCCGACTACCAGGGGCTGCCCGGCGACCTGCCCGAGCACGGCGTCCATTCGGCTCTCGGACTGCTGGTCACCGACCGCGCCCACCTCACCCGAGCCCATGCCGCGGCGTCGGTGGGCGAGCTCCCGCCGCGCCCGGCCGTGGTCGCGATGAGCTATTCGGCGATCGATCCGACGCTCGCGCCCCCGGGCCGCTCCGTCATCAATCTCTGGGCACAGTGGCATCCGTACCGGCTGGCCGACGGCGACTGGCCGGCCGCGGCGGACCGCGCCGCGAAGGCCGTCGTCGACGAGGTGGACCGCCACGCGCCCGGTTTCGCCGAGTCGGTCGCGCATCGGTACGTCCAGACGCCGCGAGATCTGGCCGATGAGCTGGGCCTGATCGGCGGCAACATCATGCATGTCGAGATGTCCATCGACCAGATGTTCATGTGGCGTCCCACCCCCGACCTCGCCGGACACCGCGTCCCCGGTGCCGACGGCCTGCTCCTCGCCGGAGCGTCGACTCACCCCGGCGGAGGTGTCACCGGCGCGAGCGGTTACATCGCCGCCCACCTGGCGCTGCGACGCGGGCGTCGGGGTCTCGGCCGTCGGCCCTGACACCGCCGACACCCGACGCGGCGCGGTGTGACGGGTGCCCCGCGGTCCGGCCGGGGTCTGGCACGATGAGCACCGTGCGTTCGTCGAATCCCGTACCGGGTGCGCCCGGGTCCCGCCGAGCCCGGCGCCTGTTGCCGTCCGCGGTGGCCGTCGCTCTCGTCGCTCTCTCCCCGCTGATGGCCGGTTGTCTCGAACGGTCGACGACGGTGGGAGATCGCTACTCGGGGAGCGTCGTCGTGGCGACCACCCCGGACAATCCGCGCGGGACACCGCAGTTCGACCTCCCCGAGTCGATGATGGGGCAGGTCTCGGTGACCGACTACAAACAGGTGCCCGATCGTCCCGACGCGCCGTCGTCTCCGGGCGCCGGACCCGAGAACACGGCCGAATCCCCCTCACCCTCCGAGCCCGCCGGAAACGACGAGGCCGGCGCGGACGAGAACCCCGACGAGGACGATCCCGCCACGCGCGTCGGAACGCGGGCGTCGTTCAGCGATCTCACCGCGGGGCAGTTCGCCCAACTGGGCGACATCGTGGCCGACGCCTACGGCGACACCTCGCTGACGATGGATCTCACCGCCAAGCGCAGCGGGGAGGTGGTGCGGTTCCGCGGCGACGCCGATCTGACCGAGCTGGTCCCGGACCGCGACTACGTACAACTGACCGTCACCTTCGGCGGTCCGGTGACCGCGACGAACGGCGAGCAGGTCGGCGAGTCCACCGTGACCTGGACCCCCGCTCCGGGTGAACCGTCGGACTTCAGCGCCGATGCCACCTATCCGGACCCGGCGACCGCCGCGGTCAGCAGTTGGTCGTGGTTCGTCGCGTTGCTGTGCGTCGTGGTCGTCCTGGTGATCGTCCGGATCGCCTACTCCAAGCGGTATCGCGGACCGCGGCCCGGACGTCCGGTGGCGGCTAAGACAAACCCTTCGTCGATCTCGGGTGAAGGACTCGCGGCTGCCGCCGATCCCGTGTCGGGTCCGTCATCGGCAACGCCGCCCGCGGATCGAAAGCCACCCGCGGGCACATGATGCCGCGCCGGACCGGCGCCGACACCGGTCCGGCGGAACAGCTTCGGCCGTTCAGGCCGGGACGTGCAGCGCGGCGTCGACGTCCACGCCGAGTCGGCCCAGGACCTCCGTCGTGGCCTTGGCGAAGTTCAGACTGCAGAAATGCAGACACGGCGCACCCTCGGCGACCAGTCGCTGTGCCATCTCGGTGGCGAAGTCGATGCCGACGGCACGGACCGACGCACGATCCTCCTCGGCGCCGTTGCCCGCGGCCTTGGCGAAGCGTTCCTCGACGTCGGGCGGGATCACCGAACCCGACAGCTCGACCATGCGACGGACGGTGGCCAGCGACGTGACCGG
This sequence comes from Gordonia sp. NPDC057258, assembly GCF_042668985.1. Taxonomy (NCBI): domain Bacteria; kingdom Bacillati; phylum Actinomycetota; class Actinomycetes; order Mycobacteriales; family Gordoniaceae; genus Gordonia; species Gordonia sp. NPDC057258. The sequence goes on from NZ_JBHUXZ010000005.1 coordinate 125,240, forward strand.
CATGATGCCCGGGATGATCGGCTTGAGTCCCTGCTCGGGGTCGGCGGCCGCGACCCGGTCGCGCAGCCGCAGGTAGTGCTCGACGTCGAAGAACATCTGGGTGATGGAGTACTCGGCCCCGGCCCGCAACTTGCTGACAAGAGTGCGGGTGTCGTGTTCGATGTCGGGCGACCGGTGATGCGTCTCCGGGAACGACGCCACCCCCACGTGGAAGTCGCCGAGGGTGTCGATGAGCCGGACCAGTTGCTCGGCGTACTCGACGCCGTCGGGATGGGCGACCCACTCGCCGAGCGGATCGCCGGGCGGATCGCCGCGAAGCGCGAGGATGTTGGTGATGCCCTGGTCGGCGTAGGCACCGACGAGCGCGCGCAGTTCCGCGACACTGTGGTTGACGGCGGTCAGGTGGGCCACCGGCAGCAGCGTGGTCTGTGCGGCGAGCTCACCGGTGATGCGCACCGTGCGATCCCGCGTCGAACCGCCGGCACCGTAGGTCATCGAGACGAACGCCGGGGACAACCGCTCGAAGATGCGCACCGCCCGCCACAGCCGGGACTCGGCCTCGGCGTCACGCGGCGGGAAGAACTCGACCGAGAACGGGACCGGGCCGCGGTGCGGAGCGGACAGGCGTTCGACGATCGAGGGTGCGGGAGCGGTTGGGGTCACCCGCACAGTGTACGGAGCAGGTCGCATAGCCTGGCAGGGTGACCTCCACGATCCCGACGCCCACCTCGCTCGATGCGGTTCCGGGCGCCGTCGAGGCCGAATTACGCGCCTTCTTCGACGACGCCGTCCCGGCCGCCGCCGCGATCGCACCGGTGGTCGGTGAGGCGGCCGAACTGATCCGGGAGTTCGTGCTGCGAGGAGGCAAACGCATTCGACCGGTCTTCGCCTTCGCCGGGTGGCGCTGCGGGACGTCGTCGTCGGACCGTGCCGTCGCCGGGGCCGCAGCCGAGGACGACGCCCCCGGCCCGCGGGACGCGCTGCGCGTCTGCGCCGCACTCGAACTCGTGCAGGCCTGCGCCCTGATCCACGACGACATCATCGACCGGTCGGACACCCGGCGCGGGTACCCGACCGTGCACCGGGAGTTCGAGTCACGGCACGCGAGCGCGGAGTGGGCCGGGGACTCCGGCACCCACGGGGTGGCGGCCGCGATCCTCGCCGGCGACTTCGCGCTCGCCTGGGCGGACGACCTGGTCCACGGTCACCGGCCGGGGGTTTCGACAGGCTCAACCGGCGGGGACCGCTCAACCGGCGGGGACCGCTCAACCGGCAGGGACCGCTCAACCGGCAGGGACGGCGACCACCCGCTGCCCGCGGAGGTGGGCGCGACGTGGGCGGCGATGCGGACCGAGGTGCTCGGCGGCCAGTTCCTGGACATCGTGAACGAGGCCGGCGGCGACGACTCGACCGAGGCCGCCTACCGGGTGATGGAGTTCAAGACCGCCGCCTACACCGTCGCGCGACCACTCGAGCTGGGTGCGCGACTCGCCGGTGCGTCCGAGCAGCTGGTGTCGACGCTGCGTGCGATCGGGCACGACCTCGGCATCGCCTTCCAGCTCCGCGACGATCTGCTCGGCGTCTTCGGCGATCCCGAACGCACGGGTAAACCGTCCGGGGACGATCTGGTCTCGGACAAGCACACGGCCCTGCGCGCGATCGCGCTGCAACGCGCCGATGCGGCCGACCCGGCCCTCGGCGCGCGGTTGCGCTCCTACTTCGGCCGCCGGCTCGACAGCGACGAATTGGGTTCCGCGCGAGACCTGTTCGTCGAGCTCGGCGCGGTGGCCGAGGTGGAGAACTCGATCGACGAGCTGTTGGGGTCGGCGTTGACCGCACTCGACGCCGCCGACATCGGCGACGACATCCGTGCCGAGCTGATCGCGGTCGCCCATCGCGTCGCGCACCGTCAGGCGTGAGCACTTCCGTGACAGGTGCCGCCACGGCCGGTCGGGGCGATCTGATCCTCGGCGCGATCGGGTCCGTGCTGGTCTGTCTCGGCAGCTTCGGGGTCGGCGACCCGCCGCGCAACTCCGCTCTTCTCTCCGATCTGGGTCTGAGCTGGATCACGTACGGGCACGGCAAGAACGTCTTCGGGACGCTGTTCTGGCTGGGCGTGTTCCTCATGGTGTTCGGGTGGGTCCGGCTGGGGCGTCGGATCATCTCCGCCACCACCGACACCGCGCCGACGACGCGGACGCTGAGCCGATGGGTGCTCGTGTGGACCGCTCCCCTGCTCGTCGCGGTGCCGGTGTACTCGCGCGACGTCTACGCCTATCTCGCCCAGGGCGCGGTGTTCGGCGCCGGTTTCGACCCGTATGCCGACGGTCCCGCCCACCTGCCCGGTCCGCTCGTCGACAGCATGGCGCAGGTCTGGGCGACCACGACGGCACCGTACGGCCCCTTCTTCATGGGCATGCTGCGCGTCGTCACCGAGATCACCGGCGACCAGGTCGTCCTCGGCGTGCTGGCCATCCGGCTGGTGCTGCTGCCCGGACTCTTCCTGTCCCTCTGGGCGATACCCCGATTGGCGGAGCGGTTCGGGGCCTCCCCGCAAGCCGGACTGTGGCTGGTGCTGTTCAACCCGCTGGTCCTGATCCATCTCGTGGCGGGACCGCACGTGGAGCTGCTGATGATGGGCGTCCTCGTCACCGGGATCGTCCTGGTGGTCGACGGCCGGCACGTGGTGGGCACAGCCGTCCTGGCGCTCGCGGTGTCGATCAAGATCACCGCCGGCATCGCACTGCCGTTCGTCTTGTGGATCTGGTTGTCGCACATCCGTTCCCGGCGACCGGTGACCGCCCGCGACGTGGTGACGGTGTTCGCATCCATCGTTGGGATCGCGGTCGCGGTGTTCGGCCTGTGGACCCTGGTGATCGGTTTGGGACTCGGCTGGCTCACCGGCCTGGGGTGGGCCGACGTCATCATCAACTGGTTCACGATTCCCACCCTCGCCGCCCATGTCGTGACCCTCGTCGCGGCGCCGTTCGTCGCCCTCAATCTGCAACCGGTGCTGGAGGTCACGCGGGCAATCGGTTCGGTGGTCCTCGCGGTAACGCTGGTCGCGCTCTGGTGGCGCCACCGCCACGACGTGCGGGACGCGGTCGCCGGGATGGCGTGGGCGATGCTGGCCGTACTCCTGCTCGAGCCGTCGACGCTGCCCTGGTACTACACGTGGGTGCTGGTGATCGCGGTGGCCTTCGACCTGCCGATGTGGGTGCGGGCCACGGTCGTCGGTGCCTCGACGTTCCTGCTGATCGTGTTCCAGCCCGACGACGCGATCGTCTTCTACAAACCTGTCGAGGTGACGCTGGCGGCCGCACTGGCCGGCGTCGCGGCCTGGTCGCTGACCCGTCGGGACCCGTTGCGGCTGGGCCGGTTCGGGAGGTGGGCGTGGGGCGCGACCCCGGCCGGCGAGGACACTCTCGCGTCGGATGTCCTCGCGGAGACGGGCGTCGAGGAGTCGGGGCGCGCCGAGGCCGAGCACCGGGAGTCCGGACCCCGGGGGTTCGGGGCCGGGGCGTCGCTCAGAAAGCCTGGGCCTGCGCCCGGCGGATGACCTCGCGGGCGAGATCCGTGTGCAGCGCTGCCGCCGGGTGGAGTCCGAGATCTTCCTGCTCGGTGAACAACCACTCCATCACCTCGTCGCGCGTGTAACCGCCGTCGATCAGGACCGCCACGAGCCCGTAGAAGTGTTTCGCGACGCCACCCTCGTCCACGAAGAGCGCCGGAATCGCCGGGTATCCGTTGTGGGAGACCGCGAGCAGGTGATGGTCACGGATGAGTGTCCGCACCCGGTTGGTCGACACCCCGAGGCGGTCGGCGACATCGTCGATCGACAGGAACTCGGTGTCGGAAGGCAGAGTGTCAGGCGACAACGGTAGGGAACCCACGTCGAAAGGGTAGCCGGTAGTCGGGAGCGGGAGAAACCGTCGGGTCGCGACGACATGACGAACGGACCCGCGAACGCCCCGTCGGCGACACCCTCCATCGGCATCGTGCCGATGCTCTCGACCGGCCCGGGCTGCAGGTAGATTCGGCAGCGTGAACTCCCCCGTCGACACGATGCTCGGGACCGTCCTCGAGGACCGGTACCGGATCGACGCGCCCATCGCGCGCGGCGGCATGTCGGCGGTCTACCTCGCCGTCGACCTGCGGCTGGGACGCGACGTGGCGGTGAAGGTGATGGACTCCCGGTACTCGGGAGACCCACAGTTCTTGCGCCGCTTCGAGTTCGAGGCGCGCGCGGTCGCCGGCCTCAAACATCCCGGGCTCGTCGCGGTGTACGACCAGGGCATCGACGACGGCATCGCGTTCCTGGTGATGGAACTGGTCGACGGGGGCAGCCTGCGCGAACTGTTGCGCGAACGCGGCCCGATGCCGCCCCATGCCGTCGTCGCGGTGGCCGCGCCGGTACTGGGCGGGCTGGGCACCGCACATGCCGCGGGTCTGGTCCACCGGGACGTGAAACCCGAGAACGTGCTCATCTCCGACGAGGGCGAGGTCAAGGTCGCCGACTTCGGACTCGTACGCGCCGTCGCCGAAGCCGGGGTGACCTCGGCGAGCGTGATCCTGGGGACGGCCGCCTATCTCTCCCCCGAGCAAGTCGAGTCCACTCATGCCGACGCGCGCAGCGACGTCTACTCCATGGGTGTGATGATGTTCGAACTCCTCACGGGCAGAACACCTTTCTCGGGCGACTCACCCCTGGCTCTCGCCTACCAACGTCTCAGCTTCGACGTGCCGGCGCCGGGCGACGTGATCCCGGGGGTGCCGGAGGAGTTCGACGAGATCGTGTTGCGCGCGACCGAACGCGACCCCGCCGATCGATATGCCGACGGCTTCGACATGCAGCGGGCTCTGCTCGCCGTCGCCGACGAACTCGACCTCCCGCCGTTCACGGTGCCCGCTCCGCGCCGGTCGGCCGAGCGTCAGACGGTGTCGCGCTACCGGGGCCCCGATCCCGGCGGCCATGGCACCCGGGTCCAGTCGGTGCCCGGCCCGGCGCGGCCCGCGGACACAGCCACACCCGTGGAGCAACCTGCGGCCGAGCGCGACGACGTCGGCTCCGCGCCGCGTCCGGTGACCCGTCGTACCCCACGGCCGGTGGCCGTCGAGCCCGAACTCATCGGCGGCAGCCGGCTCGGCGCGCTGGTCTGGATAGTCGTCGTGCTGGTGCTGGTCGGCGGCCTCGGCGCCCTCGGATTCTGGGTCGGCAGCACGTTCCTGGCGATCGGCTGACGCCCCGCTCCCTCAGCCGCGCAGCATCTCCGCGACGAGGAACGCCAGCTCGAGCGACTGCTGCGTGTTCAACCGCGGATCGCAGGCCGTCTCGTAGCGTCCCCCGAGGTCGAGATCCGAGATCTCCTGTGCGCCACCGAGACATTCGGTGACGTCCTCGCCGGTCAGCTCGACGTGGACACCGCCCGGATGACTACCCAGCGCGCGATGCACCTCGAAGAACCCCTGCACCTCGTCGACGATGCGGTCGAAGTGCCGGGTCTTGAAGCCGGTCGACGCCTCATGGGTGTTCCCGTGCATCGGATCGCACTGCCAGATGACCTTGTGGCCGGTCGCCTCGACGGCGCCGACGATGGCCGGCAGCACGTCGCGGACCTTGCCGTTGCCCATCCGCGCGACGAGCGTGAGTCGCCCGGGCACGTTGTGCGGATCGAGACGCTCGACGTATTCGACGGCCTGCTCGGGCGTCGTCGTGGGCCCGATCTTGACGCCGATCGGATTGCTGATGAGCTCCGCGAACGCGATGTGGGCGCCGTCGAGCTGGCGGGTCCTCTCCCCGATCCACAGGAAGTGCGCGGAGAGGTCGTAGAGGACCTTGCCGGCACCCTCGGGGTCGTCGGCCAGCCGCAGCATGGCGCGTTCGTAGTCGAGGACGAGCGCTTCGTGCGAGGCGAAGATGGAAGCGGAGTTCAGATTCGAATCGGTGACGCCGCAGGCGTCCATGAACCGCAGGCCGCGATCGATCTCGGACGCCAGGGCCTCGTAGCGTGCGCCGGCGGGTGACGTGCGCACGAACTCGCGGTTCCAGTCGTGCACCCGGCTCAGATCCGCCTCGGCCTGGGTGAGGGCGCGGACCAGGTTCATCGCGGCCGCGGCATTCGCGTAGGCGCGCACCAGCCGGGACGGGTCGTGGGCCCGCACCGCCGCGTCGGCCACGAATCCGTTGACCATGTCGCCGCGGTAGGAGGGCAGCCCCAGGGCGTCGGTGTCGGATGATCGCGGCTTGGCGTACTGGCCTGCGATCCGGGCGACCTTGACCACCGGCATGCTGGCGCCGTAGGTGAGCACGACCGCCATCTGCAACAACGTGCGGATGTTGCCCTTGATGTGCGGTTCGGTGTTGTCGGCGAACGTCTCCGCGCAGTCACCGCCCTGCAGGAGGAATGCACGCCCCTCGGCGACGTCGGCCAGCTGCGCGGCGAGTGTCTGGACCTCGGCGGGCATACAGATCGGCGGGACCGACTCGAGGACGGTCCGCATCTTGCGCGCCTCGTCGGCCGGCCAGCTCGGCTGCTGTACCGCCGGGCGGCTGATCGCGTCGTCGAAACGCGTCTGGAGGTCCCCCGGAAGCGGCGGGAGCTCGGGAAGGTCGTCGATCGGAACGTCTACGGTCCAGTTCACCACCCGTCCAGGGTAGAGGAGACGTGGCCGTGGATTCGTCCGCGGGTCAGACGCGGGCCTTCTCGATCGCCTCCCACCGGCGCAGGTTGTGCCGGGCGTCGCTCAACGCGTCGTGCGCGTCCGACGGCGTGGGCGGCAGCGCCGGTCGGCCCGCGGCCTCCCAGTGCTGCCGCAGCTCACGGGTGAACCGCGGGATCTCGCGCGGCAGCGCGGTCATGGGACCCCACAACTGGCACAGCACGACATGGTCGTAGGCGCCCACCCAGGCCCACAGCTCGATGTCGGAGCCGTCGGCGGTGAGGAACTCGAGGAGATCTTCCCGGATGCGTCGCCGGTCCCGCCACGCGGACGACGACGGCGAGGGCAGTTTCGGCAGCACGTTGGCCCGCACCCAGTCCCCCGCCCGGCCGGGGTCGAAATCGGTCGACACCGCATAGAACTCGCGGCCGTCCTCACCGACGACCCCGATCGAGACCAGCTCGATGGTGGTGCCGTCCTCGATGAACTCCGAGTCGTAGAAGAAACGCATGGGTCAAGTATTCACACACCCTCGTGCCGACCCGCTCACCGCGCACCGTTTCGCCATACCGCCCTCCGGCTGTCTACCCTGGTATTTCGTGCGCTCCAGGTCCGTGCTGGCGACCGCTCTCCTGGCGGCGTCGATCATCGCGCGGCTCGTCTGGGACACGCTGACCGTGAACGGCAGGAACTTCGTGGACCTGCACGTTTACCGCGACGGTTCGGCGGGTCTCGCCGACGGGTCGCTCTATCTCTTCACCTACGCCGGTGAGACCGACTTCGCCCTGCCCTTCACGTATCCGCCGTTCGCGGCCGTCGTGTTGTACCCGTTGTCGCTCGTGCCATGGGACCTGGTGGCCATCGGCTGGCAGCTCGCGACGTTCGGAGCCCTGTACACCTGCGTCGTCCTCGCCTTACGCCTGTGCGGGTCGACGACCGACGTCTACGCCGTGGCTGCACTCTGGACCGCCCCCGCGATCTGGTGCGAACCGGTCCGGGTCACGCTGGACTACGGCCAGATCAACGTGTTCCTGATGCTGGGCACCCTGCTGGCGGTCACCTGGGCGCGCAGCGACCGCGGGGTGCTCGCCGGCGGCGCACTCATCGGTCTGATGGCCGGGGTCAAGCTCACCCCGGCGATCTCCGGGCTCTGGTATCTCGCCGCCCGCAAACCCCTGGGCGCCCTGGCCGCCGCGGTCGCCTTCGTCTTCACCGTCCTCGGTTGCCTGCTGCTCTTCCCCGACGTCACCCGCACCTACTACGGGACCCTGCTCGGCGACGCCGAGCGCATCGGTCCCGTCGAGGCGGTGATCAATCAGAGCCTGCGTGGCACCCTGTCCCGCTTCGTGGGCTTCGACGTGGGGTCGGGCTGGATCTGGATGGTCGGCGTCCTGGTCGCGGTCGTGGTGGCGGTGTTCGCCGGCCGTGCGGTGTCCGACGCGCTCGGAATCCTGCTGGTGGTCCAGCTCTTCGGACTCCTGGTGTCGCCGATCTCGTGGGTGCATCACTGGGTGTGGATCATCCCGCTGGGAATCTGGCTCGTGCACGGCACCGGTTCGCGGCGCCGGGGCGCGCGGGCGGTCCTCGCGATGTGGATCGTGGTCGCGGGGCTCGGGATTCCGTGGTTGCTCCGGGTCACGATCGAGTACGGTCCCCATCCCCCGGCGGCACTCGAGGCGGTCTTCGGGGCCGCGTGGCCGGCGGCCACCTTCGTCACCTTCGCCTGGATGATCGCGACGCGCGCCGCGCGCGACGAACCCCGCGACACCCGACCGCGCGACGTCGTCGCCGCGGCGATCGTCGCCGACGGCCGCGTGCTGCTGGCGCAGCGGTCCCGTCCGGCCGAACTCGCCGGTCTGTGGGAACTGCCCGGCGGTCGTGTCGAGTCGGGGGAAACCCATGCGGCGGCGCTGGTTCGGGAGATCCGCGAGGAGCTCGGAGCCGAGGTCGAAGCCGGCGGGGGCGTCGGCTCCCCGGTCGCGCTGCCCGGTGGCCTGACCCTGCACGCCTACGCGGCGCGGTTGCGCTCGGGGACTCCGACCGCGCTCGAGCACCTCGACGTGCGCTGGTTCTCCGCCGACGAGCTACGACACCTCGACGCCGCCGAGATCGTCCCGGCAGATCGCGACTGGATACCGGAGCTGTGCGCCGTCCTGGACGGCACCCGGGTCGGCGACGCCGGCTGACCGACCACGGCGAGCGTTGCCGAGAAGCGAGCTTGCGCGCATCACCACGCTCCTGAAGAGCGCTTGCGAACATCACCCCGCTCCCTTAGGAGGCCGCAGCTTGCGGAGGGGCGCAACCAACCACCGCTCCCTGAGGAGCGCCCGGAGCTTGCGGAGGGCGCGTCACGAAGGGTTTGCCCCGCATCTCACCAGGACCCTTCGTGACGCTCGCAAGCTCGCTCCTCAGGGAGCAGAGGGAGGGCATCGCTCGCACCTCAGCTCAGGGAGCAGAGGGAGGTCAGAGACTTCCTCAAGCGGCGGCGTCGGCCGCCGGGGGCTCGACCGGCGGGGCCTGGTTCTTCAGGCTCGCGGCGTAGACGTCGACGTACTGCTGACCCGAGAGCTGCATCAGCTCGTACATGATCTCGTCGGTGACTGCGCGTTCGATGTAGCGGTTGCCCTCCATGCCCTCGTAGCGCGAGAAGTCCAGAGGCTTGCCGATGCGCACCGACACCCGAGTGGGTCGCGGCAGGATGCTGCCCGGCGGGTTGAACTTGTGGGTGTCGATCATCGCGACGGGGATCACCGGCACCCCGGTGTCCATGGCCAGCCGGGCGAGACCGGTCTTTCCCTTGTAGAGGCGTCCGTCGGGCGATCGGGTGCCCTCGGGGTACATCCCCATCAGCTTCCCCTTGTCGAGCTGGCGGCGTGCCGCGGTGAGCGCACCCTCGGCGGCCTCGGCCCCGGACCGATCGATGGGGATCTGACCGACCGCGGTGAAGAACCAGCGCTGGAAGCCACCCTTGAGCCCCGTACCGGTGAAGTACTCGCTCTTGGCGAGGAAGTAGATGCGGCGGTCCACCATCAGCGGCAGGAAGAAGCTGTCCATCACCGCGAGGTGATTGCTCGCCAGGATCGCCGGGCCGTCGGTCGGGATGTTCTCGTGTCCTTCGATCGTCGGCCGGCCGAGGACCCGCAGGATCGGACCGAGAAAGATGTACTTGAACGCCCAGTACCACATGAGAATCTCCTCGCCGCGCACACCGACCCGATGACCACCGCCGGACAACCGCGCCGCGGAGACCGCGGAACCGAGGAGTGTCCCGACGCCAAGACCTTACCCGCGTCGCACTCTACCGTCCGGCCGGGACCGCTCGGGGTCTCGCCGGGAGCACTCAGAGCCCGGAGACCGGCCGTGTCTCGGGGTGCGGGTCGGCCAGAGGGCGTGCGGCCGTCCGGATCGCCTGTCGCGCAACCTCGGCCGCGCCCACGACGCCGGCGGTCTCGCCGAGCTGGGTACCGCGGATACGCGCGAGCTGACGGTGTCCGGCACCGGTGACCTGGCGGGCGTAGTGCTCCCGGGCCTCGTCGAGGAACAGCCCCGACGCCGCGCCGACGCCGCCGGCCAGGACGATGAGGTCGGGGTCGAAGATGTCGGCGATCATCGCGAGCCCCTGGCCGAGCGACGTCGCGAACCGCGCGAACGCGGCCAGCGCGACGGCGTCCCCGTCGGCGGCCGCGCGGGCGACCCGACGGCCGGTCAGCGACCCGGGGTCCGCGGCGACATCGGCGGCGAGTTGGCTGCGCCCCCAGTCGCCGTCGGCGAGCAACTCGACCACGGTGTCCACGAGTGCTGTGCCGCTGCAGTACCGCTCCCAGCAGCCGCGTTTGCCACAGGCACAGGCGCGCCCGTCGGGGACGATCGTCAGATGTCCGAGTTCCGGTGCGACGCCGTAACTTCCGCGATAGATCTCCCCGTCGATCACGAACCCGGCGCCGATCCCGGTCCCGATCGCGAGGACGACGGTGTTGTGTCCACGGGCGGCCGCGCCGAACCGCCATTCGGCCACCGCGGCGGCGTTGGCGTCGTGTTCGGCGAAGACCGGGATCCCGACGCGGCGGGTCATCTCCTCGGCGACCGGCGCCTCGCGCCAGGGCAGATGCGGCGCGAACCGGACGATGCTGCGGTCGGTGGTCAGGAAGCCGGCGATCGCGAGCCCGACGGCCTTCGCGTCCCAGCGCGAGGTCAGTTCGCCGACCAACCGGTCCAGACAGTGTTCGAGCGCGGCCGCGGTCGGCGGGGTCTGCGCGCGGAGGGTGTCGAGCATCGTCCCCCGGTCGTCGACCACCGAGGCGCGCACGCTGGTGCCGCCGATGTCGATGCCGATCGTCAGGTCGCCCATCAGTTCTCCTGCCCGGGGCCGGGTTCGGGGGGCGGCGTGGCCCGCCGTGAGGCATCACCGCGTCGCGGTGTGCCGGCCTCGCGCCCGGCGGCCGGTCCCTTGAATCGCACCGCGATCGGTTCGTACTGGCGTGGTGACGCCGATGAGGTCGGCGACGAACGCAGCGCCTCGGCGATGGCCTCGAGTACGGCGATGACCGCCGCGATCAGCCGGGCGACCAGATCGCCGATCTCGGCGAGCAACGAGGTGATCTCCCCCGACGCCCCGGAGAGCGCATGCCCGAGCGGACCACCGTCGGCGAAAGCGGCGAAACCGGGGCGCGTCCCCGTTGCGTCCGCACCACCGGCGGTGGCCGACTGCGGAGCCGGCGCGAAGAGCGCGGCCAGGTGGTCGATCTGGGCGGCCAGTCCGAGCAGCAGGTCGCGCACCGGATCGGCGGGTCCGTCGCGACGCCCGTCCGCGGACCCGTCACCGGCCTGCCGGAACGTCTCGTCGTCCGTGCCCATCGCCAACTCTCCCCTTCTCCCGGCCCCGCGCGAACACCCACCCGCGTGTCTGTCGTCGGGGTCATCGGCACCGTACCCTGCCGTCTCGAACGGTGCGGTCTGGCGAACGTACCCCGCCCGGGCGGAATCATTCCACCGTCGCCGTCCCACCTGGCCGTCGGGAACTGGGCGGCGTCGACGTACCGGGGCCGAGGTACCGGCTCAGTTCTGCGGCCGGGGCCACACCGCCGGATCGGGGACGAAGCCGATGCCCAGGGTCGTGCCGTCCCAGTCGGCGTCGACGACCGTGCAACGTCGTAGCATCGACGGCAGCCGCACCGGATGGCGGAACCCCGCAATCGTCACCAGGAGGTCGTCTCCGCTGCGCCCGAGAGCCAGCGAATCCGGATCCGGTAGGCGCTGCGGCCACGACAACCGGTACACCGGACCGGCCGGCTTGCCGCTCACGCGCCCCTGGACCGCCTCGACCTCGGCCGCGGCCGAACCCCGGGGGACGCCGTGCGGTGCCGGCAACGAGACCGAGAGCTTGCGGAGCCGCGCCATGCGATCGATCGCACCGGACGATTTCTCGACCACCTCGACGACGACGGAACGCGAACCGTCGGAACCGGCGAGTTCGGCCCGCACCATGTCCGCGACCTCGGCCGCCGGTTCGGCGCCGACGCCCGCGTTGACCTGGACCGAGGCCAGCGGCAGGCCCATGAGGTCGGCGGCGGCGAGATGGTGGCCGGTGAGTCGTCGGCTCCGGTCGTCGGCGGCGAGAACGAGGTGCACCGCCACCGCATGCGGATCGGCGAACAGTTCGGCGATGTCGAGGCAGTCCCGGTCGATGGCGTCGACCGCGGCCGTCAATTGCGCGACCATCGGACGCTCGGAAGCGATCGCGAGGCGTCGGTGACGCGGCCAGAACCGGTTGAGGGCCTGGCTGAGAACTGCTCCGCCACGGAGGAACTGGAGTGGGTCACCACACCCGGAACAGTCGACGACGATCCGCTGCCACCGGCCGCTGATCGCCTCGTCCCGGATACGGCGCAGGAGCAGGAAGTCGTCGATCCCGGGCAACGAGGTGAGCTCGGCGGCGTCGATCCCGGCCAGGGTGCCGACGCCGGGCAGGACCGTCTTGCTGCGGCTCACGGTGTGCTCGAGCACCTCGACGAACGCCGACCATGTGCGTTCGGTGAGGTCCAGTCGGTCCAGGGTCAACAGGTGCAGGTATTTGGACACCGCGACGGGCTCGCCGGGCCGGCGGTACACCCGTGCCCAGTCGGGAACCGGCGACCAGCGGTCGACGGTGATGAGGAGCGTGTCGGATTCGGCTGCCGACAGGCCCGACCGGGGCACGGCCCGGGCCGACCGGGAGGTGCCGGGACGCTGGGTCGCACCGGCGGCCGCGACCGCGGAGACACCGGAACCCCCCGGCCCGAGCACGATGTGGATGGGTGTGAGATCGATCAGCCTTCGACCCTCTTCTTGAGGTCGTTCAGCGCGGCATCGGTGATCGCCTTCTCGGCTCGCCGCTTCAGCTGGCCGATCATGGGCACCTGCAGGTCGACCATGAGTTCGTAGGTCACCTTCGTCGATCCCGGGACCTGTTGGGTCAGCACGTATCGTCCGCGCTGATCCTTCTGTAGATCGCTCGACACCAGGCGCCACGACACCGCGGGGGCGTTCCGATCCCATTCGTAGGCAAGCACATACGTGTCCTGGAGGACACCGGCGTCGAGCACGAACCTGACCTCGAGGGCGCGGCCGGCTTCATCCGTGCGCAGCACCTCGACCTCGCGGGCGGCGGTCACCCACTCCGGGTAGTGCTCGAAGTCGGCGATGACGGCGAGGATGGCGTCGGCGTCGGCGCCGATGACGATGTCGCGTTCGGTGTGGTCGGCCATCACCGCATCCCGGCCGACTCGAGACCGGCGGCGGGACCACCGACGACGCGGCCCTTCTCCAGCAGTCGTTTGACCTCGAAGGAGACCTCTTTGCCCGTCACGCGGCGCAGCTTGTTCTCCTCGGCCAGCACGTCGGCGCGGGTGCGGGGGTCGTCGGGCAGCGGACCGGTGGGTTCGGCGTGGAGGAAGTAGTGGAGCACGAAGCCGTCGAGGACCGCCTCGTTCCAGATCTCCATCGTCCCCGACACCGGACCCGCGACCTGCCAGCGCACGCCCTGCTCGCCCCGGTCCTCGGTGACCGCCAGACGCAGGTCCGGCCACCACCGGCGCCAGTTGGCGGGGTCGCCGATCACGGCGGTCGCCAACGGCGGCGCCGCGGCGACGAAGACCTCGTCGGCCACCTGGATGCTCGTCACGCCCACTAGCTTCACATACTCGTGTCGGCGCAGGGTAGTGCACCCGAAACCGACGTCGCGATGAGTCCGATTCCGTGTCGGGGATACGATTCGGTGACTGATGTCTACTGAAGGGTAACCACGATGGGCGAGTACAGCGTGCCCGCGAAGTTCTCGATCGGCGACGACGAGAACTGCACGAACATCATCTTCGGCCTGGCGCAGCGATCACCGCAGCACATCGTGTTCCGCCACAAGCAGGGCGACCGGTGGGAGCCGGTCACCGCCGCCGAGGCCGCCTCCCGCATCTCCGCCATCGCCAAGGGCCTGATCGCCTCCGGCGTCAACCCCGGGGACCGGGTGGCGCTGCTGTCGCGCACCCGCCTCGAGTGGAATCTCTTCGACTTCGCGATCTGGTCCGCGGGCGCGATCACCGTGCCCATCTACGATTCGTCCTCCGCCGGCCAGATCGAATGGATCATGCAGGATTCCGGTGCGGTCGCGATCGTCCTGGAGGACGACGGACATCGCGCCGAGTTCGAGTCCATCGACTCCCTGACCACGCCGGTGACCGTCTTCCAGATCGACCGCACCGACGGGCCGGGTGCCGTCGGCGAGCTCGTCGCCGCCGGTGCCGACGTCCACGACGACGAGGTCGCGGCCCGCCGGGCCACCGTCAGGGCCGCCGACCCGGCGACGCTGATCTACACCTCGGGGACCACCGGACGGCCCAAGGGCTGCGAACTCACCCACGCCAACATGCTGTCGGAGGTGCGGGCGGTCCTCGCCGGCGACCTCCTCGATCAGGTCATCGCCCGCGACGAGAAGCGTCTGCTGATGTTCCTTCCCCTCGCCCACGTGCTCGCCCGGGCCATCACGCTCGTCGCCATCGAGGCAGGCATCGAGGTGGGACACACCAGCGACATCCCGAACCTGGTGGACGAGTTCGCCGTCTTCAAACCGTCGCTCATCCTGTCCGTGCCGCGCGTGTTCGAGAAGGTGTACAACACCGCCCGGCAGAAGGCCCACGACGGCGGCAAGGGAAAGATCTTCGACGCCGCGTCCGAGACCGCGATCGCCTACTCGCAGGCGACGGAGAAGGGGCAGGTCGGTCTCGCGCTGAAAGTCAAGCACGGCGTCTTCGACGCGCTCGTCTACAAGAAGCTCCGGGCCGCCCTCGGTGGCGAGTGCCAGATGGCGATCTCCGGTGGCGCGCCGCTCGGCGCCCGCCTGGGTCACTTCTTCTCCGGCGTCGGTGTGCCCGTCTACGAGGGGTACGGCCTGACCGAGACCACGGCGGCCTTCAGCGTGAACACCCCGTCGGCGTCGAAGATCGGCAGTGTCGGGAAGCCGTTGTCGGGCAATGCTGTTCGGATCGGCGATGACGGAGAGGTGCTGCTGCACGGCGGTGTCGTCTTCACCGAGTACTGGCAGAACCCGGAGGCCACCGCATCGGCCGTGATCGACGGCTGGTTCCATACCGGCGACCTCGGCACCGTGGATGCCGATGGGTTCATCACCATCACCGGCCGCAAGAAGGAACTGATCGTGACCGCCGGCGGCAAGAACGTCTCCCCCGCCGGACTCGAGGACGTCATCCGCGCCAACGCCCTGATCTCGCAGGCCACCGTCGTCGGCGACGCGAAACCGTTTGTGGCCGCCCTGATCACGATCGATCCCGAGGCGTTCCCGGCGTGGAAGGAGCGCACCGGCAAGCCCGCGTCCGCGACGGTCGCCGACCTCGCCGACGACACCGACCTGCGCGCCGAGGTCCAGTCGGCCGTCGACCTCGCCAACAAGACGGTGTCGCATTCAGAGGCCATCAAGAAGTTCCGCATCCTGCCGACCGACTTCACCGAGGAGACCGGCGAGATGACGCCGACGCTCAAGGTCAAGCGCAACGTCGTCGTGGAGAAGTTCGCCGGCGACATCGAGGCGATCTACCAGCGGTGAGCTCCCCGCCGGCGCCGGTTGCTCTTCAGAGCAACTGGCGCAGGCGGGCCGCCATCTGGCTCCACTGCCAGTTCTCGACGACGTAACGCCGTCCGGCCCGGCCCATCTCGGCCGCGGCCGCGCGATCACCGAGGATCGCCAGGATCGCCAGGGCGACCGCGTCGACATCGGTGCCGTCGACGGCGGTGCCGGTGACCCCCTCCTCGATGGTCTCCGGCGCGCCACCGGACAACCCGGCGACCACGGGCACCCCCGACGCCGACGCCTCCAGGTAGACGATCCCCAGGCCCTCGACGTCCAGGCCGCGCCCCCTCGTCCGGGACGGCATCGCGAAGACGTCCGCGATGTTGTGGTACGCCGCGAGGTCGTCGGCGGGCACCGAGCCGGTGAAGATCACATGGTCGGCCACGCCCGTGTCGGCCGCGAGGTCGCGCAGGGTCTTCCCGTAGGGACCACCGCCGACGATGACCAGCGTCGCGTCGGGGATGGTGCGTCGGATCAGCGGCAGGGCGCGGATCAACACATCCTGGCCCTTACGGGGCACCAGCCGCGACAGGCAGAGGATCGTCGGACGCTCCCCTAGGTCGAGATGTTCGCGAAATCGCTGTCGCAGCACCGGATCCGGGGCGAACCGCTCGGTGTCGACGCCGGGGGGCAGGTGTTCCAGGCCCGCGCGGGCGCCGAAGGCCGACGCGAACCGGCCGCGGGTGTATCGGCTGACGAAGGTGATCACATCGGTGTGGCGGCCGATGTGCCCGAGCACCTGCCGCGCGCCCGGCAGCATCGACCACCCGACCTCGTGACCGTGCGTGCTGGCGATGATCCGCTGGGCGCCCGCGCGACGCAACGCCGGCGCCAGCACGGCCAGCGGCGCGGCCGCGCCGAACCACACCGTCGAGATCTGTTCGCGGCGCACGATCTCCGCGGCACGCCGCGCCACGAACGGGGTGGGGAGCATGAGCGTCGTCGGGTGCCGGTACACCCGATACGGGGCGGCCGCGTCGAACTTCTCGTGCGAGTCACCACGCCAGCGCGGCGCGTAGACGACCACGTCCTCCGGCGGCAGCAGGTCCACCAGATTCTGCAGGTAGGACTGGATCCCGCCCGGACGGGGCGGAAAGTCGTTGGTGAGCAACAACGTTCGAGACATCAACGGGCCTGCACTTCGAGCCACCGCTGCCACCCCGCGACCAGTTCGGCACGCGTCAGCCCGAGACTCGAGGCGATCGCCGTGTCCTGCGCCGCGGGCAGGGCCGACGCCGCGACCCCCATGTACATCTTCTTCAGCCGCGCCTCGTCGAATCGATCGGCGACGTAGGCGGCCAGCGACCACGCACTCTGATAAGCCACCTGTGAAGTCTGACCGTCCATCGCGAAGTCGGTGTCGGCGGGTGGCCCGGTCGGAACTCGACCGGCACGCACGGACGCGATCAGGTCGGGTGCGGCATCCGCGATCCTCGTGTGAGTCCCTTTGCGCCCGACGTATTCGGCCACGCCCTCGGTGATCCAGAGCGGCGCGTCGAGCGCGGTGTGAACGCGGGCCGCGACATGGGTCAACTCGTGCCGGAGAACCACCGCGAGCGTCGGTGCGGCGAGTTCCCGGGCCGCCGGGGTCAGGATGATGCGCTGTCCGGTCGCGGTGCGCTGGACCAGGTCGAGGCTGCTGAACACGGTCGCGGCCGCCGCGGTCCCGGTCGCCGCTCGGCCCTCGGGTACGAGTGCGGCGAACTCGTCGTCGGTCGCCGTGGCGACCACGACGGCGCGGCGATCCCAATCGTCGCCCCAGAAGTCACTGACGGCATCCACCGCCCCGGGCAGCTCCCGCTGCAGCGTCGCCACCGTCGAAGACGTTCGGGGATACGAGGCGACCACCGACGTGCCGCCTGCGGTGGCGGTGTCGGCCACCTGGAGTCCGGGCAGCTCCCACATCTGAGTGGGTGCGGATTCTCCTCCCAGGGCCGTGGCGTCTCCGACGAGGCGCCAGGCCTCGCCGTAGCGGGCGACCACGAACTGGGTGCCGACGACCACCTCGGCCTCGTCGACTCCCGGGACCCCCTCGCCGCCGAGCGCATAGCGCAACTCCACCGGAGCGACCCACGAGTCCGAACTCCCCCCGGCATCGAGGAGCTCCTGCAACTCACCGGGTACGAGCACCTCCGCCTCTTCGGTGGGCGCAAGCTGATAACCGAACCGTGCGAGCCGCAGGGTGCCGCTGCGACCGTTCCGCGGCGTGAACCGGCTGGGCGCGAAACCCGCGGCGGCCGTGACGAATCTGTCCTTGAACGCCGGGGTGGCAGCGGTGTCGACGAGGGTGCCGATCGCCCGCACATCCCCGGAACGCACCGCTTCGGTGAGCGCGTCGAGCAACCGCGTCACGCCCGCCGCTCGATCACGCTCGTAGACGTTGACCGCGGCGCTCGACGACACGGGCGCGGCGGACGAGCCGGGCCCGTCGGGCACGTCGCCCGTGCCGCACGCGGTGGCAACTGCGATGACCAGAACGACCACGGCCGAGACGAGGCCGGCGCGCCCGCGCGGTGAGGTCACCGGTGGGACTAGAACCGGCGGGCAGAGTTGTACGGTCCGGCCTCGTCGAGCGGCTCGACCTTGACCGGCACACCGAAGGTCGAGGCGTGGATGACATAGCCGTCACCGACGTACATACCGACGTGATGGGCATCGGGATAGTAGATGACCAGGTCACCGGGCTTGAGGTCGTTCTTCTCGACCGGCTGACCGCCGGCCATCTGCGCCTGGCTCGATCGCGGGATGGTCTTGCCGGCCTGCCGGAACGCCCACACCATGAGTCCCGAGCAGTCGAACGAATTCGGTCCGGTGGCGCCCCACACGTAGGGGTCACCGATCCGGGTGAGGGCGGCGTGGGTGGCGATCAGTCCGGCGGCGGTGCCCTTGGGCACCAGTCGCGGATCGAAGTCGAAGGTCGGACCGCGCAGAGCCGCCAACTGCTTGCCGGTCATCGACTTGTAGATCGACCGGATCTGGATCGCCTGGAGCTGCAGGTCGGCTTGCTTCGTCTGGAGGTCACCACGGACCCGTTCGGCGCGGGAGACCGCCTCGGAGGCGGCCACCGCCGTGCGCTCGGCATCCTTCTTCGCGACAGCGGTCCTGGCCCGTACCTTCTTGATCGCGGTCAGGTCCACCGACGCCTGACGCGAGATCATGTCGAGACCCGACATCTGGTCCAGGAGCGCCTGCGGGGAGTCGCTGACCATCACGGCGTACAGTCCGCTGACCCGCGCGCCCTGATAGCTGGCGCGGACGATCGCGTCGACTCGGTTCTGGTGCACGGCGAGCTGGGCGCGGCTGGTGTCCAGCGTCTGCTGCGCCTCGGCCGCGGCTTTCTTGGCCGCCGCCACGATGCCGCGCTGCTTGTCGTACTCGATCTTGGCGTTGTGCATCGCCTCGGTGGTCTTCTCCGCGTCGATGCCCAGTTGCTTGTAGCGGTCGAGCAGCTGATCGGCCGAGCGCGCGGGCACCGCACGGGCGTCCCCGACGCCGCCGGCGACGGTCGGTGCCAGAACGGCGAACGCCGACAGGACACAGAGCGCCACCATCAGCGGACCCGAACGCATCCTCGGCCGCATCGCGCGACCACGCCCCTCCCCGATCAGCACGGTCTACTCACTCCCTCGTGTGTGCTCGTCGATCCCTGAGCATCCCGGGCCCCTGCACCCGTACCCCGCGTCCCGTCGACCACCCTAGGCGGCCGACCGGCCCCCGGGACTGGTTCGGGCGGATCGCAATCCACGCGATCCGCCCGTCCAGAGACCTTCGTGCTCAGTCTGTTCGTGTTCAGTTGTCGTCAGTACCGACGGATGCCCGTCAGGGTCCACTCCTTGACGGCGTCGCGCTTGACCGGCGTGCCGTAGTTGGACGAGTGGACGAACTGACCGTTGCCGACGTAGATGCCGGCGTGGCCGCCACCGTTGAAGATCATGACGTCGCCGGGCTTGGCCTCGGAGTACGACACCGCGCGTCCGCCGCCGAGCTGGCCGTAGCTGTCGCGCGGGATGTTCTTGCCGGCCTGCTTGTAGGACCAGTAGATGAGGCCCGAGCAGTCGAATGCGTTGGGGCCGGCGGAGCCGTAGGAGTACGGCGCACCGATCTTGCTCTCGGCGGCCTTTACCGCCTTCTGACCGGCGGTCAGCTGCGGCTGGCCCAGGGGCGCGCCGCCACCCTGCGGGCGGAACTGCTGCGGGATCTGCTCCGGCGCGATACCCGGCACGGTGAACTGCCCCAGGTTGGGGATCTCGACCGTGGCGGCGGGCGACTTCTTCACCGGCGTGGCCTCAGGCGCGGGCTTGGCCTCCGGGGCCTTCGCGCCGGGCAGGGCCGGGATCTCGAAAGTGCCCAGCGGGGTGTGGACCGGGGCGGCGAGAGCAGGGCCGGCGGCTGCGGCGAGCGAACCGAGTGTGATCGATCCAGCGATCACCGCCTTCTTGGCGACCGTGCTGCCACGATTGGGCTGTTCCAAACGATGTTTGGCCACGAAGCGAGTTCTCCTTCAGATCTTCCTCTACCGCCGACCGAGTTAGCTGTCGGGTTCGGGCCGGAAGAGTGGCCCTACACGTTTTCGCGCATGAGGTATCCACTGGACACTCATGCATGGCAACGCGATTCACCCCGATTCGGATCGGTTTCGACCGAGTCGCATCAGTGGTGATGCGCTCCGACGAGCCCGTCCGAAGGTTGTGGTTCCCCGGTTCGCCCGCGAGGGCGATTGAGCGGTGACTACTGCGGACCACTTCTGTTGAAGCGGGACGCTCCGCAAAGGTCTCAGAAAGGTTACGAAATCGGATGCGCTCTGTCCACTAAGCGACAGACAGCCAAACCTCGGCCGCTTCTCAGCCTGCCCTGAGGACGGTCACAGAAGCGCGTCGATCCGGCGCCTGAACTGCGGTTTTGGCTGATCTTGCAGATCGTGCAGCGCCGCTGGTCACCATTGCAGCAGCCTGCAGAACGTCGATGGCGAGGTCCAGTTCGGCATCCGCGTCCGAGGTGGCCGCCGTTACCGAACCTCCACCTTCGTGGGACATATCGTCCCAGCTCGGACCACCAAACAGCACTGTCATCATGCACCCGTCGCAAGCGACGGGACGAGCCGGGCAGCGCGCACAATCGACGTACATAATGTGATCTCCATCTCATCTGGCGAGGGTGGGCCGCGTCGGCCCCGTTACGGGTCGTTGTGACCGTGAGAAGACCGCATTTCTCACGTCCAGGTGGAGACTAGGGGCGCCCACCGACAAGTCCGTCGAACAGCGATCGACACAGCAGTCACACGGGTCACACGACACGATGTCGGAGCGTCGCGGTCGCGATGTCGGTGGATCGAACTAGTGTTCGCCGGGTGACGCAGACCAGCGTGGACGGCTCGCCCGCGGGGCAGCTCACCTTCGCCGACCTGGAGGCCGCCGACCAGGGGGCCACGGGTGAGACGTCGAACGAGTTCAGCGACCGGTCGCTCTTCGAGACGACCCTCGTCGTCGTCGACCTCGAGACCACCGGGTCCGACCCGGTCCGCGACCGGATCACCGAGATCGGCGCGGTCAAGATCCGCGGCGGCGAGGTGGTCGGCGAGTTCGCCACGCTGGTCGACCCCGGCCGGCCGATCCCCCCGCAGATCGTGACCCTCACCGGCATCACCACCGCGATGCTGACCGACGCCCCCCGGATCGAGTCGGTGCTGCCGTCGTTCTTCGAGTTCGCCCGCGGCTCGATCCTGGTGGCCCACAACGCTCGTTTCGACATGGGTTTCCTCCGGCAGAACGCGATCCGGCTCCACCTGCCGTGGACGTTCAGCCTCAGCCTGTGCACGGTGACCATGGCCCGGCGCATCCTCAGCCGTGACGAGGCGCCGACGGTCAAGCTCAGCGCGCTCGCCGACCTGTTCGACGTCTCCGTGCGGCCCACCCACCGGGCGCTCGACGATGCGCGCGCCACGGTGGAGGTCTTCCACCGGCTCCTCGAGCGCGTCGGCAATCAGGGCATCGCGACAGTCGGCGACCTGACGTCGTATCTCCCGAAGACCGACCCGCGCCTGCGCGCCAAACGCGCACTCGCCGACCATGTCCCGGCCCGTCCCGGGGTGTACCTGTTCCGCGGCCCGTCGAACGAGGTCCTCTACGTGGGCACCGCGGTGGACCTCCGCCGCCGGGTCCGGTCGTACTTCAGTGGCAACGACCCGCGCCGCCGCATCGCGGAGATGGTGCTCCTCGCCCAACGGGTCGACGTCGTGGAGTGTTCCCACGCCCTGGAGGCCGCCGTCCGCGAACTCCGGCTCCTCGGCGCGCACGCACCGGCGTACAACCGACGATCGACCCAGCCGCACAAGGGTTGGTGGGTGACCCTGACCGAGGAACGCTTCCCCCGGCTCAAGGTCAGCCGAACACCCACCGACGAGTCGATCGGCCCGGTGGGCAACCGCAACAACGCGGCGACCGTCGCCGACGTGATCTCGGCGGCCGCCGGTCTGCGCACGTGCACGACACGGCTCGGCGCGACGGGCTACCACTGGTGTCCCGAGGCCGATGGGAGGCGGCGGCCGGGGTCCTGCCGGGCGGCCACGGCGCAGCCGCAGACGGTGCCGGACTACTCTCCCCGGGTCACCGCGGCCCGCCGGCTCATGCGAGGTGAGGCCGACGAACTCCTCGACGGCCTCACCGCGCGCCTCACCGACCTTGCCCAGGCCCACATGTTCGAGACCGCGGCGCGGCATCGGGACCGTCTCGCGCTCACGATCGACGCCCTCGCCCGCTGCCAGCGACTGGCCGCGCTGTGCGCGATCGCCGAGATCGTGGTCGCCCGGCCCGACGGTGAACGCGGCTGGCAGTTCGCGGTCATCCGGTACGGACGGCTCGCCGCCGCCGGGCGCGCTCGACGCGGAGTCTCGCCCATGCCCGTCGTCGACGCGCTCGTCGCGGCCGCGGAGACCGTGTTACCGGGCCCCGGTCCGCTGCGGGGCGCGCCGGCCGAGGAGGTCGGCCTCGTGTACCGCTGGATGACCGAACCGGGCGCGCGCATCGTGTCGACGAGTGAGCCGGTCGCCCTGCCCGCCGGCTCCGCCGAACGCCGGCTCGGGTGGTCGCAGTCGGCGCACGACGCACGTGCGGCCAGACCCGTCGCCGACTCTCGCACACGGCAGGCGAGCTGAGGGCCACGCACCACTAGGCTGGCGACATGATCACCGCCATCGTCCTCATCCAGGCCGACATCCACCGGATCCCGGAGACCGCCCAGGCCGTCGCCGACATCCCCGGGGTCGAAGAGGTGTACTCCTGTGCGGGCGACGTCGATCTGATCGCGAAGATCCGGGTCCGTGACCACGAACAGATCGCGACGGTCGTCACCGGCCAGATCAACCGGCTACCCGGGGTTCTCAAGAGCGCGACACACATCGCGTTCCGCAGCTACTCCAGCTCCGACGTCGAGGGCGGTTTCTCCATCGGCGAGAACTGACCCGCCGAACACTGCGCCCCACAAGGATTTCGGGGCAGCGTGACCGTCAGGCGGGCGCGGCGAGCCGGCCGCTGAGCTCGGCCCACCGCTGCAGCAGGTCGGCGGCGGCACCGTTGTCGATCGCATCGGCCGCCCGCTCCTTCGCGGCGCCGAGGGCATCGGTCAGTTCCGCCGAGCTCATCGGCGCCTCCTGCTCGAACGCGACGATGGCGCCGGCCGAGTTCAGCAGCACCGCGTCCCGGACCGGGCCCGTGGTCCCGGCCAGCAACTCGCGGGCGATCGCGGCGTTGACCGTCGCGTCTCCCCCCTGCAGGGCGGAGAGTTCCACGCGCGCGATCCCCAGATCCGTCGGGTCGACGGTGAGTTCGTTCACCTGCCCGGCGACGACCTGCCAGACCGTCGACGTGGTGGTGGTCGTCAGTTCGTCGAGACCGTCGTCGCCGCGGACCACCAGCGCGGAGCCGCCGCGCTCGGCGAAGGCCCGCGCCAGAACCGGCGCGAGGTCGGCGAAGGCGCAGCCGATCAGCCCCCGGCTGGGTGTCGCCGGGTTGGTCAGCGGCCCCAGCACGTTGAAGACCGTCGGGATGCCGATCTCCTTGCGCGGCGGACCGGTGAAGCGGAACGCCGGATGGAACACCGGCGCGAAGCAGAAGCCGATCCCGAGTTCCGACACGCACTGCGCGACCGCGGCGGCGTCGAGGGAGATGTCGACGCCGAGCGCCTCCAGCACGTCGGCACCGCCGCTCTTCGACGACGCCGCACGGTTGCCGTGCTTGACCACCGCGACGCCCGACGCAGCGATCACGATCGACGTCATCGTGGAGATGTTCACCGTGTGCGACCGGTCGCCGCCGGTCCCCACGACGTCGACGGCCGGGCGACCGACGTCCACGAGCGTCGCGTGGTCGAGCATCGCGCGGGACAACCCGAGGAGCTCCGCCGGTGCGGCACCTTTCATCTTCACGCCGACGCCGAACGCGGCGATCTGGGCTCCGGTCGCACTGTCGGTCATGATCTCGTTCATCGCCCACGCCGCCTCGTCGGCGTCGAGGTCGAGGCGATCGGTGACCTTGCCGAGGATCTGCGGCCAGCTGAAGTCAGACTGTGCGGTGCTCACGGGGAGTCAGCATATTCGTGTTCAGAGCGGCGGACGCTGGAGGACGGCCCACTCGCGTGCGAATCCGCCGTGCCGCGAACCCAGGCTCGCCATCCGGGACCGTTCCTGGGACAGATGCATCGCGTCGAGCAACTGGACCCGCGCCAGGACCAGGACCACGAGCCGGTCGTCGCGCGGTGCCGGCCTCGGCCCCCAGCGTTCGTCGTCGACGGACTCGTAACCGTCGAGCGCGGCCACCGCGGCCGCGTCGGCCCGCCGGTCGGGTGGCACCTCGACGACGTGCCGGAGGATCACCTCCTCCGCGGCTCGCCACGACGACGCGTCGAGGGCCACCGAACTCGCGATGGCGTCGTCGTCGGACCGGGCCACCACCTCCACCTGCTCACGCAGCGTCAGCGGACCGGCGCCGACACGCGGGCGCAGCCGTGAGCGGAGCCGCGCCAGGCGACCCTGCTCGACGAGTCGGCCGTTGAGATCACGGGGGCCGGGCGGCGCCGAACTGGACATGAACACACGGTAGCGAGCCGGGCGTCCGCCACGCCCTTCCCGGACACGCCGAAGGTCGCCCGATTCGGGCCCGGACCTGCACCGGGAGAATTAATCGGGGGCAATTTCCGACCCGGGTGGCCACGGCTTACTACGAACCGTCATACTTCACTTGTGACAAGCGCTGTAGGTACCTCAGGAACAGCCATCACCTCGCGCGTGCACTCGCTGAACCGGCCCAACATGGTCAGCGTCGGCACGATCGTGTGGCTGTCCAGTGAGCTCATGTTCTTCGCTGGCCTCTTCGCGATGTATTTCGTCGCCCGTGCCAACTCCGCCGTCGGCTGGCCGCCGCCACCGACCGAGCTGAATCTCGCCCTCGCCATCCCGGTGACGACGATTCTCATCCTGTCGTCGGTGACGTGCCAGATGGGTGTCTTCGCCGCCGAGCGCGGTGACGTCTTCGGCCTCCGCCGCTGGTACGTCATCACCCTCATCATGGGAACGATCTTCGTGATCGGGCAGGCGTACGAGTACACCGTGCTGGTCGGCCACGGCACGACCCTCGCGTCGGATGCGTACGGCTCGGTCTTCTACATGACGACCGGGTTCCACGGCCTCCACGTGATCGGCGGTCTGATCGCGTTCGTGTATCTGCTCATCCGGACCAAGCTGTCGAAGTTCACGCCGGCGCAGGCAACCGCGGCCATCGTCGTCTCCTACTACTGGCATTTCGTCGACATCGTGTGGATCGGGCTGTTCGTCACGATCTACTTCATCCGATGACGCCGGCCCGTTCCACCACGACCGAGCGCAGCTCGATCTAACAACAGTCCGTCCCGCTTAGTAGAGAGTCACAGATGAGTTCATCTCCACCGCGTCCGTCGGATAGCGGCACCGAGGTCGGACCCGATGCCTCGGCCCGACGCTCCTCTGCACGCGACGCCGGCCGCCGCGCCAAGGCCCGACGCAAGCTCCGTCGGCGCGCAGGCGGCACCATCGTGCTGCTGGCCGGCCTCGTCATGGCGGGTGTGCTCGCCTCGGTGCTGACCCCCGAGCCGCAGGTCGCGGTCGCCGACGAGAGCAACGCCGCGATGATCGACGACGGTCGCAAGCTCTACGAGACCTCGTGCATCACCTGCCACGGCGCGAACCTCCAGGGCGTGCCCGAGCGCGGTCCCGCACTTCTCGGTGTCGGCGACGCCGCCGTGTACTTCCAGGTGTCGACCGGACGTATGCCGGCGGCGCGTGGTGAGGCGCAGGCCCAGCGCAAGCCGGCCAAGTTCACCACCGAGCAGATCGACCAGCTCGGCGCCTACATCCAGGCCGAGGGTGGCGGACCGCAGGTGCCGCGCAATGCCGACGGCACCGTCGCGATGGAGTCACTGCGCGGCGACAGCATCGGACGCGGCAGTGAGCTGTTCCGATTGAACTGCGCTTCCTGCCACAACTTCACCGGCCGTGGTGGCGCACTGTCGTCGGGCAAGTTCGCGCCGAACCTCGACGGGGTCAACGAGGCGCAGATCTACACCGCGATGCTGACCGGTCCGCAGAACATGCCCAAGTTCTCGAATCGTCAGCTCGATCCGGAAGAGAAGCGGGACGTGATCGCCTACGTCAAGTACGTGAGTGAGGCAAAGCCCAGCGGCGGACTCGGAATCGGCGGTTTCGGCCCGGTCAGTGAAGGCATGGTCATGTGGTTCGTCGGCGTCATCGCCATCGTCGCCGGCGCCATGTGGATGGGATCTCGAGCATGAGCGCGAACGACAAAGACGTCCCGTCGCGGGACGAACTCGAACAGATGAGCACCGATGAGCTCGTCAAACTCGGTACCAATCTCGACGGCGTCGAGATCATCCACCGGTCCGAGCGTTACACGGTGCCGGGCACCAAGGTCGAGAAGCGGGCCGAGCGCCAGGTGGCCATCTGGTTCACCGTGGCCGGCGTGTCCGCCCTCGCGTGCCTCGGCATCTTCCTGTTCAACCATTGGGAATTCGCCCTCCCGGACGATCCGAACTACTGGTGGTACACGTTCAACACGCCGCTCCTCGGCGTGACGTTCGGCCTGTCGGTGTTCGCCATCGGCGTCGCGCTGATCCTCATCACCAAGAAGTTCATCCCGGCCGAGATCTCGGTTCAGGATCGTCACGACGGTGGATCGACCGAGGTCGACAAGAAGACGATCGTCGGTCTGCTCCAGGACACCGGCGCCACGTCCACCCTGGGTCGTCGCAAGATGATCATCGGCTCCGCCGGTTTCGGTCTCGGCGCCTTCGCGGTCACCGGACTCGTCGCCTTCCTCGGTGGCTTCATCAAGAACCCGTGGGCCGAGGGCCCCGACTCGCCGCTGTGGCATTCGGGATGGTCGCCGATCTACAACCCGCCGGAAGCGCCCAACGAGACCATCTACCTGCGGCGTGACACCGGCAACCCGTTCCAGGTCGCCCTGGTCCGGCCGGAAGATCTCGACGCCGGCGGTATGGAAACCGTGTTCCCGTGGCGTCGTTCGGACGGGTTCGGCGAGTCCGAGCACTCCCGCCATCTGCTGGAGGAGGGCCTGCACCAGGTCCGCAACCCCGTCATGCTCATCCGTCTGCGTCCCGAGGATGCGGCCCGTGCGGTCAAGCGCAAGGGTCAGGAGAGCTTCAACTACGGTGACTACTTCGCCTACACCAAGGTCTGCAGCCACCTCGGCTGCCCCGCCTCGCTCTACGAGCAGCGGAGCAACCGCATCCTGTGTCCCTGCCATCAGTCGCAGTTCGATGCGCTCGAGTACGCCAAGCCCATCTTCGGACCGGCCGCACGTGCGCTGGCACAGCTGCCGATCACGGTGAACAACGAGGGCTACCTCGTTGCCGCAGGCGACTTCATCGAGCCCGTCGGTCCGGCATTCTGGGAGCGTAAGTCATGAGCATCGCCGAACGCCTCGGCACTCAAGCCGAAGAAGTGGACTCGCGGTATCACCTCGCCGCGGGCATGCGTCGCCAGATCAACAAGGTCTTCCCCACCCACTGGTCCTTCATGCTGGGCGAGATCGCGCTGTACAGCTTCATCATCCTGCTGGTGTCGGGCGTCTACCTGTCGCTGTTCTTCGATCCGTCGATGACGCGCGTGGTGTACGACGGCGCCTACCAGCCGCTGAACGGCGTGATGATGACCAAGGCGTACGAGACGACGCTGAACATCTCGTTCGAGGTGCGCGGCGGTCTCTTCGTCCGTCAGATCCACCACTGGGCGGCACTGCTGTTCGCCGCGTCGATCATCATCCACATGATGCGCATCTTCTTCACCGGTGCGTTCCGACGCCCGCGTGAGGCCAACTGGATCATCGGTTGTCTCCTGCTGATCCTGGCGATGTTCGAGGGCTTCTTCGGTTACTCGCTCCCCGACGACCTCCTGTCGGGCACCGGCGTCCGCGCCGCCATGAGTGGCATCGTCCTCGGTATCCCGGTCGTCGGCACCTGGATCCACTGGGCACTGTTCGGCGGCGACTTCCCCGGCGTCATCATCATCCCGCGCCTCTACGTGCTGCACATCCTGCTCTTCCCGGGCATCATCCTGGCTCTGATCGGCGCACACCTCGCGCTGGTCTGGTACCAGAAGCACACGCAGTTCCCCGGCCCCGGCCGCACCGAGAAGAACGTCGTCGGCGTCCGCATCATGCCGGTCTTCGCCGCCAAAGCCGGCGCGATGTTCGCCTTCGTCACCGGCGTCCTGGCGATCATGTCGGGCGTCTTCCAGATCAACCCGGTCTGGAACATCGGTCCGTA
Organism: Gordonia sp. NPDC057258; assembly: GCF_042668985.1. Lineage (NCBI taxonomy): Bacteria > Bacillati > Actinomycetota > Actinomycetes > Mycobacteriales > Gordoniaceae > Gordonia > Gordonia sp. NPDC057258. Next base: position 153,843 of record NZ_JBHUXZ010000005.1, read on the forward strand.
CAACCCGGCACAGGTGTCGGCCGGGTCTCAGCCCGACATCTACATGATGTGGACCGACGGTCTGATACGTCTGTTCCCGGCGTGGGAGCTCTACCTGGGCAACTACACGGTGCCGATGTCGAACTGGGTCGTGCTGATCATGACCATCATCTTCGGCCTGATGTTCGCCTACCCGTGGATCGAGAAGAAGCTCACCGGCGACGATGCACACCACAACCTGCTGCAGCGTCCCCGCGACACCCCGGTGCGCACGGCGATCGGCTCGATGGCGGTCTCGTTCTACATCCTGCTCACGATTGCATGTATGAACGACATCATCGCGTTCAAGTTCCACATCTCGCTGAACGCGACGACCTGGATCGGGCGTATCGGTCTGATCGTCCTGCCGCCGCTGGTGTACTTCATCGCCTACCGCTGGGCGCTCTCGTTGCAGCGCAGTGACCGCGAGGTACTGGCACACGGCATCGAGACCGGCATCATCAAGCGGCTGCCGCAGGGTGAGTACATCGAGATCCACCAGCCGCTCGGCCCGGTCGACAGCCATGGTCACCCGATCCCGCTCCCCTACGAGGGTGCGGCACTGCCCAAGCGGATGAACAAGCTCGGCTCCGCCGGTGCCCCGGGTACGGGTTCGATCCTCACGGCGGATCCGCCGGAGGAGCAGCTGCGCAACGTCGAACTCGAGCACGAGATCGAGGCAGGCGAGCGGAAGGCCCTTCGCGAGCTGCAGGCCAAGGGCGGCAACCCCTTCGGCGAGTAGTCGCAGGAAATCGCACGACCCACCGCGGGCCGTCGAGCACCCAAAGGTGGGCGACGGCCCCCGGGTAGTTTTTGATAGTTTACAACATAT
>NZ_JBHUXZ010000005.1:154702-208530 GCF_042668985.1 Gordonia sp. NPDC057258
GTTCACCGAGCGGGGCTACGAGGCGACGACCGTGGACGACATCGCGGAGGCGGCCGAGGTCTCGCAGCGCACCTTCTTCCGCTACTTCGCCAGCAAGGAGGAAGCCGTCTTCGCCATCCAGGAGATGGTCGAGTCGCGCTTCCTCGCCGAGCTGCGCCAACGCCCCGCCGAGGAGAACCCGTTCGAGGCGCTGCGCGACGGCCCGCGGTTCGTTGTGCATGGTGACCCACGTCTTCGACCGATACCACTCCCCTCCCCCGGGGTGGCTGCCGGCGCGGGTTCGATGTGGCACGGTGTACCCCATGCACCGGTCAACTCCCCGAAGTTCCGGTCTGTCCCAGATCACCCGCGGGATGGGCACTCTCGATGCCGAGATCTACGATTCGATCGCCCGGTCCCCGAGCCCGCTCCTCGACGTGACGATGCCGATACTCACCCGGGCCGCCGACCACTCGAAGCTGTGGATGGCGATCGCCGCCGGGCTTGCCGTGTCCGGCCGTCCCTCGCTGCAGCGCGGCGCCGCACGCGGACTGGTCTCGCTCGCCGTGACGAGTCTGGTCACCAACCAGGGGGCGAAGCGGATCCGCAACCGCTCGCGGCCCTCCCACGGACTGATCCCGTTGTCCCGGCGGGGTCGTCGACGCCCGACGTCGAACTCGCTACCGTCCGGACACTCCGCCAGTGCTGCCGCCTTCGCGGTCGGTGTGGCCGTCGAGAATCCGCCCGCGGGTCTGTTGTTGTCGGCACTGGCCGGGCTCGTCGGGCTGTCCCGGGTGGCGACCGGGGCACACTACCCCGGCGACGTGGTCGCGGGGCTCGGCATCGGCGCCGTCATCGCCACCATCGGTGCCCGTGTCGTGCCGCCCATCACCGAACCGTCGCTGTCCCTGGCCGCCCCGTCCGTCGTCGACGTGGGACCCAACCCCGACGGGACCGGGCTGGTCGTCGTCGTGAACCCGGGCTCCGCGGACGGACGGGGTCGCCGCGTGGTGGATGCGATCCGCACCGGGCTGCCGGCCGCCGAGATCATCGAGCTCGACGACACCGACGACATGGCAACCGTTTTCGCCGACGTGGCGGCCCGCGCGGAGATCCTGGGGGTGGCCGGCGGCGACGGCACCGTGGCATGTGCCGCCGCTCCTGCGCTCGCCGCCGACATCCCCGTCGCGGTCTTCCCGGCCGGCACGTTCAACCACTTCGCGCGCGACATCGGTTGCGGCACGGTGGACACCACGATCGACGCGATCCGTTCGGGTTCGGCGTCCCGTGTCGACGCGATGTGGCTCAACGACTCCCGCCTGATCCTCAACACCGCGAGCATCGGCGCGCACCCCGACTTCGTCCGGGTCCGCCGGCGCCTCCAGCGGCGGATCAGCCGGCCGCTCGCGACCGCGGCGGCCGTATTGCACGTCCTCCGCAAAGACCCGCACGTCCGAATCGAGGTGGAGGGCCGTGTACTCGACGCGTCCCTGTTCCTCGTCGGCAACTCGATCTACCAGCCCACCGGATTCCTGCCGTCGCGACGCATCCGGCTCGACGACGGCCTTCTCGACGTACGGATCCTCGAGACGAGCCATCGCTGGGCGACCCTGCGGCTCCTGGGTTCACTGGCGCTCGGTCGTCTCGAACGCTCCCACCTGTACCACGAGATGCAGGTCCCCGAGTTCCGCTTCACCGCGGTCGACGGCCCCGTCGCGGTGTCACACGACGGCGAGGTCGAGGAGTCGTTCTCGCAGGCCGACTTCCGCGTGGACTACCGCGTCCTGAAGGTCTTCCGGCCGGTCGGCCGGGAGCGTCCCTGACCGCTCACCGAGGGTCGCTCGGCGACGACACGAAAGCCCCCCACCGAATCTCCGGTGGGGCGCTTTCGTGGTGCGTGCGGGACGCCGCCAGGCGGCGTCAGTGCCTGTCGCTCAGTGTTTCTCGGGACCGACGTGGTACTCGAAGACCAGGCCCGCCGCCGTGCCCATGATGACCACGGCCGCGAAGATCGACAGCCAGAAGTTACCGGTGGCGAAGCCGACCGCGAAGGTCGAGGCGCCGAGCGCGATCAGGATGGGCCACCAGGAGTGCGGACTGAAGAAGCCCAGCTCGCCGGCGCCGTCCTCGATCTCGGCGTCTTCGTAGTCCTCGGGGCGGATCTCGACGCGTCGGGCGACGAATCGGAAGAACGTGCCCGCGATGAGCGTCAGGCCGGCCGCGAAGAACAGGCCGACGACGCCGACCCACTCGATGCCCTTGCTGGTGAACGCGGTGAAGAGGGTGTATGCGACGCCCGTCAGAAAGAAGAAGGCGGTCAGCATCTCGAAGAGGCGTGCCTCGATCTTCATCGTCAGCTCACTTCCTTGGTGCAGTTGGCGAGGGTCGGGTTGTCGGGATCACCGGTGGCACCGACGGAGCCGTCGGTCGCGCGGCGGGTGTCGAAGGGCACCGTGGTGACCGCTTCGGGTGCCTGGCAGATCGACGCGAGCGCTTCGGCGTTGGTGGCGCTGGGGTTAGCCTCGCGGAACCGGATGTAGCTGTCGAAGTCCTCCGGCGAGACCGCGCGGACCTCGAAGTTCATCATCGAGTGGTACGTACCGCACATCTCCGCACAGCGACCGACGAAGGCGCCGGTCCGGTCGATCGACTTGATCTGGAAGATCGGGTCGGTCGCGTTCTGCTCGGGGAACGGGAAGACGTCGCGCTTGTAGAGGAACTCCGGCACCCAGAACGAGTGGATGACGTCGGCCGAGGCGATGTTGAACTCGATGCGCTTGCCGGTCGGCAGCACCAGGACCGGGATCTCCGACGACGAGCCGACCGTCTCGATGCGGTCGAACTTCAGGTAGTCGCGGACGTCGTCGTCACGGCCACCGGCCGGACCGGGGAGCTCACCGTGCTCGCCGCCCTCGTCGCTGCCGGCGTGCTCGGTCTCGGCGCCGCTACCGGTCTGCGCCTGGATCTCGAACGGGTTGCCGTTCTGCTCGAAGCCGTTGTAGGTGGTGCCGTCGGAGAACTCGACCTGGTTGTAGCCGAACTTCCAGTTCCACTGGAACGCGGTGACGTCGACGACGACCTTGGAGTCGTTGTTCTTGCCCTCGACGTTGTTCTGCACGATGACCGTGAAGTAGAAGAGCACGGCGATGATGACGAACGGGATCGCCGTGTAGGTGAGCTCCAGCGGCACGTTGTATGCCGTCTGGCGCGGGAACACGCCCTTCTTGGCGTCGTTCGCGCGGTGGAACGTGATCGTCCAGAAGATCAGCGCCCAGACCAGGACACCCATGACCAGCGCCGCGATGACCGACCAGGTCCACAGATCGACCATCTCTTTGCCGTCGGGCGTGACGCCCTCGGGCCAACCGAAACGCATCGCCTCACTGGCGCTGCAACCCGACATCAGCAGTGCGCCGAGGCCGAGAGCGGCGACGAATCCGAGTCGCTTCATCGTCCGCGACGCTGATGAGACACGCCTCGCTCGGGGCCGTCCACCGTGTGCCAATTTCACGCCTTCCTGCTCGCTCACCGGCGCCCTCGCGCCGAGGTGAGTGCATGCCACATGACCTGCACGGGGCAAGGTCTTGCTGTGGACACACAGCAATTCTTGCACCTAGTACTACGCAGCGTAGACCAACCCGCGGAAGCTGTCGGAATCGGGGCGCGATCGGCGTCGTGTCCCCCTCCCTCGGTCCCGCACCGGCGCCCACGGGTCGCGCGCGACAGTCGCGTTCGCTCGCACGGCCCACCGCGCCACATAGGAACTCCGCCCGCCGCTTCAGGCATACTCGGACGCGATCCGGCCCGGCGTCGGAATCGTGCGTGGACTGGCAACTGAACGGAGAGAACGAGACGTGTGTGGTCTGCTCGGCCTACTGACATCCGACGGAACGGCCGCCGATGTCGTCGAACCGGTGGCGGTGGCCTCGCACTGCATGCGGCATCGCGGACCCGACGAGCCCGGTACATGGCACGACGACGACATCGTGTTCGGGTTCAATCGCCTCTCGATCATCGACATCGAGCATTCGCATCAGCCGCTGCGCTGGGGCCCGCCCGAGAATCCCGACCGTTACGCGCTGGTGTTCAACGGCGAGATCTACAACTACCTGGAGCTCCGCGCCGAGCTGGCGAAGGACGAGGGGGTGCTGTTCCGGACCGAGGGTGACAGCGAAGCGATCGTCGCAGCGTTCCACCACTGGGGCCCCGACGCGGTCAAACGGCTTCGCGGCATGTTCGCCTTCGCGATCTGGGACACCGAGAACCGCTCGCTCTTCCTCGCCCGCGACCCGTTCGGCATCAAGCCGCTGTTCGTGGCGTCGGGCCCGGGCGGGCTGATCTTCGGCAGCGAGAAGAAGAGCCTGCTCGAGCTGATCGAACGCGTCGGGCTGTCGACCGAGCTCGATCCCCGCGCGATCGAGCACTACACCGTGCTGCAGTACGTCCCGGAGCCCGAGACGATCCACGCGTCGATCCGGCGGCTCGAGTCGGGCTGCCACGCGACCGCCACGCCGGGCAGTCCCCTGTCGATCCGGCGATACTTCACCCCGCAGTTCGGTGTTCGCCCGGTCACCGAGGCCACCCGGCAGAAGCGCTACGACGAGATCGCCGACGTCCTCGCCGATTCGGTCGCCAAGCACATGCGCGCCGACGTCACGGTCGGGTCGTTCCTGTCCGGCGGCATCGACTCGACGGCCATCGCGGCGCTCGCGATCCGGCACAACCCCGACCTCATCACCTTCACCACCGGCTTCGAGCGCGAGGGCTACTCGGAGGTCGACGTCGCCGCCGAGTCCGCGGAGGCGATCGGCGCTCGGCATGTCGTGAAGGTCGTCGGGCCGTCGGAGTTCATCGAGTCGATCCCGTCGATCGTCTGGTACCTCGACGATCCGGTCGCCGACCCGGCACTCGTCCCGCTGTACTTCGTGGCCGCCGAGGCGCGCAAGCACGTCAAGGTGGTCCTGTCCGGCGAGGGCGCCGACGAGTTGTTCGGCGGCTACACGATCTACAAGGAACCGCTGTCCCTCGCCGCGTTCGACCGGCTGCCCCGTGCGCTGCGTCGTGCGGCGGGCAAGGTGTCCGAGCGGATTCCGGAGGGGACCCGCGGCAAGAGCCTGCTGCACCGCGGGTCGCTCACGCTCGAGGAGCGCTATTACGGCAACGCCCGCAGCTTCGACGACGCGCGGCTCCGCGCGGTGCTGCGCGACTACCGTCCCGAATGGACCCACACCGACGTCACCGCACCGATCTACGCGATGAGCCAGGGCTGGGACCCGGTGGCCCGGATGCAACATCTGGACCTCTTCACCTGGCTGCGCGGGGACATCCTGGTCAAGGCCGACAAGATCACCATGGCCAACTCCCTCGAGCTGCGGGTGCCGTTCCTCGACCCGGAGGTCTTCGCGATCGCCGAGGGTCTCCCCCATGACGAGAAGATCGCGCACGGCACAACGAAATACGCGTTGCGCAAGGCGCTGGAGCAGATCGTCCCGGCGCACGTTCTGCATCGCAAGAAGCTCGGCTTCCCGGTCCCCATCCGCCACTGGCTGGCCGGCACCGAGATGTTCGACTGGGCGCACGACACGATCATGCATTCGCAGACCGATCACATCTTCGCCAAGGACGCTGTTGTCGCGATGCTCAACGAGCACCGAGAAGGCGTGGTGGACAACAGCCGTCGACTCTGGACGGTCCTGATGTTCATGGTCTGGCACGGCATCTTCGTCGAGGGCACGATCGTTCCGGAGATCATCGACCACACCTACCCCGTGCGGGTCTGATTCCCCGACAACCGAAGCCGCCCACGAATCCGGGGCGGCTTCGGTGGCGACGGGATCAGTGCGCGAGCTTGAGACCGATGACCCCGCCGACGATCATCACCAGGAACAGCGCCTTGAGCAGCGAAACCGGTTCCTCACCGGTGGCCATCGCATAGACGACGGTCAGCACCGCGCCGATACCGACCCACACCGCATAGGCGGTCCCGACCGGCAGATCGCGCATCGCATACGCCAGTCCGACCATGCTGGCGACCAGCGCGACCCCGAACACGGCCGTCGGACCCAGCTTGCTGAAACCCTCAGACTTGCCCAGCGCGGTTGCCCACACGGCTTCCAGGACACCGGACACGATCAGAACGATCCACGACATGACGCTCCCTCCGGGCCGTCTTGTCGCACACCGGGTACAGCACCCCTCGTCCGGGAGTCCTCGATCGGGACTCCGTTCCAACGTCTCACGCCGGGGCGGGGGTGGCAACGTCAGACGCGTCACCACCCCGGGGAACCGGACTCAGCCGGCGAACGCCGCCTTGATCTCCGCGGCGGCCTCGGCGCCGTAGGCGCCTTCGATCCGAGCCAGGGCCGAGTCCGGGTCCCATGCCCAGTCCTGTGTCGAGACGGTCTCCAGCACGAGCACCGCGACCATCGACCCGACCTGCGCGGCCCGCTCGAAGTCGAGTCCGCGCGCCAGCGCGGACAGGAACCCGGCGCGGAACCCGTCGCCGACACCGGTGGGGTCGACCTTCTCCGTCTCCGGCACGACGGGGACGTGGATGCGCGTGCCGTCGCGGTCGACGATCTCGACGCCGTCCTTGCCGAGCGTCGTGACGCGCACGCCGACCATCTCCGCGACCTGCGCCTCGGACAATCCGGCTTTCTGGCGCAGCAGTCCCCACTCGTACTCGTTGGTGAACAGGTAGGCGGCGCCGTCGATGAGCGTGCGGGTCTGCTCCCCGTCGAGGCGGGCCAGCTGCTGCGACGGGTCCGCCGCGAACGGGATACCGGCGGCCCGGCACTCTTCGGTGTGGCGGATCATCCCGGCCGGATCATCGGCCCCGATGAGGACGAGGTCGGGCGCCCCGACCTCGGCGATGACCTCGGACAGCACGATCTCGCGGCTCTCGCTCATCGCGCCGGCGTAGAACGTGGCGAGCTGGGCCATCGTCTCGTCGGTGGTGCACATGAACCGGGCGGTGTGGTGGGTCTCCGAGACCCGCACGCCCCGGCAGTCGACCCCGTTGGCTTCGAGCCACTGGCGGTAGTCGTGGAAGTCGGACCCGACCGCGCCGACCAGAACGGGCGCACCGCCGAGCTGACCCATCGCGTAGCAGATGTTGCCGCCGACACCGCCGCGCCGAACGACGAGATCCTCCACGAGAAAGCTGAGGGAGATGTGTTCGAGGTGGTCTCCGAGCAGCTGCTCGGAGAACTTGCCCGGGAACTTCATCAGATGGTCGGTTGCGATGGACCCACACACAACGATTGCCACTGGAGATCTCGACCCTTCGATTGGTTGCCCGACGGATGTACCCAGCAGGTGGTCACCTCACCCGGACAGGTGATGACGCAGACAGGTGTCCACGCTACTCACTCATCGGCAAACGACACCGGCCGCACCCCAAGTGGGATGCGGCCGGTACCGGAAAATTGCTGACGTGTACGGCGTCAGTTGAACGAATCGCCGCAGGCGCAACTGCCGGTGGCATTCGGGTTGTCGATGGTGAAGCCCTGCTTCTCGATGGTGTCGACGAAGTCGATGGTGGCACCCTGCACGTAGGGGGCGCTCATGCGGTCGACGGCGAGGGTGACGCCACCGAAATCGGTGGTGATGTCGCCGTCGAGAGTGCGGTCGTCGAAGAAGAGCTGGTATCGCAGACCCGCGCAACCACCCGGCTGTACGGCGATACGCAGCGCGAGGTCGTCGCGGCCCTCCTGGTCGAGCAGCGCCTTGGCCTTCGACGCGGCTGCGTCGCTGAGGATGACGCCGGTGCTCGTGGCTGTGCCCGTTTCGTTCTGCACGGTCATGGATGCTCCTGTAAGTGGTGTGGTCCCGGTGCATCGTGGCCCGATGCCGTGGTTGGGGTGTGCCCTCACGGTCGTTCGGGATTCACCCGCTCGCCGGGAGGTCGACCGGTGTGCCCGTGCGTACAACCGTACTCCTCCCCGTGGTATTCCCGTCCAGTCGGACGGGCGTTTCCGGGAGGTCGGCACCCGATTCGGCGGCACGGCGCGACGCCGAGGTCAGCCCGGACCGTCCGCCGCCCGGAAGTCGGATGCGACCGACGTCGCGAGCGCGACGAGCTGGTTCTCCGCATCGTTCATCGCGACCTCGACCGATCCGGCGATGTCGACGATCGCATACGCGGCCGCGACACCGGCCGCTCGGATCTCGTCGGGGCCCAGTGCGACCTGCCCCGCGAGGACGATCGTCGGCGCACCCGCGCCCCGGGCGCCGATCGTCGAGGCCGCCTCGTGAAGTGCGGCGACCACCTTGCCCCGGAGCGTCTGGGCGTCGAACTTCCCCTCTCCGGTGACCACGACATCGGCCGCGGCCACCTCGGCCGCCAGCCCGGTCGCCTCCGTGACGACGGTGGCACCGGACACCCGGGTACCGCCGAGCGCGAGCAGCGCCGCACCCAGCCCGCCCGCGGCGCCGGCGCCGGGCTCATCGGCGACATCCCGGCCGGCGAGCGCACTCAACACCTGCGCCCGGTCGGCGAGGCGGGTCTCGAGCAGTTCGACCGTCTCCGGGTCGGCGCCCTTCTGCGGACCGAAGACCGCGGCCGCTCCCGACGGCCCGAGCAGCGGGTTCTCCACATCGGACGCCACCACCAGATCCACACCCCGGAGTCGCTCCCGGGCGCGGTCGCCGCCACCGAGGGCTGCCACGAGGCCGGCGCCGCCATCGGTCGTCGCACTGCCGCCGAGGCCGATCACGATCCGCTCGGCCCCGCGCGCCAGCGCCGCCGCGACGAGTTCGCCGACCCCGCGGGTATCGGCTGCCGTCGCCGTCCGCGGCGTCGGCGTCCCGCCCAGCTGGTGCAGACCGCACGCCTGGGCGCACTCGATGTATGCGGTCGACGCGTCGTCGAGAAGCCATCGCGCGATGACCCCCGCCCCGAGCGGACCGGACACCGGTTCGGCGATCACGGTCCCGAACCGCGAGGCGAGCACGTCGACGAAGCCGGGTCCGCCATCCGACTGCGGAGCCACGACAAGCTCGTCCCCATGCCGTGCCGCACGCCACCCTCGGGCGATCGCCCGCGCCGCGACCACTGCGGACATGGTGTCACCGAACGAATCCGGCGCGATCAGGATCCGCACCGGGATCCCGCCGTCGGCCCCGTGGGTGCTCCACCGCGCTGCGCGCCGTTCCCGGTCATGAGCACGGAGTGTAAGTGGCCGAACCCGACCCGGCAGCGCGACATCGACGCGGGACGGATCCGCGATACACCGCGCGAAGCCGCAGATGCCGAGTCCGCCGGGGTGACCACCCGAAAGCGACGACCACGCGTTTGTCTCGCAACATCGATCACCTAGGCTCTACAGCGTGAAGCTGCCATGGAAGAAGGACGACACCCAGGCGGATTCCGGCGACAGCTCGGTCTCCACCTACACCGCCGACGACGAGTCCGGCACCGACGTCGCGCCCTCCACCAAGGGCAGCAAGTACACCCCGGGCAAGGGTCGTCCGACGCCGTCTCGCCGACAGGCCGAGAACAAGCGACGCGGTCCCGTCGCACCGCCCCCGACGAACCGCGCCGAGGCGCGCGCCCGCAAGAAGGAACTGAAGTCCACGCTCTCCAAAGAGGAGAAGCGCGCACTCTCCGCCGAGCGCCGCGAGAAGCGGCTCCAGCAGCGCGAACGGATGATGGCCGGCGACGAGGCCTACCTGATGCCGCGCGACAAGGGCGCCTCGCGGCGCTACACCCGCGACATCGTCGACGCCCGACGCAACTTCGCCGGGCTGTTCATGCCGTTCGCGATCCTGCTGATCGTGTTGATGTTCCTGGTCCCGCAGGCAGCGGCGCTGACCAACCTGATCCTGGTCGCCTTCGTCGTGCTGATGGCGGCCGACGGTGTGATCCTGGGCCGCATGGTCAATCGGCGGGTCGCCGAACGTTTCCCCGAGTCCAGCGACGGCGGTTTCAAGCTGGGCTGGTACGCGTTCACGCGCGCGATGCAGCTGCGCAAGATGCGCGCCCCCAAGCCGATGGTCTCGCCGGGCGACGAAGTCTGATCGATGACCGATCGCGCAGCGCGCACCCTCGTCCTCGGCGGCGTGCGCTCGGGTAAGTCCGCGCACGGAGAGTCGTTGCTCGACGGCCACCGTCAGATCCGCTACCTGGCCACGGGCCCGCTGACGTCCTCCGACGGGGAGTGGATGGACCGGGTCCGGCTCCATCGCGAACGCCGCGACGACCGGTACACGACGATCGAGACGACCGATCTCGGCCAGGCCCTGCGCGCCGCGCCCGACATCCCGGCCCTCGTCGACGACCTGGGCAACTGGCTCACCGCGCAGATCGACGCCGTCCACGGTTGGACCTCGGGTTCGGAGATCGACCTCGACGGCCGGATCGACGACCTGTGCGATGCCCTGCGCGCGATGTCGGCCGACTTCGTGATCATCAGCCCGGAAGCCGGCCTCTCGCTCGTACCGCCCACCCCCGCCGGCCGGGTGTTCCAAGACCTGCTCGGGACCCTCAACGTCCGGGTCGCCGAGGTGTGCGAGCGTGTCGATCTCGTCGTCGCCGGCCGGGTCCTGCACCTCCCCGCCGGAGCTCCCGCCGACGAGTCCGGAATCCCGCATGCAACAGCCGGCGCGGACCCGGCCGGCAACGCGGACCCGGCGTCGGACGCCCCGGTTTCGGCCACCCCGGCATCGGACACCCCGACGACGACTCCGTCCGCCTCCGACGACCCGACCGCGACGCCGCCGAGCACAGCAGCGGCGGCCGCGGTGGCAACCACTTTCGGCGCAGCACCCGAACCTGTTGCGGGCGTGGGTGTCTCGGAACGGCCCCGGCCCGACCCCACGGACGCCGAGGTGTTCGCACCGATCGCGCCGCCGGACGAGGCGGTCGCGCAGGATGCGCGGAAACGGCAGGCGGTACTCACCAAGCCGCCGGGGTCGCTGGGCCGCGTCGAGGAGATCGGCGTCTGGATCGCCGCATGCCAGGGGCAGTGTCCGCCCGCGCCACTCATCTCCCCCACCGTCGTCGTCTTCGCCGGCGATCACGGTGTCGCACGCGGCGGCGTGTCGGCGTTCCCACCCGAGGTGACCGCGCAGATGGTCGCCAACATCGCCGCGGGGGGTGCCGCAGTGAACGTGATGGCGGGCCGTGTCGGCGCCGCGGTGAAGGTCGTCGACATGTCCGTCGACGCCGACACCCCGCCGGAACTGTCGCGGTACAAGGTCCGTCGCAGCAGCGAAGACCTCCGCACCACCGACACCATCAGCCTCGCCGAGGCACGTGAGGCGCTGGCCGCCGGACGCGCCATCGCCGACGACCTCGTCGACTCGGGCACCGACCTGCTCATCGCCGGCGAGATGGGCATCGGCAACACCACCCCGGCGACCGTCCTCATCGGCGCGCTGACCCGGCGCGAGCCGGTCGAGATCGTCGGCCGCGGCACCGGCGTCGACGACGCCGGATGGATGCGGAAGACGGCCGCGATCCGAGACGGAATGCGTCGCGCGCGCAAGGTCATCCACGACCCCCTCGCGCTGCTCGCCGCGGTCGGCGGCGCCGATCTCGCCGCCACCGTCGGCTTCCTCGCCCAAGCGGCGCTGCGTCGGACGCCGGTCATTCTCGACGGCGTGGTGATCACTGCCGCGGCGATGGTCGCCAACGAACTCGCACCGGGGGCGATACGCTGGTGGATCGCCGGACACCGATCGGTCGAACCCGCCCACCAGATCGCGCTCGACCACCTCGATCTCGTTCCGGTACTCGACCTCTCGATGCGCCTGGGCGAAGGCAGCGGTGCCGTCCTGGCACTGCCGATCGTGCAGTCGGCAGCAGACCTGCTCGGCTCGATGGCCACCTTCGACGAGGCGGGGGTGTCCGACCGGGAGGCTGAGCACGCCACCGTCGAGACGACCTGACGCCGAACCGATCCGAGATGATCTCGCCGATCCGGGCGCTGCGAACCGCGTTCAGCTGGCTCACGGTGGTACCCGTCGGTGGTCACGCAGGCGCTTCCGCACCCGACCGGGAGCTGGGAGCGGCGGTCATGGCGTCGGTCCCGGTGATCGGCGCCGCCCTGGGCGCGGCGTCGGCAGGACTGGCTTTCGGGCTCGCGCAGACCGACCTCCCGGCGGTCACGGCGGGCGTGCTGATCGTCGTGCTGCTCGGCGTCGCCACCCGGGGCATGCACCTCGACGGGCTCGCCGACACCGCGGACGGACTCGGGTGTTACGGGACGCCCGATCGTGTCACCGAGGTCATGCGCAGCGGCACCGTCGGACCGTTCGGCGTCGCGACGCTGGTCCTCACGCTGGCCGTGCAGTCGACCGGGTTCGCCGCGCTCGCGAACGGGTCTCGTTGGTACGACCTCGCTTTCGCGATCGCACTCGGGCGGTTCGGCGCAGTCGTCGGCACCCGGCGGTCCCTGGAACCGGCCCACCACAACGGTTTCGGCGCCCTGGTCGCGGGGACCCAGCGCACCTCGGTCGCCGCGTGGTTCGTGGTGGCCCTGCTCGCAACCGTGCCGCTCGGACTGTCCGCCAACGGATTCGACGGCGGCCACGTCGAGGTGGCCGCCGTCGTCCGGGGGTGTGCGATCGTGCTGGCCGTGACCGCCTTCGCGTGGTGGTTCACGAGGCACTGCGCTCGCCGGATGGGTGGGATGACCGGCGACGTGCTGGGCGCGACCATCGAACTCGGGGTCGCGATCGGCGTCGTCGGCCTCCTGCTCTGAGGCGTCGTGGCGCCGCTCAGCGGCGGTAGAGCTCCGTCATCCACCCGTGGGTGTCGGCGAAGGTCCCGCGCTGGATGCCGGTCAGGGTGTCACGCAACGCCTGCGTCACCTCACCGGTCTCACCGTTGTTGATGGTGTAGTCCTCGCCCTCACCCTTGACCCGGCCGACCGGGGTGATGACCGCGGCGGTGCCACAGGCGAACACCTCGGTGATGTCGCCCGACGCCACGCCCTTGCGCAGCTCCTCGGTGGTGATCTTGCGTTCCTCGACCTCGAAGCCGGCATCGGTGGCCAGCGTCAGCAGCGACGAACGGGTGATGCCGGGCAGCAGTGAGCCCGACAACTCGGGGGTCACCAGCCGGGCGTCGGCGCCTGAGCCGAACACGAAGAACAGATTCATGCCGCCCATCTCCTCGATGAAGCGGCGTTCGATCGCGTCGAGCCACACGACCTGGTCGCACCCCTGCTCGGTGGCCTGCCGCTGGGCGAGGAACGCGGCGGCATAGTTGCCACCGCACTTGGCGAATCCGGTGCCGCCCGGTGCCGCGCGGACATACTCGGTGGACAGCCAGACACTCACCGGCTTGATCCCACCGGCGAAGTAGGCGCCCGCCGGCGAGGCGATGACCGAGTAGATGTAGCTGGAGGACGGGGCGTTGACGCCGAGGCTGGCCTGCGACGCGAACATGAACGGCCGGAGGTAGAGCGCCTCTTCGCCGCCGGCGGCGGGCACCCACTCGTTGTCGGCCTCGAGCAGGGCCTTGAGCGAGGCGATGAAATCCTCGACCGGCAGCGCGGGCATCGCGAGCCGCTCCGCGCTGCGCTGGAGACGCGCGGCGTTCGCCTCGGGGCGGAACGCGGCGATCGAACCGTCCGGCTGCCGATAGGCCTTGAGCCCCTCGAACACCTCTTGGCCGTAGTGCAGAACCGTGGCCGCGGGGTCGAGGGCGATCGGACCGTACGGCTTCACCGTGGCGTTGTGCCAACCCACCCCTGCGTCGTAATCGATCATCACCATGTTGTCGGTGAAGTGGCGCCCGAATCCGGGGGCGGACAGGATCTCCGCGCGCCGGCCCTCAGACACCGGGTGCGGATGCTCGGTACGGTTGAACTCCAAGGTCATCACGCCATCGTACCGCCGGGCACAAAAGCATTTCCCGGCCCGGTCGGCTGACCCCCGGGGCTGCGTGGGACGTCGCGCGAGGGCCCGCAGGTCACACGTGCGACGGCACGAACGGCGGGATCACGACCTCGCACGCCAGGTCCCGCCCGCGGACGTCGACGACGACCTCGTCGCCTTTGCGCACCCCGGACGCCGTATCGAGCAGGGCCAGTGCGATGCCCTGTTTGAGGGTGGGCGAGAACGTCCCCGACGTACAGGTGCCGATCTGCTGGTCCTTCCCCGCCAGGCGGACGACGCACCCCGCACGCGGCACCCCGCGGCCGGTCGCCCGCAACCCGTACAGACGACGCGTCGGTCCGGCCTCCTTCTCGGCGAGTAGGGCGTCGCGTCCGAAGAACGACGGCTTGTCCCAGCCGACCGCCCAACTCGACCGCGCCTGCACCGGCGAGATGTCGGGCCCCAGCTCGTGGCCGTGCAGCGCATATCCCATCTCGGTGCGCAGGGTGTCCCGTGCGCCCAGGCCGGCGGGCAACCCGCCGGCTGCCGTGATCGCTTCCAGTAGGACGTCGAACACCGCACCCGCATCGTCCCACCGCGGCACGATCTCGTACCCGCGTTCACCGGTGTATCCGGTGCGGCACACGCGGACCGGTGCCACGCCGTCGGCGGTCGTCAGGTCGGCATCGGCGAACGCCATGTACTCCATGTCGGCGGGCAGTCCGAGCCCGGCCAGGATCTCGGGCGACTTCGGGCCCTGCACCGCGAGCACGGCCAGGTCACGGTGCTGGTCGGTGATCGAGATCCCTTCCGGCGCAATCGCTTGCAGCTGGGCGACCACGGACGCGGTGTTCGCCGCATTGGGCACCAGGAAGACCTCGTCCTCGCCGACGAGGTAGGCGATCAGGTCGTCGACGACACCACCGGAGTCGTTGCAGCACAACGTGTATTGCGCCTTGCCCGGCACGATCTTGCCGAGGTCGTTGGTGAGCGTCGAGTTGACGAAGGCCGCCGCACCTTCGCCGGACACCAGTGCCTTGCCGAGGTGGCTGACGTCGAAGATGCCCACGCTCTCCCGCACCGCGGCGTGCTCGGCGACCGTGCCGGAGTACGACACCGGCATGTTCCAGCCGCCGAACTCGGCGAAGGTGGCCCCCAGTGCGGCATGACGGTCGGCGATCGGCCCGGCGAGGAGTTCACTCATGCCGTCCACGCTATCGGGCGACCCCGCCGGCCGGGCACGGACGCGGCGTTCGTCTGCACGTCTTCCCGCTGAGACTCGGCGCCGCCGGAGCTGTGGCAGAGTTGACCGGGTGAGCAAGAACGACACCGTCGACCGCACGCGCGGCCCCGAACTCGAACTGTCCACCTCGATCGGCAAGGACGACTCCGCCCTGGTCATCGGCCTGATCAGCGCCTCGTCCCCCGACGACGCCGAGAATGCCGACCCCACAGCCGAACCGACCCTCGCCATCGGCGACGGCATCCTCGACGACGCCCAGGCCGCCGCCATCACCGCCGCTCTCACCGCCCTCGGCGCGACCGGGTCCCACGGCGAGGTCACCCGGACCGCGGCTCCGGAGTCGCTGCCCGTCGACATCGTCGTCGCCGTCGGCCTGGGCGATGCCGACAACCTCGACGACGCCGACCAGGTCCGGCAGGCCGCCGGTGTCGTCGCCCGCGAACTGGACGGGCACGAGTCGGTCGCCACCACGCTCTCGGCCGTCGACCTGGCTGCCGCCGCCGAGGGACTGTTCCTCGGCGCCTATCGGTTCGACGAGTTCCGTTCGGACAAGTCGAAGCCCAAGAAGACTCCGCCGCAACGCATCACACTGCTGGTCGAATCGAAGTCCAAGGAGGCCAAGGCCGCTGTGGAGCGCGCGGTCGCCGTGGCCGACTCGGTGGCGATCGCCCGCGACTTCGTCAACACCCCGCCGAGCCACCTGTATCCCGAGGAGTTCGCCGCCCGCGCCCGCACCCTCGGCAGCAAGGCCGGACTCAAGGTCGAGATCCTCGACGACAAGCAGCTGGAGGCGCAGGGTTACGGCGGGATCATCGGCGTCGGCAAGGGCTCGTCCCGGCTGCCGCGCCTCGTCCGGCTGACCCACACCGCGAAGAAGTCGCCGAAGAAGGTCGCGCTCGTCGGCAAGGGCATCACCTTCGACACCGGCGGTATCTCGATCAAACCCGCCGCCAACATGGACGCAATGACCTCGGACATGGGCGGCGCGGCCGCGGTCATCGCGGCGACGATCCTGGCCGCCCGGCTCGATGTCGACGTGACGGTGATCGCCACCGTCCCCATGGCCGAGAACATGCCGTCGTCGACTGCGCAGCGCCCGGGCGACGTGCTCACCCAGTACGGCGGCCGCACGGTCGAGGTCCTCAACACCGACGCCGAGGGACGGCTGATCCTCGCCGATGCCATCGTGCGGGCCTGCGAGGACGATCCCGACTATCTCATCGACACCGCGACCCTGACCGGCGCCCAGATGGTGGCACTCGGCACCCGGACACCGGGCGTCATGGGCACCGACGGGTTCCGCGACCGGGTCGCGGCCCGGTCGGCCGATGTAGGTGAGAACGCCTGGGCGATGCCGCTCCCGGCCGAGCTGCGCGCAGACCTGAAGTCCCGCGTCGCGGACCTGGCGAACGTGACCCCCCACCGCTGGGGCGGGATGCTCGCCGCGGGCATCTTCCTGAAGGAGTTCGTGCCCGAGGACGTGCAGTGGGCCCACATCGACATCGCCGGGCCCGCCTTCAACACCGGCGGCCCCTGGGGTTACACGACGAAGGGCGGTACGGGCGTCCCCGTCCGGACCATCGCGGCCGTGCTCGAGGACATCGCCGCAAACGGCTGAGAACACCTTCGGCGAGCCGCGGCCGAGACCGGTGCCGCGGTCGCCGGAGAATCGTTACCGACGAGTACGAGCCGAACCGAGTCGGCGGCTCACCGTACGGGTAGGGTTGGCCGCGGGGATGAGCGGCTGATCCGCCACTCATCTGCGCGGTCTTCCACCGCCTCCCGACCCCCGTGCCCACGGCGCACACACCACTGGGCATCACCTACAGACCACCACGTCGAGTTCAGGAGTTCACAACGATGGCCTTCTCCGTCCAGATGCCCGCCCTTGGTGAAAGTGTCACCGAGGGGACAGTCACTCGGTGGCTGAAGGAGGAGGGCGACACCGTCGAGGCCGACGAGCCGTTGCTCGAGGTGTCGACCGACAAGGTGGACACCGAGATCCCCGCCCCCACTTCGGGTGTGCTGACCAAGATCATCGCGCAGGAGGACGACGTCGTCGAGGTCGGCGGCGATCTCGCCCTGATCGGCGACGCTGACGAGGCCGGTTCCGACGACTCCGGTTCGGACGATTCCGATTCCGACGCCGCCGGCGGCGACGAGCCGACCGAGGCCGCCCCCGAACCCGAGCCCGAGCAGGCCGCCGAGGAGCCCTCCGTCGACGAGGACGCGCCCGCCGAGAAGCCCACCGCCGACACCGGCTCGGGCTCGGCCGACGGCACCGACGTACTCATGCCCGAACTCGGCGAGTCGGTCACCGAGGGCACGGTCACCAACTGGCTGAAGGCCGTCGGCGACGAGGTCGCCGCCGACGAACCCCTGCTCGAGGTCTCCACCGACAAGGTCGACACCGAGATCCCCTCGCCGGTCGCCGGCACCCTGCTCGAGATCCTCGCGCAGGAGGACGATGTGATCGAGGTCGGCGGCAAGCTCGCCGTCATCGGTGATGCCTCGGCGGCTCCGTCGAAGAAGAAGCCCGAGCCGGAACCCGAACCGGAACCCGAGCCCGAGCAGGAGTCCGCGCCGGAGCCGGAGCCCGAGCAGGCGCCGGCCCCCGAGGAAGAGCAGAAGCCGCAGCCGAAGGCCCAGGAGTCCAAGGCCCCCGAGCCCAAGGCACAGGCCGCGGAGAAGTCCGACCCGCCGACCGTCGAGTCGACCCCGTACGTGACGCCGCTGGTGCGCAAGCTCGCCGCGGAGAACAACATCGACCTGAACGCCATCAAGGGCACCGGTGTCGGTGGCCGCATCCGCAAGCAGGACGTGCTCGCCGCGGCCGAGGAGGCCAAGGCCCCGGCGCAGGAGTCCGCCCCGGCCGCCAAGCCCGCGGCATCGTCGGCGCCGGCCGCGTCGTCGGGCTCGCCGGAGATCCGGCCCGAGCTCGCCGAGCTGCGCGGGACGACGCAGAAGATCAACCGCATCCGTCAGATCACCGCGAAGAAGACCCGCGAGTCGCTGCAGCAGAGCGCACAGCTCACCCAGGTCTTCGAGGTCGACATGACCCGCATCGCCGGGCTCCGCAAGGCGGCGAAGGAGAGCTTCAAGGCGTCCGAGGGCGTCAACCTGACGTACCTGCCGTTCATCGCGAAGGCCGTCGTGGAGGCGCTGAAGGCGCATCCCAACGTCAACGCGTCGATCGACGAGGACAAGAAGGAGATCACCTACTACGACAAGGTGCATCTCGGCATCGCGGTCGACACCCCGCAGGGGCTGCTGTCGCCGGTCATCCACAACGCCGACGACCTGTCGATCGCCGGTCTGGCCCGCGCCATCGCCGACATCGCGTCCCGGGCGCGCTCCAACGGCCTCAAGCCCGACGAGCTCGCCGGCGGCACGTTCACCATCACCAACATCGGAAGTCAGGGCGCGCTGTTCGACACCCCGATCCTGGTGCCGCCGCAGGCGGCGATGCTGGGCACCGGCGCGATCGTCAAGCGCCCGGTCGTCATCACCGGTGAGGACGGTTCG
Source organism: Gordonia sp. NPDC057258 (assembly GCF_042668985.1). Lineage (NCBI taxonomy): Bacteria > Bacillati > Actinomycetota > Actinomycetes > Mycobacteriales > Gordoniaceae > Gordonia > Gordonia sp. NPDC057258. Next base: position 173,277 of record NZ_JBHUXZ010000005.1, read on the forward strand.
GAATCGATCGCGGTGCGGTCGATGTCCTACCTGCCGCTGACCTACGATCACCGTCTGATCGACGGCGCCGACGCGGGCCGCTTCCTCACCACGGTGAAGAAGCGTCTCGAAGAGGCCGCCTTCGCCGCGGACCTGGGCCTCTAGCCCAGATCTCCTTCAGACGGCACACCGAGGACACAGAATGCGCATCGCCGTCGCCGGATCATCGGGACTCATCGGCAACGCCCTGGTCAACTCGCTGCGCGCGGCGGGCCACACGGTCACACGTCTGGTCCGCCGCGAGGCACGCGCCGATGACGAGTTCAGCTGGGATCCCGAGACGATCGGCGTCCCGCCGGAGAGTCTCGACGGCGTCGAGGCGGTGGTCTCGCTGGGCGGTGTGGGAGTCGGCAACGGTCGGTGGACCGGCCGATTCAAACAGGAGCTCCGGGACTCGCGGATCACCCCCACCGAACTGCTCGCCGAGGCCGTCCGCGATCTCGGCATCCCGACGTTCGTGAGTGCCAGCGCCACGGGCTACTACGGGAACACCGGTGGCCACGCCGCGGTAGAGACCGACGGCCCCGGCGAGGGGTTCCTCGCCGACCTGGTCGTCGACTGGGAGCGCGCCGCCACCGCCGGCGTCGGCGCGGACACGCGTCTGGTCCTGCTCCGCACGGCGCCGGTCCTCAGCACGCACGGCGGCCTGCTGGGCAAACTCCGGCCGTTGTTCAAGCTCGGGCTCGGCGGACCGATAGGTGACGGCAAGCAGTACTTCTCGTGGATCAGCCTGATCGACGAGATCCGCGCCATCGAGTTCCTCCTCGACTCCGACGTGTCCGGGCCGGTGAACCTGAGTTCGCCGGGCGCCGTCCCGTTCAGTGAGTTCACCTCGGCTCTGGGCCGGGCCGTGCACCGCCCGACGATCCTGCAGGTACCCGCCTTCGCGGCGCGTCGGGTCGGCGGCGAGATGGCCGAGGAAATGATTCTGTTCAGTCAGCGCGTTACACCCAAGGTGCTGACCGATCACGGATTCACCTTCACCCATCCCGGTGTCGACGAGGCCCTCGCCTACGCCACCGGTTCCACCAGTCATGACTGAGCGTCCGATCCGCGGGAGTGCCGAACCGGTCGAGGTCCGCCATCTCGGCGTCGTCGACTACCAGACGGCCTATGACCTGCAGCACGGGCTGGCGACCGACCGCGCCGACGGCGTCCTGGACCACGACGTGCTGCTCCTGCTGGAGCATCCGTCCACCTACACCGCGGGCAAGCGCACGGAGGACGCCGACCGGCCCACCAACGGGGCGCCGGTCATCGACGTCGACCGCGGCGGCCGGATCACCTGGCACGGACCGGGACAACTCGTCGGCTATCCGATCGTGAAGCTCGCCGAGCCGCTCGACGTCGTCGAGTACGTCCGTCGCCTCGAGGCGGCCCTCATCTCGGTCTGCGCCGGTCTCGGCGTGACCACCGGCCGCGTCGAAGGACGTTCGGGCGTGTGGATCACCGACGACGCCGGTGAACGCAAACTCGGACAGATCGGTATCCGCGTGGCACGCGGGGTGGCCCTGCACGGCTTCGCGCTCAACATCGACCCCGACATGTCGGCGTTCGAGGCGATCGTCCCCTGCGGGATCGCCGACGCCGGGGTCACGTCCCTGGCGCGCGAACTGGGGCGGCCGTTGTCGGTGGCCTCTCTGCTCGACGTCACCGCCGATGCCGTGCTCACCGCGCTCGACGCCACTACGAGCCCGGTCGTGTCGGCACAGTCCTCTCCATCCACTTCTGCGAGCGTAGGATCGATCCAGTGACCGCGTCCCCCATCACCCCCGGACCCGGTGCCCCCGAAGCCACACCCTCGGCCTCGGCATCCGCACCACAGACCCCGACCCCGGCCCCCGAGGGCCGTAAGCTGCTCCGCCTCGAGGTGCGCAACGCGCAGACCCCCATCGAGCGCAAGCCGGAGTGGATCCGCACCCGCGCGACGATGGGCCCGGAGTTCACCGAACTCAAGGGCCTGGTCAAGCGCGAGGGTCTGCACACCGTCTGCGAAGAGGCCGGCTGCCCCAACATCTACGAATGCTGGGAAGACCGCGAGGCGACGTTCCTCATCGGCGGCGAGCAGTGCACCCGACGCTGCGACTTCTGCCAGATCGACACCGGCAAGCCCGCCGAACTCGACCGCGACGAACCCCGCCGCGTCGCCGAGAGCGTCCAGGCGATGGGCCTGCGCTACTCGACCATCACCGGCGTCGCCCGCGACGACCTACCCGACGAGGGTGCATGGCTCTACGCCGAGACCGTCCGCGCGATCCACCGCCTCAACCCCGGTACCGGTGTGGAGAACCTCATTCCGGACTTCCACGCCAAGCCCGACCTGCTGGCCGAGGTCTTCGACGCCCGGCCCGAGGTACTGGCGCACAACCTCGAGACCGTGCCGCGCATCTTCAAACGCATCCGCCCGGCCTTCCGCTACGAGCGGTCTCTCGAAGTCCTCACCGCCGCACGTGATTTCGGCCTGGTGACGAAGTCGAACCTCATCCTCGGGATGGGCGAGACCCCGCAGGAGGTGCAGTCGGCGATCGTGGATCTGCACGAGGCGGGCTGCGACATCCTGACCATCACGCAGTACCTGCGCCCTTCGCCGCGGCATCATCCGGTCGAGCGGTGGGTCAAGCCCGAGGAGTTCGTCGATCACTCCGAGTTCGCTGAGGAGGTCGGATTCGCCGGCGTCATGGCGGGTCCGCTCGTGCGGTCGTCGTACCGGGCGGGCCGCCTGTACGCGCAGGCGATGGCCCATCATGGCCGCGAGATCTCACCGGCTCTCGCACACCTGGCGGCCGAGGGATCGGCCAGCCAGGAGGCCTCCAGCCTGATGGCACGCCTCGCCCGCTGACGCCCCGCGCGTCCGGTGATCATCGGACGGTCACCCGATGCCCCGATCGCTCGATCCACGGACGTAAACTGGCCTCATGGCAAAGGCGCATGTGAGCAAAGAGGTCAAGGCCGAGAAGAAGAAGGCCCGTAAGGCCGCATCGAAGGAACGGCGCCAGCAGCTCTGGCAGGCCTTCCAGATGCAGCGCAAGGAAGACAAACGACTCATCCCCTACATGGTGGGTGTCATCGTCCTGTCGATCGCGGTCTTCACCGCTCTCGGATTCGTCCTCGGTTCGCCGTGGCTGCTGATCCCGCTCGGCGTGGTGCTGGGCATCCTCGGCGCCTTCATCCTCTTCGGCCGCCGCGTCCAGAAGAACGTGTACACCAAGGCCGAGGGACAGCCCGGCGCCGCCGGATGGGCACTGGGCAACATGCGCGGGCAATGGCGGGTCAAGCAGGCCGTGGCCGGCACCTCCCAGCTCGACGCCGTGCACCGTGTCATCGGCAAGCCGGGCATCATCCTGGTCGCCGAGGGCTCCCCGACTCGCATCAAGTCACTGCTCGGCCAGGAGAAGAAGAAGGTCGCGCGGGTCGTCGGCGACACCCCGATCTACGAGATCATGGTCGGCAACGACGACGGCCAGGTTCCGCTGTCGAAGCTCGAGCGGCACCTCAACAAGCTGCCCAGCAACATCGACCGCAAGCGGATGGAGACCCTGGAAGGCCGGCTGTCCGCCCTCGGCAGCAAGGCCCCCGGCCCCGGCATGCCGAAGGGTCCCCTGCCCGCGAACGCCAAGATGCGCAGCATGCAGCGCACGGCGCGCCGCCGCGGCTGACGCCTCCGCGTGGCCCCACTCAACCCATACGGGTCATCGTGGGTGATGAGCGACCCGAGCGCGTCTCAAGTACGAAAAGGTACGGCCCCACGATCTGCACGTCGACGTCGTCCGCGTCTCGCGTCTCTTTCAGCCGCCACGCCTGCTCACCGCTCTGCGGGTCATAAGCAACCAACGCCCGCGGGCCGGGTTCGTCTTGCTCTCCGTCTTCTTCGAAGATCAGGCGTGTGCCATCAAAGGCCTTGTACCGCTGGTGAGTGCTCATCGGGATCGTTGCCCCGGCGACGCCGGAAGCGGCCTCGATGAAAGTCCACCGGTAGCCGACATCGGCCAGCGCCTGCACGCCGACGTAGCGGCCAGCCAGGAGGGAGACGTCGTCGACGATGTTGCCCTCGACGGACCAGAGCAGCTTCCCGTTCACGGTGGACACTGCGCCGGCGATCGGGCGGTCGGATTTGTTCTCGCCCTGGACGGGCAACAATGCGCCCTCGGTCGCGGTCGGGCGCCCGTTCGGGAGTTCGAGATCCGCCAACAGGCCGTGTTCGATACCCTGCCGATCGAAGAGCCTCAGGGATCGGCGCGGATAAACGGTGTGACTGACCGCAAAACCGGTTCCCGTCGCCGCGACCCTGATCCAGGTGTTCGCACTTCCCTGCGCGTCATCATCATCGGCCGCGCCTCCCGGTCCGCGAAGTTCGTCGTCGGCGGCGGAGTCGTAGAGGACGTCGCCGGTAGGCAGCGACAGGACTCGAACTCCTGCTTCGCTGTCGCCGACGACAATTACGTCGCCGGCCTCGGACAACGCCGGGTCACCTATCTGCTCGGGAAGCACCTGGGTCCACCGCTGTCGCCCGTCGGATTCGAACGCCGTCAGGGTGGTCGTGGCCCGATAGCTCACAGAGTCGTACAACACCGACGTGACCAGAAAGCCGTCTGCTGCGCGGACGATCTGGCTCCGGCCAGACCGCACGGTCGCGGTCGCCGAGACCGCGCCCGTGGCAGCCTCGAGAAATGCCACTTCGGTCTGTCGGTCACTCGCCGAGGCGACACAGGCGAGTCGTCGGTCCCGACTCAACGCGCAGTCACTGGCCAGAAACATTGACGGGTTGCGCCACAGCGCTCTTCCGTTCGTCTGGTCGAGCGCCACGACCCCGCCTGCCGACGTGAGGTCCGATGACGCACCAGCGATGACCATCCGGTCGTCGGCGGCGAGGGGAATCACGTACGTCGCGGGTTGCGGCGAGCCGAGAGCGAGTTCCTCCGACGTTTCCCACAGCGGTTCGGGTTGCGTGGGTAAGGCGCGGATGATCGGGTCCTCGCCGTGCTCCCCCGTCGGCGCACCGAGCACGGTACCCGATCCTTCGACCGTGCGTGGTACCGCCAGCGTCACGGTCAGCACAGTCGCGAGCGCGAGCGTCCCGAGTACGAGGATCGCCAGTCCGGTCGTCGTACCGGTTCCGCGACGGGCCCTCGGGGATCGCGAGGGCGGCATTCCGACCGAGTGATGGTCGCCCGGGTACGGCCGGGTCAAGGCTTCGCATCCAGCAGACGAAGCGAACCCGACTCGCCGGCCACACCGGTGATGACTTGAAAGAGGTACGGTCCGACGAAACGGTATTCGCGCTCGCCGTCCGGGTTTCCGAGCGTCCATACCTCACGTCCGCTCGACAGTTCGTAGGCGACCATCTTCGGGACACCGTAGTTCGAACCGAACCTGTCTGCGAAGACGGCCCGAACTCCGTCGAAAGCAAGGAGACGGTTGTTCCCGGCGGCCATGGTCGTCGCGCTCTGCGGTTTGTCGAGGTCGAGGACCACCCATTCCTCGGAGTTGCTGCCGGTCGTCTCAGAACCGGCCACATACTGCTCACCCAATAGTTCGGTACCGAGAAGGCTGCCGGCGAACGCCGTCAGAGCGACGACCTCGAGCGTCTCCAATGAGGCGGCACCGATGGCCTGACGGTTGTCCACATCGGTTCCGGTGACGGGGATGAGGTCTCCTTCTGAACCGGACGGCGCGAAGGGCAGGACGACGCCGTCGATCGCGCCGCGTAGGGTGCCGCTGTCGTCATAGACGGTGGTGGTACGGGCGCTCGTCAGGATGCTGACCGCGACGAAGCCGGGCCGGGCCACGGCGACCTGGATGATGGCCGACCCGCCCGGACCACCGTGGGGCTCGAGGTCCCGGGCGGAGTCGTACAGCACAGTTCCACTGTCGAGGGCGTACACCCGCGCTCCGCGCTTGTAGTCAGAGACCGCCACCACGTTGCCGGACTCGGACAGTTCCGGATCGGACAGCCCCACGGGAGGACGCTGCACCCAGGAACGCGAACCGTCGGAACTGAACCAGTTCAAGGTCGCCGCATAAACGGCCTCGGTTTCGACGAACCGCCGGCTCGTGACGAGGAAGCCGTTACCTGCGGAGGCGAGGGTCGGGTCTTGTGGACCGTCTGCGATCTCGAACGATTTCGTCGCCGTCACCGCACCGGTGCCGACCGCGATGAACCCGAGATCGACGGTGCTCGGCGCACTCCCGCGACGGAGGCAGGCGAGTCTGCCATCGCGGCTGAGAGCGCAGGTCTCGGCTCGAAACGCCGACGTCTCGGGCCAGAGTTGCCTGCCGTCCGCAGCGTCGAAGGCCATCAGTTCGGTGACGGATGCGCTCGTGGGACCGCCGACGACGATCTGCCGATCAGCTGCGAGCACCGTCGGCACCCGGGTGGTGTCCGGGGTTCGCAGCCCGGCGATGTCAGACATGTCCGCCGACCACCGCGGGGTCGGGGTGGTTGCCAGGGGGTCGACATCGGGATACCTGTCGTCGGCCGCGCTGCGGTCCGCGGTCGTCGCGCTGTCTGCCACCACCGCGGCGTGCCCGTCAACAGACCGAGGCACCGCCAGAGTGACGATCACCCCCATCGCAACGATCACCGTGCCCATGAAAAGGGCCACGACGGCCCCCGACTTCCCCCGCATGCGACCACTAAATCACAGCGACGATGACCATCCCGCCCCTAGTTCCACAGCGAATCGATAGGCGTATGGAGAACGAGCTGCCGCCCCGGGTCAGCGGGTCCGGACGAGCGCGGTGCCGGTTGCGCGGTCGTGCAGAGCGCGCCCGTTGTAGTCGTTGATCAGCGCCGGGACCAGGAAGATCATCAGCAGCTGGCGGAAGAAGGCCCGGACGATCCCGACCGCCGCCGGGCTCTGCTCGCCGGTCGCTTCGGCGGTGTTGCGCTCGACGCCGTAATCCACTCGCGCCACGCGCATCCCGATGACGAGCTGGCCCGGGGTGAACCCGAACAGCGTCACCGCGAAGATGCCCATGACGAACCACACGCCCATCTGCGCGGTGCCCAGATGCGGCGAGCTGAAGCCACCGAAGAACGCCATCGCGAGCCCGCCGGCGATCAGCCAGTCGACGAGCAGGCCGGCCACCCGCGGCCAGCCGGTGGCCAGCGACCCGGGACCGCTCTGCGGTAGGCCGAGATCCTGTCCCCGGTACTCGTTGTCCACGCCGTTCTCGGGACCGATCTGCGGTCCCGACAGCCAGGAACCCGTGACTCGTCCCATCGGTGATGACTCCTCTCACGCGACCGCGCAACCCCCTCGGTCCGCGTCGTCGCCGCACTGGGAACCATCGTAGTCGCTGGTTGTCGTGACCCGTCCCGCCCGTTGGCCCCTGCCGCTAGGGTTGGGATGCGCCGAGTGCGACGGCCCCCGATCACGCTGTGTAGCCAACACCACTGCGCGTGTAACACGGGGGAAACACGGACTTGACGCATGGGCAACTTCGCCTCCATACGGTTGCCGCTGAGATCCGCTGCTGTTTCTCAGTGGCGGATGTGGCGTGTCCCCATACACGGACCACCGATCACGAAGGAGTCACCGCACGGTGTACAGCAGTAAAGAAGAACTACTCGAGGGCATCAAGAAGGAAGGTGTCGAGTACGTCGACATCCGTTTCTGCGACCTGCCCGGTGTCATGCAGCACTTCTCGATCCCCGCGTCGGCCTTCGACGAGGACGTCTTCGAGGACGGGCTGGCGTTCGACGGATCGTCGGTGCGTGGCTTCCAGTCGATCAACGAGTCGGACATGATGCTGCTGCCCGACCCGGCCACCGCGCGGATCGATCCGTTCCGCAAGGCCAAGACGATGAACCTCAGCTTCTTCGTCCACGACCCGTTCACCCGCGAGGCCTACAGCCGCGACCCGCGCAACGTCGCCCGCAAGGCCGAGGACTACCTCGCCTCCACCGGCGTCGCCGACACCTGCTTCTTCGGTGCCGAGGCCGAGTTCTACATCTTCGACTCGGTGTCCTTCGGTTCCGAGATGAACGGCACCTTCTACGAGGTCGAGTCCGAGTCCGGCTGGTGGAACACCGCGTCGCCGACCGATCCCGACGGCAGCCCCAACCTCGGCTACAAGGTCCGCCCGAAGGGTGGGTACTTCCCCGTCGCACCGTACGACCACTACGTCGACCTGCGTGACGAGATGTCCACCAACCTGCAGAACTCGGGCTTCGAGCTCGAGCGCGGCCACCACGAGGTCGGCACCGCGGGCCAGGCGGAGATCAACTACAAGTTCAACACTCTGCTCCACGCAGCCGATGACGTGCAGCTGTTCAAGTACATCATCAAGAACACCGCATGGCAGAACGGCAAGTCGGTCACCTTCATGCCGAAGCCGCTCTTCGGCGACAACGGTTCGGGCATGCACGCCCACCAGTCGCTGTGGAAGGACGGCAAGCCGCTGTTCCACGACGAGGCCGGCTACGCGGGCCTGTCGGACCTGGCGCGCTACTACATCGGTGGCATCCTGCACCACGCACCGTCGCTGCTGGCGTTCACCAACCCGACCGTGAACTCCTACAAGCGTCTGGTGCCGGGCTACGAGGCCCCGATCAACCTGGTCTACAGCCAGCGCAACCGGTCGGCCTGTGTGCGTATCCCGATCACCGGCAACAACCCGAAGGCCAAGCGCCTCGAGTTCCGTTGCCCGGACAGCTCGGGCAACCCGTACCTGGCGTTCGCCGCGATGATGATGGCCGGCCTGGACGGCATCAAGAACAAGATCGAGCCGCACGAGCCCGTCGACAAGGACCTCTACGAGCTCCCGCCGGAAGAGGCCAAGAGCATCCCGCAGGCCCCGACCTCGCTGGCCGCGGTCATCGACCGTCTCGAAGAGGATCACGAATACCTCACCGCCGGTGGCGTGTTCACCGAGGACCTCATCGAGACCTGGATCGCGCTCAAGCGTGAGAACGAGATCGAGCCGGTGCAGATCCGTCCGCACCCGTACGAGTTCTCGCTGTACTACGACTGCTGAGCCCAGGCTCCGACGTCGACTCGGCCCGCTCCGCGATCGCTCTCCGATCGCCGAGCGGGCCGTTTCGTTGTCGGCCGACTCGATCCATCAATCCGCGCGAGCAGCCGTGTCCGACCGTCCCGCCGTGCGACGATGAGCCGCATGGGCACACTGCTGACGTCCGACGAGTTCGAGATCCGCCTGCTGTTCGCGGAGTCGGTCCCGGAGGTGATGCAGTTCGTCCGCGACGTGGTCCGGCAGCGCGAACCGATCGCCCTCGAGCTCGAGGGGTCGGCGCACATCGTGAATCTCGCCAACGTCCGGCACTTCTCGTTGGTCGACGAGACCGACGACGTCGTAGCGGATTCCGACGAGCGGACAACGGTCGTTCTCTCCATCGCCGAGGCCAAGGAGTGACGACCCGAGCCAGCGCCGCCGGACCAGGCCGGACCGTCAGTCGCCGGCGGCGATGATCACCTTGAGCGCGTGCTCGTCGGCAGCGTTCGCGAACGTGTCGTACGCCTCGTCGAACTGATCGAACGTGAACCGGTGGGTGATGAACTTCTCCGGGGAGATGTCCCCGCGTTCGATGCTCTCCAGGAGTTCGGGTGCGGTCGTGGCGTTGACCAATCCGGTGGTGATCGTGAGGTTGTTGATCCAGTCCCGCTCGATCGGGAAGGTGACGCTCTCCCCGTGCACGCCGACGTTGGCGACATGACCGCCGGGACGGACGGAATCGAGCGCGACGCCGAACGTCGCGGGCACCCCGACCGCCTCGATCGCCACGTCCACCCCGAGCCCGCCTCGGCTGAGTTCCTTGAGTTGCGCGACCACGTCCCCGCCTGCGTTGACGTCGATCGTGTCGGTCGCACCGAAGTCGCGCGACTGCTCGAGCCGGAACTTGTTGCCGTCCACGGCGATCACCTTCGACGCGCCGGCCGCCGACGCCGTCATCACCGACGCCAGCCCGACCGGCCCGACCCCGACGACGGCGACGACGTCGCCCTCTGCGACGGCGCCGTAGAGCACCCCGATCTCGTAGCCGGTCGGCAGGATGTCGCTGAGCATCGTGCCCTGCTCGGGAGTCACCTTCTCGGGAAGCGCGATCAGACCGTTGTCCGCGAACGGAACCCGGACGTACTCGGCCTGGGTGCCGTCGATGAGGTGACCGAAGATCCAGCCGATGCCACCCACTGTCTGGCAGTGCGACGTCAGACCCGCTCGGCAGAACTCGCACGTTCCACACTTGCTCACGCAGGACACGATCACGCGATCCCCGACCCGAACCCGCTCGCAGCCCGGACCGACCTCGGTGACCACTCCGACGCCCTCGTGCCCGAGGATCCGACCCGGCGTGACCGCCGCTACGTCGCCCTTGAGGATGTGCAGATCGGTTCCGCAGATGGTGGTCACCTCCATCTTGACGATGGCGTCCGTCGGTTCCAGCAGGACCGGATTCGGAACGTCCTCCCAGGCCTTCTGACCTGGACCGTGATACACGAGAGCTTTCATGGCCGACTCCTTGTGGTTGCGGGTCCTCGCGCGAAGATTAGGCATGGGTGCGCTCGCAGAACGTCTCACCTTGAGACGACTGCCCGGCCGGGAAGAAGTCTCACTTGATGGCGACAGGGTTGACAGGAGAACCGGTGGCCTCGTTGATCTTCAGCGGCGCGGCCACGTAGAAGAACGTGTAGACCCAGTCGTCGGCGCAATCGGCGGCGAGCTTCTCGAGGTCGCAGATCTCGGTGAACGCCACGCCGAGGTTGCGCATGAGCGCGTTGTGCAGCACCAGAGCGGCGCCGTTGTTCGGGTCCACGGTCACCCCGTTCGCGATGGTGTCGGTCACGAGATTCGGTATCTCCATCTCCTGGAACCAGGACACGAGTTCGCGGGAGTAGACGAGGCCGGATTCGCAGAAGTCGCTGTAGAACTCGACGGCGTTCTCGAAGAACAGTTGCAGGTGATTGGTTCGGATCACCACGATGTCGCGCGGCTGGATCTCCGTGCCCTGGTACTCGGCACACGCGATCAGATCCTCGTGGTCGAACGTCTCGTACGGCTCCAGGTAGGCCTTACCCCGGTGACGTGCGATGTCGAGGAGCACGGCGCGACCGACCACTCCACGCTCGGCGATCGGCGCGACGCTGGCCCTCGACAAGCCCCCGATCGTGGTCCTCGAGTCGTACCCGTTCCAGATCTGGCCGTCGTACCAGACGTGGCCGAGCGCGTCGTACTGCGTGGAACCCTGGAGCGATGCGGTGAGCTTGTCGTCGGCGCAGTGCATGCCTCCGGGGAAAGCAGGCCCTTTGCCGTCATCCCAGTGCGATTCGTCAAGGGTCATCTCGCGAGTGGCAGGGCTACGACCCGGCCACACGGGGTCACCGTGGGGATCGCCGATCAGGCGCTGAAGCGTGAACACCGCGCCCCGCCTGATCTGCGCCGCGCCCGCCAAGACCTGTGCGGCCGTCAGATGGTTCAGGCTGCCCACCTCGTCATCGGGTCCCCATCTGCCCCAATTGGTGGGCGAGTCGGCGAGGATCTCGCTGAGATCGGGCACGGCGGCATCTGCCATCGATTCACCTTCCGCAGGGTGTCAGCGCGCGACGCGCGCTGGATGTGCAATCGGGTGCCGAGCGGCAACGCTGACGTGCGTCGAAACAGCACCCGCAATACGGCATGTGATCCGTAACACTTTTGGGACTTGTTACCCTGCCGACTCACCGAATACGACCGTAGTTTGGACGAATGACCCGTGATGTATACGTCGAAGACCTCGTACCCGGTGACCGGATTCGCCTCGAAGGCACCCCGCGAGTGGTTCGCACCACCAGCCGTCTCGACGACAACCAGCTACGCATCGAGCTCGTCAAGGGCCACGACGACCTGAGTGAGGTCATCCTGGACCGCACCGTCAAGCTGCAGGTCAACTGACGCCTGATTCGACGATCCCGACGTTCGGGCGGACCTATGGGTCAGGCCGCCCGGGCGCCGTCGAGATCGCCGAACACCGCCTGATTGTGGTCGAAGGCCGCGATGGCCTCGTCGACGAGCCGTTCGATCCCTGCGGCGTCGAGCGGTAGCGCGTCGAGCCGTGCCCGGTAGGCGTCCTTGTAGCGCTTGAGCTTGTCGATCTCGTCGAACGAGTAGAAGCTCAGCGCCGCGTCGTCGACCCCGTAGTGCTCTCGCATGCGGTGGGCCACCACCTGGCCACCGCTGAGGTCGCCGAGATAGCGGGTGTAGTGGTGTGCGACATATCGTGCCGGGTCGTCACGCGTGGACTCGATCGCGGTCACATAGCGCGCGACCGCCGGCAGCGGCGACGCCGTCGACGGGTCGATGCCGAAGGAGGCGAGGTCGGCGCCGAGGCGTTGCAGGCGAAGCAGTTTCGGGTCGAGCACGGCGTCGGCCACCGGGTCCCCCGCCAGGTCGGCACCGACACGCTCGAGCGCCTCGTAGACGAAGTACAACTGGACCGCCAGGCGCTGATACTCGCCGGAGTCCAACCGGCCCGACATCAGATCGTCGATGAACGGCGCATGCTCGGCGCGCTCGTGCGCCACCGCTGTGGCCGAACGCAGACGTTCGGAGATACTCGGGCGGTCGTGTGGTCCGACGTTCTCGGGATCGGGCGTCATGATGCCACCAGTGTTACCACCAGAGTCCGGTGATCGGAACCCGGCAGGTAGTGGGTGTCCATCGACGTGGCCACGAAACCGCGCAGGATGACCCGGTCGATGGCGACCAGCGGCCGGTTGCCGAGCTGCTTGTCGGTGGGATAGCTCGGCAGGAACCCGGCACCGGCCATGTCGGTGCCGTCGACGAGCCCGTTGGTCAGCAGGCTGCGGTACTTCGCGTGATTCCAGGTGGAGTTGTAGTCCCCGATCGCGATCACCCGGCCGGGTGGGAGCTCGGCGAAATGTGCGGCGAGCGTGTCCATGTCGTCGTGCCAGTCCCAGTTGCGACCCCACAGCGGCGCCGCCGGGTGGATGGCCAGGACCTGGGTCCCGGCGGCGCCGGGCAGGTCGGTGCGGGCCTGCAGGTTGTGCAGCACCGTCCCCGGGATGTTGTATCGCTCGTCCAGCGGGCGCTTGCTGAACATCGCGGTGCCGGCCGCGTAGGTGTACGGAATGGCGAACTCGTGCGGCAGCGAGCGGCCGATCTCACTGCGCCGCAGACGTTCCAGCGCCTCGGGGGTGACCTCTTGGAGGGACACGAGGTCCGGATCGGCATCGGCGACGATCTTCTCGAGCGCACCCAGGTCGCCTCCGCCGAAGAGGAGGTTGGCGGAGACGACGGTGAACCGCTCGCCGGACGGCGCCGCGTTGGCGATGACCAGCGGCACCTGGGTGTAGGCCAGACCGCCGACGGCCACGAGCGCAATCGCCAGCATGAACCAGCGCCGCAGGACCGCGAAGACGACGATCGCGATCACTCCGGGGATCAACGCGAACTGCACGGCGCTGGTGAGGTACAGCGCGACGTCACCGCGGGACGGGTAGAAGTGCAGGAACACGCCCAGCACCACGCCGGCGAGCATCGCCCACCCCAGGACGTACGCGGCCGCCCACAGAAATCTCGTCATCGCTCCCCCATGTGATCCGGTGTTCCCCCGCCGGAGTCAGCTGCGCCCTTCCACGCCCGTCCGCTTCTCTCCGCGCTCAGGCCCCGAAGACCTTCAGCACCACGGCCTTGGCCCGGCGCGTCACCCGGAGATAATTCTCCAGGAACTCGTTGGCCTGGTCCTCCGGCCATCCCGCGGCAAACGCGATCTGGCGCAGTTGTGCACCCGGCCCAGGTAGTTGATCGATCGGCTTGCCACGCACCAGGACCAGCGCGTTGCGCGCCTTCGTCGCGGTCGTCCAGGCGTCCTTCAACAGCGCGACGTCGTTCTCCGACAACAACTCCGCCGCGCCGATGGCATCCAGTGAGTCCAGCGTCGACGTGTTGTGCAGGCTCCGATAGCGGTGCGCATACTTCAGCTGCAGGAGCTGCACCGTCCACTCGATGTCGGCGAGACCACCGCGGCCGAGCTTGGTGTGGGTGGCCGGGTCGGCTCCGCGCGGCAGTCGCTCGGCGTCCACGCGGGCCTTGATCCGGCGGATCTCCCGAACGGCGTCGTTGCTGACACCGCCGGCCGGATACCGCACGTGGTCGATCATGTGCAGGAAGTCGATGCCGAGCGCCTCGTCGCCTGCGACCTGGTGCGCGCGCAGCAACGCCTGGACCTCCCAGGGCTGGGCCCATTGCGCGTAGTACGCGGCGTAGGACGCGAGGGTTCGCACGATGGGGCCGTTCCGGCCCTCGGGCCGTAGTCCGGTGTCGACCTCCAGCGGCGGGTCCGCGCTGGGGCTGCCGAGCATCGACCGCACGTTCTCCGCGATCGTCTGTGCCCACTTGAGTGCCTCGGACTCCTCGGCGTCTCGATCGGGCTGGCAGACGAACATCACGTCGGCGTCCGAGCCGTAGCCGAGTTCGCCGCCACCGAGCCGGCCCATGCCGATCACCGCGATGCGCGCCGGCGCCCGAGTTCCCCGCTCGCGCTCGGAGATGTTGATAGCCACGGTGAGCGCTGCGTTGAGCACCGCCGCCCACACGCTGGACAGTGCCTTGCAGACGGCAGGCACGTCCAACAGTCCCAGTACGTCGGCGGACGCGATGCGGACGAGCTCGGCGCGCCGATGCGAACGCGCTACGGCCACAGCGCGTTTCATGTCCTGCTGGCGGACCGTCGAGGCGACGAGGCCCTTGGCGACGTCCTCGGGGCGCACGTTGCACAGCTTGGGCCCGTCCGGCCCGTCGGAGTACTGGTGGATCACCTCGGGGGAACGCATCAGCATGTTCGCGATGTACTCCGACGTCCCGAGCACCTTCATCAGCCGCGCCGCCACCACGCCGTCGTCGCGCAGCAGTCGCAGGAACCAGTCGGTGTCCTCCATCACGTCGCACAGCCGGCGGTAGTTCAGCAGGCCGGCATCGGGATCCGGTGTGTCCCCGATGTGTTCGAGCAACTGCGGCAGGATGAGCAGCTGGATCTGACCACGGCGTCCCGGCGCGTTCGACAGCGCGCGGATATGGCTCAGTGCCCGATCGGGTTTCGCGTAACCCAGTGCGGCCAGCCGCCTCTCGGCGGAGGTGTCGGTCAGGGTGAGCTCGTCGGTCTTGAAGCGCGTGACCGCCTCGAGCAGCGGGCGGTAGAACAGCTTCTGGTGCAAGCGGCGGACCCGCAGGCTCTGGTGGCGGATCTGTTCGCGCAGCACCCCCGTCGCGTCGAGTTCGCCCTCTCGCCGGATGTGCGCGGCGCGGGCGAGCCAGCGCAACGCCTCGTGGTCGTCGGGCTGCGGCAAGAGATGCGTCCGGGACATGCGCTGCAGCTGCAGCCGATGTTCGAGGAGACGCAAGAACTGGTACGACGCACTGAGATTCGCGGCGTCGTCGCGTCCGACGTAACCGCCCGCGGTGAGCGCGGCCAGCGCGTCGACGGTCGGCATCACGCGCAGGTTCTCGTCCACCCGGCCGTGCACCATCTGCAGGAGCTGGACCGCGAACTCGACGTCGCGCAGACTGCCGCGCCCGAGTTTGAGGTTGCGCTCGCGCTCGTCCTCGGGGAGCAGGGATTCGACGCGGCGTCGCATCTTCTGCACCTCGGGCACGAAGTCGGGCCGCTCGGCCGCCTTCCACACCATCGGTTTGACCGCGGCGATGTAATCGTCGGCGAGCTGCATGTCGCCGGTCATCGCCCGGGCCTTGAGCAGCGCTTGGAACTCCCAGGTCTTGGCCCACCGTTCGTAGTAGGCCACATGCGATTCCAGGGTTCGGGTCAGCGCTCCGGACTTCCCCTCGGGCCGTAGCGCGGCATCGACCTCGAAGAACGCGAGCGAACCGATGCGCATCATCTCGCCCGCGATCCGCGCCGCGGTACCGTCGGCCGGGTCACTGACGAAGATGACGTCGACGTCGCTGACGTAGTTCAGTTCGCGCGCACCGCATTTGCCCATCGCGACCACGGCGAGCCGGACCGGGATGGGATCGTCCCCGCAGACCTCGGCGAAGGCGACGGCGAGGGCGGCGGTCAGGGCGGCGTCGGCGCAGTCGGACAGGTAGGCACCCACCTCGGGCAACCACATCACCGGTTCGTCCTCGACGGTCGAGGCGACGTCGTGGGCCGCGAGTTGCAGGATCAGGTTGCGGTAGGCCAGGCGGAGTGCGATGACGGCCTTCGGGCCGGTGAGCGCCGACCGGTACACGCGGTTGCCCTTCTCGACCTCGCCCGGAACGGGCTCGGCACCGACGGAGGCGAGCATCAGACGGTCGACCTCGGCACGGTCGGGCAACTCGTCGGCGAGCAGGAGCCGCCAGCTCGACGGTTCGGCGACCAGGTGATCGGCGAGCGCGTCCGACGAACCGATGATCGCGAACAGGCGCCCACGGAATGCGCGCTCCGCGCGCACCAGGCCGTCGATCTCGGACCACTCGTCGCCGACGGCGCTGCGCAACCGCACGAGCGTACGGAGGGCCAGGTCGGCGTCGGGAGACCGCGACAGGGCCCACAACACGTCGACCGATTCTGGCGTGTTCCACCCGAGATCGGCGAGGTTCCGGGGTGCGGAGTCGTCGAGCAGACCCAGCCGGCCCGCGCTGGGGACGGTGCTGCGTCCGGCTCGCCCCGGGGGTCCCGATCGTGTTGTCACATCACAAAAGTAGCGACCGGATCCGATCGGCACGACATCGCGGTCCCCGACCGGGCAAGGCAGCCCTTACAGCGGCAGGTAGTTCTGCAGCTCGAACGGGGTCACGAGGCTGCGGTAATTGGTCCATTCCGTCCACTTGTTGCGCAGGAAGTAGTCGAACACGTGCTCGCCGAGGGCCTCGGCGACCAGCTCCGAGTTCTCCATCTCCTTCAGCGCGTCGGCGAGGCTGCCGGGGAGTTCCTTGTAACCCATCGCGCGACGCTCGGCCGAGGTGAGTGCCCAGACGTCGTCCTCGGCCTCGTCGGGCAGCTCGTAGTCCTCGTTGATGCCCTTGAGCCCGGCGGCCAGCAGCACCGCGAAGGTCAGGTACGGATTGCAGGCGGAGTCGGGGCTGCGGACCTCGATGCGGCGTGACGACGCCTTGTTCGGCGTGTAGAGCGGGAGGCGGATCAGCGCCGAGCGGTTGGCGCCGCCCCAGGTGGCCGCGGTCGGCGCCTCGCCACCGTGGATGAGCCGCTTGTAGCTGTTCACCCACTGGTTGGTGACCGCGCTGATCTCCGAGGCGTGATGCAGGATGCCGGCGATGAACTTCTTCCCGGTGGCCGAGAGCTGCATCGGGTCGTCGGGGTTGTGGAAGGCGTTGAGGTCGCCCTCGAACAGGCTGAGGTGGGTGTGCATCGCCGAACCGGGGTGCTCGCTGAACGGCTTGGGCATGAACGTCGCCCACACGCCTTCGTTGATCGCCACCTCCTTGATGAGGTAGCGGAACGTCATCACGTTGTCGGCCATCGACAGCGCGTCGGCGTAGCGCAGGTCGATCTCCTGCTGACCGGGCGCACCCTCGTGATGGGAAAACTCGACCGAGATGCCCATCGACTCCAGGGCCTCGATCGCATGCCGCCGGAAGTTGGGCGCGGCGTCGTGGACGGCCTGGTCGAAGTACCCCCCGGAGTCCGCCGGAGTCGGCACCGACCCGTCCAGGGGCGCTTCCTTGAGGAGGAAGAACTCGATCTCGGGGTGGACGTAGCAGCTGAAGCCGAGGTCGGCGGCCTTGTTGAGCTGCCGGCGCAGCACATGCCGTGAGTCGGCCCAACTGGGAGTGCCGTCGGGCATCGCGATGTCGCAGAACATGCGTGCGGAATGGTGCCGACCGGCCGAGGTTGTCCACGGCAGCACCTGGAAGGTCGACGGATCGGGCTTGGCCACGGTGTCGGCTTCCGAGACCCGGGAGAATCCCTCGATGGACGAGCCGTCGAAGCCGATACCCTCGGCGAACGCGCCCTCGAGTTCGGCCGGGGCGATCGCCACGGACTTCAGATAACCGAGGACGTCGGTGAACCACAGTCGGACGAAGCGGATGTCGCGCTCCTCGAGGGTCCGCAGCACGAATTCCTTTTGGCGATCCATGGTCGCCGACATTAGAAGTACGCTGTTAAATCCGTGTTACACGCGCAATTCCAACTCGATGTGCTGCAGTTTTACGGACTCAATCCCACATCGTGAGACGTCCGACCAGTAGCTGGGACGCGGGGCCGGGCACGAAATCCCAAGTGAACTGCCGACAGAGTCGCACACGGCGCTCTCGACCCCGTCCGCGCGTGTGACCAATCGCATAAACATGGCAGGTCACAACAGGTCGTCCTGGTGAAACAATGGCCTACGTCCGTGTTCAACCCGGGTACCCGCCGCGCCTCTCCGGCCAGTCGGGACTCGAGGCAGAAAAGAGACAACGATGTCCGATTCCTCGGTTTACGGCGCGTCCGCCCCCGCCCAGTCCGCCAAGCGACGCGTGACCCGCATCCACCATCTCGCGCAGATGAAGGCCGAGGGCGAGAAGTGGTCGATGCTCACCGCATACGACTACTCCTCCGCCCGCATCTTCGACGCCGCCGAGATCCCCGTCCTGCTCGTCGGCGACTCCGCCGCCAACGTCGTCCTGGGCTACGACACCACCATCCCGGTCACCGTCGACGAGATGATCCCGCTCATCCGCGCCGTCGTACGCGGCGCACCGCATGCACTCGTCGTAGCCGACATGCCGTTCGGCAGCTACGAGATCGGCCCGCAGCACGCCCTCGAGAACGCATTCCGGATCTTCAAGGAGACCGGTGCGCACGCGGTGAAACTCGAAGGCGGTGAACGCGTCGCCCCGCAGATCGCGGCGCTGACCGCGGCCGGCATCCCGGTCATGGCCCACATCGGGTTCACCCCGCAGAGCGTCAACGGGCTCGGCGGCTTCCGTGTCCAGGGCCGCGGGGACGGCGCCGATCAGCTCGTCGCCGACGCCATCGCCGTCCAGGAGGCGGGCGCCTTCGCCGTGGTGATGGAGATGGTGCCGGCCGATCTCGCCGGTCAGATCACCCGCAAGCTGACCATCCCGACCGTCGGCATCGGCGCGGGCAACGAGACCGACGCGCAGGTCCTCGTGTGGCAGGACATGGCCGGACTCACCCACGGCAAGACCGCGAAGTTCGTCAAGCGCTTCGCCGATGTCGGAGGCGAATTACGCTCGGCCGCCGAGCAATACGCCGACGAGGTGCGCCGCGGAGTGTTCCCCGGCCCCGAACACAGCTACTGAGAGCCCGGACGTCAGCACTACGCTGACGTCCATGCGGAACTTCTACCCGGAGATCGAGCCCTACGCCTCCGGCCATCTCGACGGCGGCGACGGCCAGCAGATCTACTGGGAGACCTCCGGCAACCCGGACGGCAAACCCGCCGTGTTCGTGCACGGCGGGCCCGGGGGCGGGACGTCCCCGGCGCAGCGCCGGTTCTTCGACCCGGCGAAGTACCGGATCGTCCTGTTCGACCAGCGCGGCTGCGGACAGTCCCGGCCCCACATCGCCGACGGCGCGAACCTCACCGTCAACACGACACCGCACCTCATCGCCGACATGGAGCGCCTCCGTACTCATCTCGGGATCGACCGCTGGCAGGTCTTCGGCGGTTCCTGGGGTTCGACACTCGGTCTCGCCTACGCGCAAGCCCATCCCGACCGCGTCACCGAACTCGTGCTGCGCGGCATCTTTCTGCTGCGGCGCAGCGAGATCGACTGGTACTACAACGGCGGGGCCGCCCACATCTACCCCGACCTGTGGGAGAGCTACCTCGAGCCCATCCCCGTCGACGAACGCGACGGCGACCTCGTCGCCGCCTATCACCGCCTGCTCACCTCCGGGGACGCCGCGACGGCCCGCGCCGCCGCCCGCGCCTGGACGGGTTGGGAGCAGGCGACCAGCTATCTCCTCCCCCGCCCCGACGAGGAGTCGGACGGTTCCTCGGCGGACGACCCCCAGAAGAAGGACACCGACCGCTTCGACCTCGCCTTCGCATCGATCGAGAACCACTACTTCGTCAATCACGGATTCCTGCGCGACGGTCAGCTCCTCGACGAGATCGACACGATCGCCTCCATCCCCGGCGTGATCGTGCAGGGCCGCTACGACGTCGTGTGCCCGATGCGCAGCGCCTGGGACCTGCACCGCGCCTGGCCGGCTGCCGATCTCCGCATCGTCGCCGACGCCGGGCACGCATCGTACGAGCCGGGTATCAGACACCACCTGATCGAGGCCACGGACCGGTTCGCGCGGTAGCCGACGCCAGTACTCCGCACGCACCACTAAGCTCGACGGACAGCCGTCGAGAAACCAGGAGGAACAGGTGGCCGCATCCGAGCAGGTCGAGGTGGAGCTGAAGTTCGACGTGGACGCCGGACACGTGGCCCCCGACCTGCGGGTGCTGCCCGGTGTCGTGTCGGCGACGACCCCGGAGACGTTCTCACTCGACGCCACCTATTTCGACACCGAGAACCTCGACCTCGCCGGCAACAAGATCACCATGCGTCGGCGTACCGGCGGAAGCGACCAGGGCTGGCACCTCAAGCGCCCCACGGGCATTCCGGGAACCCGGCGAGAGCTGCACGTGGGCTTCGACGAGGCGCCCGCGGACGGCGACGTCCCCGACGCGCTGTCGACACCGGTCCTGGCCCACATCCGCGAACGCACCCTGATGCCGGTCGCCGTCATCTCCACGACGCGCACCGTGACCCGGTTGCTCGGCGCCGACGACGAGCCGCTCGCCGAACTCGCCGAGGACCTCGTCACCGCCCAGTCGCTCCTGCCCGGCGGTCACAGCCAGCAGTGGGCGGAGTGGGAGTTCGAGCTCCTCGCCGGTGGCACGCCGAAGCTCCTGAAGGCCGCCGACAAAGCGCTGCGTGCCGGGGGCGGCCGCGAGGCGTCGAGCGCGTCGAAACTCGCCCGTGCGATCGGCGCCACCCCGACCGTGCACGAACCGCGCCTGTCCAAGCGACCCACCGCACTCGAACTCGTCGTCACCGACATTGCGCTGCACCGCAATTCGCTGGTCGCCTACGATCCCCTGGTGCGCGTCGACGCCCCCGACGCGGTGCACCAGATGCGCGTGGCGTGCCGCCGCCTGCGCAGCGTGTTGTCGGGCTTCCCCACCGTCCTCGACGCCGAGCGCACCGCCCACATCGGCGCCGAGCTGAAGCTGCTCGCCCAGATCCTCGGCGACGCACGCGATTCAGAGGTGCAGCTCGAGTTGAGCGAATCACTGCTGCGTGGCGAGAACGCCTCGCCGGAGCTGCTCGCCGAGCTCGCCGGCACCGAGGTCACCGCCCACGATCGCGCCCTGCGCGCGGCACACGCCGCGATGTCGTCGAAGCGGTACTTCGCCCTGCTCGACAGCATCGACGGCCTGATCGCGTCGCCCCCACCGGGCCCCGACGCCGACATCCCGGCGACCACGGTCGTCGACAAGGCGATCGCCCGCAGCCGCAAGCACATCCACCGCGCACAGGCTCGTCTCGCCGGCTTCGCCGAGGGTTCCGACGAGTGGGAGGAGCAGCTGCACACCATCCGCAAGCGCGCCAAGCGGCTGCGCTACAGCATCGACGCGACCGAACCGCTCGGGAAGAAGAAGTATCGCGAGGTCGGCGTGGCGGCCAAGAAGATCCAGTCCGCGCTGGGCGATTTCAACGACACCCGGATCAACCGGACGCGACTCGCACAGATCGCCTCGGCCGGCACCCTCGGCGGCCCCGACATGTTCGTACTCGGCCGGATCGACGCCCGGCTCGAGGCCGACGGGCACCGCGCGATCGCCGCGTACCGCCGAGTCGCCAAGGAACTCTGACCGAACACCTCACACCTCGCGGAACTCCACCGTCCGGGTCACTTCGTCGGCTTTGGTGAGTTCGACGGCCACGCGGTCGCCGGGGCGTAGATCACCCGCGCTGCGCGCGACCACCGGCGGATCGGACAGGAAGATCTGCGCCTGCCTGCGCTCGGTCGCGCCCGACATCACGACCGCGTCGAACCGCTCACCCACCCGCTCACGCAAGATGACGGCTTCCGCCAGGTCGATGCTCGCGCGATCCGCGGTGGCGCCGAGAGTGTCGGCCGACCGCAGGATCTTGGGCAGCGTCGGCAACGCGCGGTGCACCCAGTCCGGTACCGGCGTACCGGATGCGATCGCCAGACACACCTCGGTGGCGAACCGGTCCCCGAGCCGCCGCAGCGGTGCGGTGACATGGGCATAGAGCCCACCGATCGCCGAATGCCGCATCAGCGCGTCATCGACGGCGTCGTCGGGTCCGGTGAGGGCGAGGTAGTTGGCACCCCGCATGAGCCCGGCCGCGGCCGATTGCAGGGCGAGCGTGCTCGGCTCGCCACCCGGTAGCCCCGCCAGGAACCGGCCCACCGGCAAGCCGGCCGGCCACTGAACCCCGAGGGCCCGGGCAGCGGCACGCAGATCCTCGATCGCGTCCTCCTCGGCCGGCGGCAGGGTGCGCAGCAGCCCGACACCGGCCTCGGCCATGATCGTGCCCGCGCACATCCCGGCCAGCAGCGACACCTGCGAGTTCCACATGTCGGCGGGTGTGTGTGCCTCGAGATCAAGACGCCACCCGTCGGCCGTGCGGACGACCGTCTGGTCGGGCAGGTCGAGTTCGACCGCGCCCCGCGCCAGCGCGACCTCGCGTCGCAGTTCGCCGAATGCGGGCAGGGCGGCGATGGCGGGATGCAGCCGGCCGGCGGCGGCATCGGCCGAGACCCCGGCGTAGTCGAGGCGCGCGACCGAGGCGATGCGGGACCGCCGCACCCGGACATCGGTCACCGATCCGTCGCCGGCCACCCGGATGGTCCACAGCACACACAGTCTGACCTGCTCCGGCAGAAGGGAACCCGCGCCCTCGGACAGTGCGCGAGGGTGCAACGGGACCGACCCGTCCGGGAAGTACACGGTCGCGCCGCGTCGCCGGCTCTCCTGGTCGAGAGCACCTTCGGGGGTGATCAGGGCCGCGACATCGGCGATCGCGTAGTCGACGACGAACCCGTCGCCGTCGGCGGTGAGGTGCACCGCCTGGTCGAGATCCCGGGACGTCGGCGGGTCGATCGTGACGAAGGGGACGCCGGTGTGGTCCTCGCGGACGTCGGCGTACCGGTCGGCACCCGGAGCGCCGGAGTCGATCATCTGCGCGGTGGCCCGGGCTTCGGCGAGGGCATCGTCGCCGTACTCCTCGTCGACGCCCAGTTCGGTGCGTATACCGGCGAAGTCGATGTCGGGGGCGGAGAGGATGCGCTTCACTCCCCCAACCCTAGAGAAGAGTGAGGCGAACGAGTCGGCACGTAAGCCGGATCCTGTTCCCGCACGGTCGTGAGACCGCGTGGGCGGCGACCATCCATCTGGGCACACCGTCGCCGGGTACCTCGAGCGGCCCACCCGCGGGCTGGGGCGAGCAGCCCTCGTGACGCCCGCGCACACGCACCGTGAGGTGCGTGCTTCGGCCTTGCTCCGGGTGGGGTTTACCGAGCCGGCACGGTCACCCGTGCCGCTGGTGCGCTCTTACCGCACCGTTTCACCCTTACCGACCTCGCGGCCGGCGGTCTGTTCTCTGTGGCACTGTCCCGCGGGTCACCCCGGGTTGCCGTTGACAACCACCCTGCTCTGCGGAGTCCGGACTTTCCTCGATGCGCGGCGTGACGGGAGACCGCCCGTTCCGCGCACCGCGGCCGCCCGGCCGACTCGTTCGCGCACCCAGGATACGGCAGGCGTTGTGCGGACCCTCGACGGCGGCGTCAGACGCGCCAGTGCGCGGCGTCGTTGACGAGCCGCACGACGGAGCCGCCGTCGTCGAAGTACTCGGCGATCGACACCGACGCGAGGTCGAGGTGCAGCCGGAACAGCAGTTCGGGTCCGACGCCGAGCGCGTCCTGCAGCAGCGTCTTGATGGGCGTGACATGCGAGACCAGCACCACGGTCTGACCCGGATACCTCTGCAGCAGTTCGGCTTTCGTCCGCGAAATGCGTTCGGCGACCTGCGCGAAGCTCTCCCCGCCGGGCGCGGGCACGGTGATGTCGGACAGCCACGCGCGGTGCAGATCCGGGTCGCGCTGCGACGCCTCGGTGAACGTCAGACCCTCCCAGTCACCGAAGTCGTTCTCGATCAGCCCGGGATGTTCGACGACGTCGATCCCGGTCAGCACGGCGACCTCCTCGGCCGTCGATCGTGCACGCCGCAGCGGCGAGGTCACGATCGCGGCGATCCCCTCCTCGCGCACCACGCGCGCGGCGGCGGCGCGGGCCTGGCGTCGACCCTCGTCGGTGAGGTCCGGGTTGCCTCGCCCGGAGTAGCGCCGCTCCACCGACAGGGGCGTCTGGCCGTGCCGGAGCAGGATGAACCGGGTCGGATCGCTGCGCCGACCCTGCCACGACGGCGCCTTGGTCGCCGAACCCTCGGGGACAGACTCTTCGGCGGTCGCGGTCATGTATCTAGATCCCGGACTCGGCGGTCCGCACGAGGATCGCGCCGCACTCCTCGCACCGGATCACCTCGTCGGACTGCGCCGCGGCGATGGTGGCGATGGTCCCGCGGTCGAGTTCCATCCGGCAGGCACCGCATCGGCGTGCCCGCAGCAGGCCGGCGCCGATACGGCCGCCGGCACGTTGTTTGTCGTACAGCGCGAGCAGCGGCGCATCGATCTCGGCTTCGAGGGTCTCGCGGCGCTCCCGCGCGCGCGACAGGTCCTCGTCGATGGTCTCGAGGGACTTGTCGCGCCGGACCTGCGCTTCGGCGACCTTCTCCTCGAGGTGGCTGATGGTCGCCGCGGCCCGGGTGCGTTCGGACTCGACGGCCTCCTGCTGCTCCATCAGCGACAGCATCTCGTCTTCGAGCACCGCTCGCCGACGACCCAGGCCCGCGAGCTCGTGCTGCAACTCCGACAACGCTTTCGGCGCCAGACCACCGGCGGTCAACAGGGCCGAGTCCTTGGCCTCACGGTTGGCCATACCGGTCACCTCGGAGTCGATCCGGCGGTACTCGCGTCCGAGGTCCTCGGCGGCGATCTCCGCGCGCACCAGATCGTCACGGGCGGCATCGATCGCGGAATTGTGTTCGGCGATCTCGGCGTCCTCCGGCAGGGTCTTGCGGCGATGAACGAGACGATTGATCTCGGCATCGGAGTCCGCGAGATCGAGCAGCAGTCGCTGCACGGCGGCGTCGACTTTCATTGCGGTCTCCTCTTCGGCGAAAGTCCCCCCACCGTACGCGGGGGGCGCGCGCGAGCCGGCGGCGGCTCGGTTTCTCCCGAGTCAGCCCGCACTGTGCAGCGCGAACGGATCGGTCGGCGCCTCGAAGACGCTCACCGGCATGCCCAATTCGGCCTCGAGCAACGCTTCGACCTGCGCACACCACGGGAACTCGGTCGCCCAGTGTCCGGCGTCGACCAGGGCCGGCCCACCGTCGCGCAGACTCTCGTCGACCGGATGATGACGGAGATCACCGGTCAGGTAGACGTCGACGCCGAGACCGTGGATACGTCCGAGCAAGGAGTCCCCGGCCCCGCCGCACACCGCGACGGTCCGCACCAGCGCGTCCGGGTCTCCCGCGGCGCGGACACCCGCCGGGGTTCGCAACACCCGGGCGGCCTCGGCGACGAAGTCGCGCAACGTCATCGGCTCGGTGAGCGACCCGACGCGACCCAGCCCGACGTCGCTGCCCAGGTCGGCCAGTTCGAACACGTCGAAGGCCGGCTCCTCGTACGGGTGCGCGTCGCGTAAGGCGCGCAAGACGCCGGCCCGCAGTCCGCGCGAGGCGACCATCTCGACCCGCGCCTCGTCGACGTGGGTGCGCATCCCGATCTCGCCGATCGTCGGTGAGGCGTCGTCGCCGGCCTCGAATTGCCCGGTTCCGACGACCGTCCACGAGCAGTCCCGGTAGTCGCCGATCGCCCCCGCACCCGCGGCGAACATCGCCTCGCTGACCTGCTCGACGTTGCCCTCCGGCACCATCACGACCCACTTGTCCATCGCCGCAACCGGTTTCGGGTCGATGGGAACGGTGCCGCGCAACCCCAGCCGGTCGGCCAGCGCGTCGGAGACGCCGGGGCGCGCACTGTCGGCGTTGGTGTGTGCGCACAGCAGCGCGATCCCGTTGCGGATCAGCCGATGGACGATCCGGCCCTTGGGGGTGTCGGCGGCCACAGTGGTGACACCGCGCAGGAGGAGCGGGTGATGGGCGACGATGATCCCTGCGCCGGCCGCGACCGCGGCGTCGACCACCGCATCGGTGACGTCCACGCACACCAGCACGCCGCGCGCCGGGTCGGCCCGGTCGCCACACACCAGACCGACCGCATCCCACGATTCGGCGAGGGCGGGCGGATAAGCCCGCTCCACGACGTCGACCACGTCGCCCACCGTCACAGTCGCGTCAGACGCGTTCGCCGGTTCCACTGTCGATCTCCTCTCGTACCAACTCGATCGCCCGCGTGAGCGCGCGGACCTGCGGAAGTGCCCGGACGGCGAGACGAAGATGCGAGTCGCCGAGGCCGACGAAATTGGCGCAGCTGCGCACCGCGAATCCGTGGCGGATCAGCCGCTGCTTCACCTCGGTGGCGTGGTTCATCTCGACGAGCAGGAAGGGCGCCGCGGACTCGGCCGCCACCCGGAGTCCGACCCGCGTCAGCTCGGCGACCATCTCGGTGCGCTCGTCGGCGACCCGCCGGGCGGTCTCGGCGCAGTATCGCTGCCCCTGTTCCTCGACGCAGGCGGTCAGCGCGGCCAGCGCGGGGGTCGACACGGCCCACGGTCGTCGGCCGGCGCGGAGTCGATCGAGCAGGTCGACCGGCCCGAGCAGATAACCCGCGCGGAGTCCAGCGAGACCGAAAGTCTTTGTCACACTGCGGATCACGAGAAGGTCGGGCCAGTCGGCCGAGGCGAGGGACTGGGGTTCGAGTGACCCGTCGGCGCCCAGGGTGAGGTCGGCGAAGGCCTCGTCGACGACGAGGATCCGTCCCGGCCTGCGCAATGCGGCGATGGCCTCGACCGGGTGCAGCACCGACGTCGGGTTCGTGGGATTGCCCAGGATGACGAGATCGGCGTCGTCCGGCACGGCGGTCCCGCTGTCTCCCGGACCGGGCAGCTCCCAGGGTGCGGTCAGCGCGACCTGCGTGATCGGGATGCCCGCGGCGCGGAGCACGATCTCCGGCTCGGTGAACGACGGCTGGATCAGGGCCGCGTGACGAGCCCCCAGCCGCGGGAGCATCTCGAACCCGTCGGCGGCTCCGGAGAGCAGCAGCACTTCCTCGGGGCGACGGCCGTGTGCTGCGGCGATCGCGTCGACGGCGCGTCGCTCCTGCGCTCCGGTCGGATATCGCGCGAGATCGTCGAGTCCCGACCGGATGGCGTCGAGGACGAACGCGGGCGGTGTACCGCGGACGTTCACGGCGAAGTCGACGAGCCCCGGCGCGGCGTCCTGGTCGCCGTGACGTTCCGGGTCGGTCAGATCGGCGCGCGGCGGCGGTGTCCCGGCCGGGCCAGTCTCGACGTCGAGCGCTTCGTACCCAACTGTCATGTGTTCAGACCTTACGTGCACGATGGAGAGGTGACGACGACGCCGGATCCCCGCCATCCCGAGACCGTCCTACTCGTCGACCTCGACGGCACGGTCACCGACAGCTTCGCAGGTATCGAGAACAGCTTTCGGCATGCTCTCGCCGTGGTCGGGGCGCCCGAGCCCGACCCGCGCATCGTGGCCGGCATCGCCGGGCCGCCGATGATCGACACGCTGAATGCCCTGGGACTCTCGCCCGAGACGGCCGACAAGGCGATGCGCGCGTACCGAGAGCGATACACCGAGGTCGGCTGGTTGGAGAACTCGGTGTTCGACGGGATGGCCGAGCTGCTCGCCGATCTGGCCGCCGGCGGCCGGACCCTGACGATCGCGACGTCGAAGAACCAGACCACCGCGCGTCGGATCCTCGAGCACTTCGGTCTGGCCGGACACTTCCGCTACATCGCCGGGGCCAGCGACGACGGCACCCGCCGCGAGAAAGCCGACGTGATCGCCTCCGCCCTCGCCGAACTCGGACTGCCCACCGACCCGCAGACCGGGCACGTGACCACTCCGGTCGTGATGATCGGCGACCGCAGCCATGACGTGCTGGGCGCGGCCGAATTCGGCATCTCAGCGATTCTCGTGCGGTGGGGTTACGCTCTGGGCGGGGAGGACCAGGGTGCGACCTGGGTGGTCGAGTCCGTGGCCGAACTCCGCGACGTCCTGGGTGCGTGACCTCGTACCCGACGACCGGCTGAGGCGCACATCGACTTGTTGAGGTAGCAGTGTCTGACGAACTTCACATCTGCTTCGTGTGTACGGGCAACATCTGCCGGTCACCGATGGCGCAGAACATCTTCCGAACGGCACTCGACGACGCCGGACTCGGCGGCAAGGTGCGTGTGTCCAGTTGCGGGACGAGCGGCTATCACATCGGTGAGCCGGCCGACAATCGCGCGCGAACCGAATTGGTCGCGCACGGGTACTCCGACGCACATGTCGCCGCGTTGATCGGACCTGAACATTTCGAGGCCGACCTTCTGCTCGCGATGGACGAGGGCCACGTGCGCGAACTCGAACGCAAACGTCTCGGCGACCGCACACGACTGCTGCGCTCGTTCGATCCGTCCGCGCCCGCCGACGACCTCGATCTCGCCGACCCGTACTACGGCACCCCCGACGACTTCGTGGTGACACGCGAACAGATCGAGGGTTCGATGCCGGGCCTGATCGACTGGGTGCGGGCCGAACTCGGGGTGTCCTGATCCGAAAGAACCACAAAACCGCCGGTCTGTCCTCTGCTCCCTGAGGAGCGCCCGCATTGACAAGACTCGTTGCCCTCGGAGCGAGCCCAACTACTGCTCCCTGAGGAGCGCCCGCATTGACAAGACTCGTTGCCCTCGGAGCGAGCCCAACTACTGCTCCCTGAGGAGGCCGGAGCTTGCGGAGGCCGTCACGAAGGGTCTTGAAGAGGTCGGTTGCGAGACCCTTCGTGACGCGCCCTCCGCAAGCTCCGGGCGCTCCTCAGGGAGCAGGGGGCGGGTCGTTCTTTCGGATCAGGGACTCAGTCTCAGGCCGCCGGCGCGATGAGATTGTGCACGAAGCGGATCTTGGTCAGAACCGTCTCGGGCAGCACGAACGGGTAGAGGTCGGGATGGCCCATCGACCGGTTGATCTGGTTGAGCGCCCACGTCAGCGGTAGCCACTCGTCGATGACCCGGTCGAATCCCACGTCCCCGGGCGGCACCCCGTCGAAGGTCGTGCCCGCGGGCGCCATGGCGAACGCCGCTGCGGTGTCGAGCGTGTCGCGGATGTGCAGGTAGTGCGCGAACGTCTCCGCGAAATCCTCCGCCGGGTGCATCGTCGCGTACGAGGACACGAAGTCCTGCCGCCAGCCCTCGGGAGCGCCCTCGCTGTAGTGGCGGTCTAGAGCCGCCTGATAGTCGTCGTCGGGGTTTCCGAACAGCTCCTCGAAGCCCGCTCGTCGCTCGTCGGTGATGAGGACGAGCTGGTAGTAGTGGCCGATCTCGTGCCGGAAGTGCCCGAGGACGGTCCGGTACGGTTCGGCGAGTTCGACGCGCATCTGTTCGCGGTGGACGTCGTCCCCCTCGGCGAGGTCGAGGGTGATGACGCCGTTCGCATGACCGGTGATGACCGACTGCTTCGCACTGGAGAGCAGGTCGAAGGCCAGCCCGGACTCCGGGTTCTCCTCCCGGGTCTCGATGGGGAGCCCGAGTTCGTCGAGTTCCAGGATGAGGCGACGCTTGGCGGTCTCGGTCTGGCCGAAGATGACCAGCGCCTCGGGATCGTCGTCGCCGGGACGGGTACGGGTGAGGCGGCACGACTCACACATGGTCGGCTTGCCGCTCCACTTCACCAGCCAATTGCATTGCGCGACCTTGGTATTGGCACAGCGTTCGAGCAGCACGCCGTCCACCTCCACGCGCGCCTGGTCGTCGAGGACGTGGATGGTCCTGGTCTTCAGCCAGAAGCCGAGCGGGCTCCGGCAGTTCAGACACAGACTGTTCTCGAAGGAGAGACGCTGACCGCACTTCAAGCAGAGGAAGTCTCGCATTTCGATCAGGCTACCCCCGCTCGGTAGCCTGGGCGGTGTGCACGTACTGCGAACGATCCTCCGGCCCGGGTGGATCGCCCTCGGTCTCGTGGTCGCGGCGTTCGCGGTGGCCTGCTTCACCCTGCTCGCGCCCTGGCAGCTGGGCAAGAACTCCGACACCGAACGCCGCAACGACCTGATCCGCACTGCCACGTCGATCGAGACGGCACCGTTGGCGGAGGTGGCGCCGTCGTCGACCTTCGTGCCGTCCTCGGAGTGGCGTTCGGTCGCGGTGACCGGGCGGTACCTGACGGACCGGCAGGCTCTCGTCCGGCTCCGCAACGTCGATCAGCGCCCCGCGGTGGAGGTGCTCACCCCGTTCGCGGTCAGCGGGTCCGACCGGGTCATCCTCGTCAACCGCGGTTTCGTCCGCCCGGTCGAGGGAGCGGTCCCCGACATCCCGGCCCCGCCCATCGGCGAGCAAACCGTCGACGGCCGCATCCGGGCCGCCGAGAGCGTCAGCACCGATCGCGGCACACGCGTCGAGAACGGCGCACTGACCGTCGCGACCATCAACCCGGGGCTGGTGTCCGCGGCGACGTCCACCCCGATGGACGACTTCTACCTGCAGCTCTCCCCCGACCAGCCGGGCTCGCTCGGCGAGATCCCGCTGCCCCAGCTCGACACCGGCCCCTACCTGTCGTACGGCCTGCAGTGGCTCGCCTTCGGCGTGATGGCCCCCCTCGGCGTCGGCTACTTCCTCTACTCCGAGATCCGCGCCCGTCGCCGGGCTGCCGCTGCCGCGACCGAGACATCGGCGACCGCGGCCGCCGGCACCGCCGTCGACCAGCCGTCCGACCCGGTCGCCGCTGCCACCACGACCGTCGAGTCCCGCTCCCAGCGCCGGCAGCACCGTCGAGAGGAATTGCGGGCCGCCGCCGGGACCACAGTGACCCAGCAGGTCGGCGACATCGGCCATGGCCCGCGCGCCGACGACGAGTCCGGCGACGTCCGCGACAAGCTCACCCGGCGATACGGCGGCTGAGCCGCCTCGCCGCGGCTCCGACGCCCGGTCGTACCACGGCGACGACCGCGCAGGTGAGCACCGTCGCGCGTTGCACGCGCCGCGACAAGGCGACCGCGGCCCGGAGATCGGCCGGCCCCGGCGCCGGTCCGGAACCGAGCGTCGGACGCATCTCGACGCCGTACGGGTAGACGGTCCGACCGCCCAGCTGCACCCCCAGCGCCCCGGCGAACCCGGCTTCGACGACCCCCGCGTTCGGACTCGGGTGGGCACTGCTGTCCCGGCGCCACGCCGCGATCGTCCGCCGCGGGGCGCCGCCGATCACCACCAGCAGCGAACCCGCCAGCCGCGCGGGCAGCAGGTTCACGAGATCGTCGAGGCGCGCGGCCGCCCAGCCGAAGTTCCGGTAGCGCTCACTCCGATAGCCGACCATCGCATCGAGCGTGTTGACCGCCCGATACCCCAGCACTCCGGGGACACCCGCCAATGCACCCCACACCAGCGGACCGACGGTCGCATCGGAGGTGTTCTCAGCGATCGACTCGAGAGCTGCACGGCAGAGCCCCGCCTTGTCGAGTGACTCCGGGTCCCGGCCGCACAGGCTGGGAATGAGCGCTCGCGCACCCTCGAGGTCCTCGGCCTCCAACGCTTGCGCGACCGCATCGCCGACCCGACACAGCGACGTGCCGCCCAGCGCCACCCACGTCGACGCCGCGGTCACCGCGACGCCGACAACGCCTGCAGATCGCCGACCGGGCAACGCCGCGAGCGCCACCGTCGAACCGACCATCACCCCGACCAGCCCGACGCCCGCCGCCCGCGAGTCCCGGTACATACGCCGCTCGACCGCACCCGTCAGCCGTCCGAATCCGGCCACCGGGTGACCGCGCGACGGATCACCGAACAGCTCGTCGAGCACGAACCCGGCCACCAACCCCGCCGCGGTGACGTCACCACGACGGCGATCGGGGTGCGGACTACGGAAACGCGACGGTCTGGGCACCGCGCGATGGTATCCACTGATGGTCGTGTTCATTCGGCCCGCTCGCTTCGCTCCCGGCGCCGGCACCCATTCGGCCCGCTCGCTTCGCTCCCGGCGCCGGCACCCATTCGGCCCGCTCGCTTCGCTCCCGGCGCCGGGCCCGTGCCACACTTGGCCCCCGTGGCCCGGACAACCGCACACCCGACACCCGGTCGGTACGACATCGACACCGGCGTCGCCGAGTTGAGCCCCGACACCATCGCGGGCGGGTGGCTGCTGACCATCAACGGGGCGCACAGCTCGCACATCCACCCCGACGACCCGACCGCGCTCGACTTCGAGTACCTGCGGCAGATGGCGGCCGTCATCGACGAACGGCACCCGACGACCGATCGACTCCGGGTCCTGCATCTCGGTGGGGCGGCCTGCGCATTGGCGCGCCACCTCGACCACCGCTACCCGGACGCCCGCCAGGTGGCCGTCGAGATCGACGCCGAACTCGCACGCCTCGTACGGGAGTGGTTCGACCTCCCCCGGGCGCCGAAACTCCGGATCCGGGTCGGCGATGCGCGGCAGGTCGTCGAGTCGCTGCAGCCGGGCACCCGCGAGGTCGTCGTGCGGGATGCGTTTGCCGGCGACCGCACGCCACGGCACCTCACGACGCGCGAATTCACCGAACGCGTCCGCGACGTCCTCGTCCCCGGCGGCCTGTATCTCGCCAACTGCGGCGACAGCCGGGACCTCGCCGGCGCCCGCGCCGAAGCCGCGACCGTCGGATCGGTGTTCGACCATCTCGCGCTCATCGCCGACGCCGCGATGTTCAAAGGTCGACGCACCGGCAACATCGTGATCGCGGGCAGCGACACCCCGCTCGATCCGTCGGCCACGCTCGTCCGCACCCTGCTCAGCGATCCGCTACCGGCGCGAATCCTCTCCGGTGACCGGGCCCGCGAGTTCGCCCGCGGCGAGGCCCTGACCGACAAGCCCTGAGCACCGGGGTGGTCGCGCAGCCGCCCGCCGGACGCGGAGTCGTGACCCGGCTGCCGGCACACGCTGCACACCTGTCGTCGCCAATGGATAGGGTTGGGTTCGATCCCGACGCCGAGGAACCGAGGATGACGTGAGCGATCCATCGTCGCGTGCGGGTACGACGCTGGGTCCGTACCGCATCGACAGACTCCTGGGTCGTGGCGGGATGGGTGAGGTCTACGAGGCCTACGACACCGTCCGGGAACGCCGCGTCGCCCTGAAACTCCTGCCCCCACACCTGGTGCACGACAAGGACTTCCGCGAGCGCTTCGAGCGGGAGTCGAAGACCGCGGCGAAGCTCTCCGACCCGCACGTCATCCCGATCCACGACTGGGGCGAGAAGGACGGCGTCCTCTTCATCGACATGCGGCTCGTCGACGGGCAGGACCTGCGCAAGCTGCTCGCCGCCGGTCCGCTGCCCGCCGCCCGGGCGGTTGCGATCCTCGGCCAGGTGGCGTCGGCTCTCGACGCCGCGCACCGCAACGGCCTCGTCCACCGAGACATCAAGCCGGACAACATCCTCGTCGACGCCGACGACTTCGCCTACCTCGTCGACTTCGGCATCGCGCAGGGCGCGAGCGACAGCCGCCTCACCCAGATCGGGACCGCGCTCGGGACACTCGCCTACATGG
Organism: Gordonia sp. NPDC057258; assembly: GCF_042668985.1. Taxonomy (NCBI): domain Bacteria; kingdom Bacillati; phylum Actinomycetota; class Actinomycetes; order Mycobacteriales; family Gordoniaceae; genus Gordonia; species Gordonia sp. NPDC057258. Next base: position 207,038 of record NZ_JBHUXZ010000005.1, read on the forward strand.
CGCCGGAGCGGTTCGGCGACGACCCCGCCGGGCCGAGTTCGGACAACTACGCGTTGGCCTGCGTGTTGTACGAATGTGTCACCGGTCAGACCCCGTATCCGGTGAAAACCGATCAGGGTCTGATGGCCGCGCACATCACCAAGGAACCGCCGACGATGGGCGGTCCGCTCGACCCGGTCATCGCGCGCGGACTCGCCAAGGATCCGGCGCAGCGCTATCCGACGGCGCGCGAACTGATCCGGGCCGCGGCGTCGGCGCTGACCGAACCGCCCGCGTCGTCGGCACCGCCGACGGTGACACCGCGCATCGTGACACCACCCCCGATGGCCCCGCCCACCTACGCGCCCGGAGGGCCCGGCTCGGACGCGTTTCGCAAGCCAGGGAGTCCGGTCCCCTCGGATCGGACGGTCATCTCGCCCGGCACACCCGCGCCCGGACAGCCCGGCGGCGCCCCCGGTTTCGGGCCACCGCCGGGACAGTCCGGCCCGCAACGACTTTCGAGCCCCCAGGCTTATTCGGGACCCCAGTCCTATTCGGGCGCGCCGTCCTACCCGGGTCCCCAGCGCTCGGGTCCCCAGTCCTATTCGGGCCCCCAGCACTCCGGCCCGCAACAGTTCTCCGGCCCGCAACAGTTCGCGGGCCCGGGCCAGTGGGGCACCCCGACCGCCCCGCCGCGGAAATCGAACACCGGACGGAATGTGGCCATCGCGGTGGGAGCCGGGCTGGTCGTGATCGCGCTGGCGGTCACCGGCATCATCGTGGTCCTGGCCGGTTCGGGCGATGAGGACCCGGCCCCGCCGAGCACGTCGACCAGTGCGATCCCGGCGGGCACCGTTGCGTGCGACTACCCGACACGAACCGCGGTCGGCGGCATCACCCAGCCCGCTCCCGCCCCGAGCCAGCCGAACACCGGAACGGTCGACGCGCAGATCCCCATTGCCGGCCAGGGCACGATCGACCTGACGCTCGACCGTGCCGAGGCGCCCTGCAACGTGGGGGCGATGGTGTCGTTGATCGAGTCCGGTTTCTACGACAACAGCAAGTGTCACCGCGCGTCGCGGCAGTACCTGATCTGCGGCTCGTCCGGCGGCCGGGAGGGCACCAACCCGGGCTGGACCAGCCCGGACGAGCTGCCCGAGAATTTGCCGTCGGCCGGCACCGACGACGACGGCGTACCGCAGGTCACCTACCCACGCGGCACCGTCGGCATCCTCGATCTGCCCGATGACGAGGGTGCCACCGGATCCACGACGTTCTTCCTGCTCGCCGACGACACCGACCTCCCCTTGACCTACTCGACCGTCGGCACCATCGACCCGTCCGGACTCGCCGTCCTCGACAAGGTCCTGGCCGGCGGCTTCACCCCGAACGCCCCGGGTGCGGCGTCGGGCCCGCCGAAGCAGAACCTGCTGATCCAGAAGGCGACCGTCGGCGGGTGACCCACGGAGTCCATGTGGATCCGGTTGCGGTTTGTCCCGGCAACCGGGACAAAC
>NZ_JBHUXZ010000006.1:0-140527 GCF_042668985.1 Gordonia sp. NPDC057258
GTACCCAGCAAGCTGGGCCTTTCCGTTCGACTTGCATGTGTTAAGCACGCCGCCAGCGTTCGTCCTGAGCCAGGATCAAACTCTCCATGAAAAAACAGTGAAACAAAACCAACCCCAAAAAAGGCCGGCGTTTCAACACAATCAGGAAAGCACAACCTGACCAAAATAAACCTAGCAAAATGTGACACCCAGGACGGGGCCCGAACGTCACACAACAAACAAACATCTACATCCACAAAGATGCACGATGCTAAATTGGCATCAGACAATTCATCATCACACTATCGAGTTCTCAAAGAACACACACCCACCAGCTACCCACCCCAAATCAGGGCTCTCACCAGCACACTTCGCATTCAACCTTGCCAGCCACCCCGTCTCCGGGGCAACTCTTCCAGCCTACCAGACCCATCCCGCAGCCCGCAACCCCGAAGAATTCCGAACCACTGAGAGACCCAGCAACCCCAAACACTCTACCCAAGCCACAACGACTCAAGCCAAAACATTCAGGGGCGGCCAGCCAAGAAACCCGGTCTCCACTCCCCACCATCAGACCCTCTCAGGCCCTTCCGGGGCGGCGCCGTGGCTCGCTGACTCGACATAAGTTACGCACCGCCGCACCCGCCGTCAAATCGCCTGGTCAGAGTGGGTACGACGCTCGATGCGACGACCTGGGAGTGCAGACTTCGCAGCCTGTTCGGTCGGCAAGCCGGCGGCGACGGTGCCACGGGGACCGACCAGAGCGGATGATCCGCCCGCCGATGCGGCCGCATCCGGGCCTGCCCGGTTGGGTTCTCGAATCGTCGGGCTTGTCCCGCCTCAGACAGGACCGCACATAGCAAGAACCCCCGCCCGGGTGTCCCGGGCGGGGGTTCTTGGTGTTGGTAGCGGGGACAGGATTTGAACCTGCGACCTCTGGGTTATGAGCCCAGCGAGCTACCGAGCTGCTCCACCCCGCGTTGGTGAACACAACGTTACACACCGGTTTGTCAGCGATGCAAATCGGTACTTCAACCCCATCCGACCTGGGAAAACGTCAGTGACGGCGGTCACTCGCACCTCGATAACGGCAGGTGACGTGACGACCCGGACAGCCCGCCCGTCGCCGCTGTGAAATGTGATGCCAGTCACATCAGGCGTACACTCGGCTCACGAGACGCCCCGCCGAGGAGGAACCATGAACACCCACCGCTTCCACCACGAGAGCCACGGGAACCATCCGATGAGTTTCGTCGGGTTCGTCTTGGCACTGACCGGATTCGCCATGGCCGCGCTCTGGCTGGTCCACATGGCGGTCGGGAATGTCGGCCCCGCGATCATCTGCGGCCTGCTGATGGTCGCGGCTTTCACGACGGCGGTGTCGATCTTCTTCTCGCTGGGCCACCGGCACCACCACAGCCCGGTGCTCCCCGACAACACCCCCAACGAAACCGAGCGCTACCTGCGGAAATACCGCGGATAGCGGTATGACTCGCAGATAGCGCCCGGCCTGGGTCGTCGTTCGACTAGTTGGGAGCCGCCAGCGACTCGTAGCGGGCAACCGCCTGACTCAGCTGGTCGAGTGCCTCGCCGTACGCTGCGAAGTCGCCACTCTGCTGAGCCTGGCGTAGCGCCGTGATCGCGTCACTGATGGCGTTTGCCGCGTCGTCCCGCTCCGGCGAATCACCTTGCTGCGGAGGTTGATTCGGTGCCGGCGTGGCCGGTGCCGGCGTTCCGGCCTGGTCCGGCGCGGGCGGTGCCTGCTGATCGCCGGGGACCACTCCGGCAGCGGGCGTGATGCCGACCTGCCGCAGAGCCTCGCGGGTCGTGGGTGCATAACCGATCCCGGATACCCGGTCTGCCGATTCGAACCTCGTGATCACACGGAACAGACGGGGGAAGGCCTCTTCGCCCTGGGCCTGTGCGTACAACGGGACGACGTACAGGATGCCGTTGTCACCCACCGGAAGCGTGAGGAGATTACCGAAGGTCACCGTCGCCGTGTTCTCGAGCGACTTCAGTGATTCCGCCACCGTTCGGTCGGTGCGCATCGGGTTGAACGCCTGCTGCGGACCGGACCGTTGGGAGTTGCTGGGCAACTGCTTGACCGTCATCTGACCGTAGTTCTCGGGATTCGACGACACGGTCACATAGGCGCCCAGGATCGGTCGGTTGAGTCGCGTCAGCACCGAGGTCAGCTGGAACGTCGGCTCACCGCTCTCCGGGTCCGAGGCCACGAAGTAGTACGGGGGCTGGTCCAGCCCGCGCTGCTCGGCGTCCGGGTCCGTCGGATCGGAGGGCACCGACCAGAAGTCGCTCGCCTGGAAGAACGTCTGGGGCGAATCGACGTGGTAGCGGGTCAGCAGCGACCGCTGGATCTTGAAGATGTCCTCGGGGTAGCGGACGTGATCCCGCAGGGAGGTCTGCGCGTCGAAGTCGGCGCGGGACTTGACCGTGTCGGGGAAGACCTCCATCCACGTCTTCAGCACCGGGTCATCGGTGTCGAACTGATACAGCTCGACCTCGCCGGTGTAGGCATCGACGGTCGCCTTCACCGAGTTGCGCACGTAGGACACGGTCTTGTTGATCTGCGTCCGGCCGGTCTGCCCCGGGTTGAGGTCCTGGGCGTCGGCGGTCGCGCTCTGCAACGACGTGGGCTGCGAGTACGGGTAGTCGTCGAGGGTGGTGTAACCGTCGACGATCCACTTGATCGAGCCGTCCTCCATCACCGCGGGGTACGTCTTCGAATCGACCGTCAGCCACGGTGCGACCTGTTCGACGCGGTCCCGGGGATCGCGGTTGTAGATGATCTTCGATGCCGAGTTGATCTCGCCCGACAGCAGGAAGTTCCGCTCGGCGTACTTGCCGGCATAGAGGACTCGGGAGAACCAGTTGCCGAGCGAGACTCCCGCCGGCCCCTGGTAGGTGTACTTGTCGTCCCCGATGTCGTGTTCCCGAGCCTGCCCGTCGTCGGAACCGACGATCGCGTAATCCGGGTCGATCTTCGCGAGCAGCTCGCCGAAGTAGATCCGCGGCTGTGACACCTTGATCGGGGCGTCCCGCTTGTACTCCTCGGTCTGGTAGTTCGAGGTGTCGCTGACGTAGTAGAACGGATCGCCGCCACCGTCGACGTTGTTGACGTCCGTCGACTCCTTCACCCGGTTGGCCGGGGCGGCGACGAACCCGTCTCCGTGGGTGTACACCAGGTGCTTGTTCAGCCAGTTCTGCTGGTTTTCGAGATAGCGACTCGGATCGAGCTCGCGCACCGACACCACGAAATCACGGAGCTCGCCGTCGATGCGATAGCGGTCGACCGCCAGCTGCGTCGGGAATCCGTAGAAGTTCTGCCGCTGCTGCTGCTGGATGAACGTCGGGGACACCACATTCGGGTCCAGGATCCGGACGTTCGACAGCGTCGGTTCATCGCTGTTCACCAGCGCCGGGTTTGCCGGCCCGGCGGTCCAGCCCGGCTGGGTGATGACCTTGTCCGGCCCGATGCCGTACGCCTCGCGGGTCGAGGTGATCGCGCGTTCTATGTACTCGGCTTCCTTCTGCGCGGCATTCGGCTTGACCGAGAACTGCTCCATCGTCAGCGGCCAGCCGACCCCGATGAGCAACGCGGAGAACAACATCAAGACGGTGGCCAGTGCCGGCACCCGCAGGTCGCGGAGCACGATCCCGGCGAAGAACGCCACCGCACAGATGATCGCGATCGCCATCAGGATGAGCTTCGACGGCAGCACCGCGTTGATGTCCGTGTAACTCGCCCCCGGGAAGATCTCGGCCTTCCGCTGACTGGACAGCAGAGTGTACCGGTCGAGCCAATAAGCGGCCGCTTTCAGCAGCAGGAAGGTGCCCGCCAGCACCGCGAGCTGAATGCGTGCCGCGGTCGTGACCGAACCACCGCCTTGCCCCAGGCGGATACCTCCGAACAGGTAGTGCGTGACCAGGTTCGCCAGGAACGCCACCACGACCACGACGAACAGCAGGTTGAGCACGAAGCGGAAGAACGGCAGGTCGAAGGCATAGAACCCGATGTCGAGATTGAACTGAGGGTCTGTCCGACCGAACGACTGACCATGCAGGAACATCTGGACGGTCGCCCAGGACCCTTGCGCGACCAGGCCGGCCAGGGCGCCGATGATCACCGCCGGGACGATGGCGAACCAGCGGACCTTGCCCATGATGGCCGTGCGGTACCGGGCGAGCGGATCGTTCGGGCCCGCGGTCGGTACGAACACCGGGCGACTGCGGTACGCCAGGGAGACCGCCCCGAAGATGATGAGTCCGACGACGATCGTCGTGATCAGGAAGAGGATCACGCGCGTCCAGATCACCTTGGTGAAGACGCTCGAATACCCGACGTCGGAGAACCAGAGCCAGTCGGTCGCGAGACCGATCAGGCGTGGCCCGACGAGCAACAGCACCAGGACGGCCACGCCGAGCCCGATGATGATCTTGCTCCTGCGTGACAGTGTCGGCATTCCCGCCGGCCCTCGGACGCCCACCAGACCCACTCTCCAAAGCTCTCAATCCGGACACCACCCGCGCACACGTGCCTGCTGGGCGTGGTGCCCACTGTACTGGCACCACCCGGGTGACCAACTCACTCGGGGCGCCCGCTCAACGATCGCCACACCTCAGCGGTTCCCTGGCGGCGTCGCAGACTCGCGGTCGCACCGCGATCCGGGGCAGGATGAGCACGTGCCCGACCTCCCGACGACCCCACGCGCCTTCTCCACCGACGATCTCGGCAGCGCGTTGAACGAGATCATGGAACACCTCGACTCCCGTGGCTGGGGTCAGTCACCGTCCGTGTTCGCGCTGGCGCCGACCGCCCTCCTCCACGCACAGCTTCCCGAGGTGATCGCCGACGACGGTTCGGTGTTCACCCCGGTGGAGGAAGACGTCGACGACCTCGACGAGTTCCTCGCCTCGGCGGTCTGGCCAGAGGAGGTCGCCGGGGCGGCGGTGAGTATGGAGATCGTCATCGCCGATCCCGAAGACGACGACGACCGGACGCCCCGCTTCGAGGTCACCGACACCGGCGATCACCATCCGGGCGAGGAGGTTGCGCGGCTGGTGGTCGGGGTGCTGCGCACCGGCGCCGATCTCGCGCTGATGCGTCTTCGACCCGAACCCGACGGGGAACCCGAACTGCTGACCCACCCGCAACTGGCACTCGAACTGCGGGCCGCGCTGCGCGACACCTTCGCTCCCGATCTACCGGAGTCGTCCGACCGGGGCTGACGCGGCAGTCCTGGCAAGCCTCAGCAGCTCGGCGCCGGACGGCCCGCGCCGACCGCGTTCAGCGCGTCGACAGCGCCCTCGAGAGTGTCGACCTTCACCAGCTTCAATCCGTCCGGTCGCTCCGAGACCGCCTCGGCACAGTTGCGGGCCGGGACCAGGAAGACCGTCGCGCCGGCGTCGCGGGCGGCCCGGGTCTTGTGCGTGATCCCGCCGATGGGACCGACAACCCCCTCATCGGTGATCGTGCCGGTGCCCGCGATGAACTTGCCGGAGGTCAGCTCGCCGGGACTCAGCTGGTCGATGACCGCGAGTGCCAGCATCATCCCCGCCGACGGTCCCCCGATGTCCCCCACGTTGTAGGTGACCTCGAGGCGCGGATCGGCATCGACCACCTCCGGAACGACGCCCAGATACCCGGCCTCGGAGTCGGCCGGATGCGTGCCGAGGGTCACCGACACGGTTTGCCGGGCACCGGCGCGGACGATCTCGATGGGCAGGACGGTCCCCGGCGGATTGTCGCCGACGACCTTCCGCAGCTGTTCACCCGTTTCCACCGGCACGCCGCCGGCCGCCACGACCTCGTCGCCGGCGCGCAGCACGTCGACCGCGGGCCCGTCGGGTGCGACGCTCGCGATGCGCAACGCGGTGGGACGATCGAGGTAACGGAGCGCGGCGACCGTCGCGTTCTCCTCTGACCCCGTCATCTGCTGCGCGTTCTCCTCCTGAACCTGCTCGGTGGTGCGGTCGGGCGGATAGACCTGGTCGCGCGGCGTCAGCGAGTAGGTGCCCGACACCCACATGCCCAGGGCGTCGAACAGCGAGATCCCGTCCCGCACCGAGACGGTGGTGAGGTTGAGGTGGCCGGTCGTCGGATCGGTCGGCGCACCGTCGATCTGCACGACCTTGCGCTCCACCACCGCCCCGTCGTCCTCCACCTTCGTCGTACCGAGGGTGTTGAGCGTGGGTCCGGGCCCGAGCGCGGCGTAGGGCACCTGCACCTGCGTGCCGAGCACCAGCAACGCCAGCAGGACCACGGTGGAGACCGCGGCCGCGGCGATTCTCCGGAATCGGGGGCTCGAACTCATTCCGCACACGATAGTGCCCCGCAGCGACCACGAGCCGGCTGCGCCGGCGACCATGAGCCGGCTACGCGCAGGGCGAACAGTCGTCGCCGTTTGCGGGCCTCACCGGGCGGTACGGTGGAACCCATGAGTGATCTGCCCTTCGGCTTCTCGTCGTCCGGTGACGGCGATGACGACCGCGACAAGAACAGCGGTGACAAGAACAAGCCGGGCGACAATCCCGGTGGCAACCCGTTCGGCGGGGCCAACCCGTTCGGATTCGGGGGCGGGCAGGGGTTCGGCGGCGGTCCCGGCGGCGACTTCGACCCCTCGAAGTTCGATCCCAACATGATCGGCCAGATGTTCTCGCAACTGGGCAACATGTTCAGCGGTATGGGCGCGGGCATGGCGGGCGGCGGAAACGGTCCGGTGAACTACTCGGTCGCGACCAATCTCGCCCGGCAGCAGATCGGTTCGTTCACCCCGATCCTCGAGAAGGAGATCTCGGCCTCGGCCGACGCGGTCCGGCTCGCCGACGTCTGGCTCGACGACGCGACGAATTTCCCCAGCGGCGTCACCCAGACGGTGGCGTGGACACCGGTCCAATGGCTCGAGGAGTCGATGGACACGTGGAAGGGTTTGTGCGACCCGGTCGCCGAGCAGCTGGCCCGAACCTGGCAGGACAACCTCCCCGCCGAGGCGGCCCAGTTCGCCGGCCCGATGATCGGGATGCTGACCCAGATGAGCGGCATGGCGTTCGGCACCCAGCTCGGCCAGGGGCTCGGTCAGCTCGCCAAGGAGGTGCTGACGTCGACCGACGTCGGGCTGCCGCTGGCGCCCGAGGGGATCGCCGTCCTGCTCCCCGAGGCGATCGCCAAGTTCGCCGAGGGTCTGGAGCAGCCGGCGCAGGAGATCATCGTCTTCCTCGCCGCGCGCGAGGCCGCCCATGTGCGCCTGTTCACCCACGTCGGCTGGCTGCGTCAGCGGTTGCTGACCACCGTCGAGGAATACGCCCGCGGCATCAGTATCGATTTCAGCGGTATCACCGACGCCACCGCCGGGATCGACCCGACCCAATTGCTCTCCGACCCTTCGAAACTCGAGGAGATCATCAGTTCATCGACGTCGTTCGAGCCGACCACGACACCTGAGCAGAAAGCGGCCCTCGGCCGTCTCGAGACCCTCCTCGCCCTGATCGAGGGCTGGGTGGAGCAGGTCGTGACCCGAGCGCTCGGCGACCGGATCCCGAGTACCGGGGCACTCACCGAGACCATGCGACGTCGGCGCGCGTCGGGCGGGCCGGCCGAGCAGACATTCGCAACCCTCGTCGGTCTCGAGCTTCGGCCCCGCAAGGTCCGCGAGGCGTCGGAGCTGTGGCGCCGCGCGCTGGAGGCCACCGACGTCGCGACCAGGGACGGCGTGTGGGCACACCCTGATCTGCTGCCGGATGCCGACGACCTCGACAACCCTGCGGGTTTCATCGACCGGCTCCTGGGCGGCGACGACCTCGACGACCCGATCGCCCAGCTCGAGAAGACCATCGCCGAGGAGAAGGCGCGCGACGCCACCGACGAGTCCCGTAACGATGACGGCGGCGAATCGGCACGAGGCGGATCGTAGGAATCCACACCACCGGTGGAACACGCCATGCTGTGGATAACCTGCTCGCCGAGCGCCCGCGACGGCGTTCGGCTGGCAGAGTTGCCGCATGTCGCCAGCCCGGACGAGTTCCAGCGCCATCTCGGTGTCCCCCTGCGCTGTTCCGCCCGCGGTCCCGCGGCTGCTCCCGGGGACGCCCGTCATCGTCCAGCCGGGCAACTCGGTCCGCGTGGGCATCGATCCGGCCGACAGCCTGCTCCTCGACTTCGACGCCTCGGTGTCGGCGTATTCCGTCGCCGGGCTGCTTCGATCGTTGGAGGATCCGTGCACGGCGGACACCTTCGCTCGCCGCGCCCGACGGGCCGGCCTCCACGACGACGACCTCGATCTGGTCCTGAGCAGTCTGGTGTCGGCCGGCCGAGCGGTTGTCGACCGCCCGCCCACGGCCGCGGAGTTCCACATCCTGATCCATGGCCAGGGGCCGATCAGCGAACAGCTGTCGAATTCGTTGCGCAGCATGGGTTTGTCAGCTCGACGGACGATGCGGCGGCTACCCGACGGGACGCTCGATGCCGTCGACACCGACCTGGTGATCCTGACCGACTTCGTCGTCCACGATCCGCGGGTGGTGTTCGCACTGACCCGGGCCCGGATACCCCATCTGCTGGTCCGGGTCCGCGACGGGGTGGGCATCGTCGGCCCGCTGGTGCTCCCCGGACTGTCGAGTTGCCTCATGTGCGCGGACCGTCACCGGTCCGACGCGGACCCGGACTGGCCGGCCCTGGCCGTCCAGCTGATCCGGACGTCGGGTCAGGCGAGCCCGGCCGTGGTGGCGATGACCGCCGCGATGGCCCACTCGCAGATCGAGCAATTGGTGGAGGCCGTACGCGACCGGCCGCATGTGGAGCCACGACCCGATCCGCAGCTGCTCGACCATGTGTTGGAATTCCGAGATGACCCGACGCGGCTGGACATCAGACAATGGTCGCCGCACCCGGCCTGCGATTGTCGTCCCGCACCGGATCAGCAAGCCAGGTCGTCTATTGTGTGACGCGGAAAGGATGCTATGACCGACATCACCAAAGGACAGGGTCGCCGCAACGCGAAACTGGCCTCTCTTCCGATCGGTATGGCCGGGCGGGCTGCTGCCGGTTTCGGCAAGCGCATGGTCGGAAGGGACAAGGACGAGGTCAACCAGGAGCTCCTGGAGAAGTCCGCCGAACAACTGTTCGCCGTTCTCGGCGAACTCAAGGGCGGCGCCATGAAGGTCGGGCAGGCGCTCTCGATCATGGAAGCCGCGATCCCCGACGAGTTCGGCGAGCCGTTCCGCGAAGCGCTCACCAAGTTGCAGGCCGACGCCCCGCCCATGCCGGCCGCGAAGGTCCACAAGGTGCTCGACCAGCAGCTCGGCACCCGGTGGCGCGAGCGTTTCCGGGAATTCTCCGACGAGCCCGCGGCATCGGCGTCGATCGGACAAGTACACAAAGGAATTTGGTCGGACGGCCGTGAGGTCGCGGTCAAGGTCCAGTACCCCGGGGCCGACCACGCACTGAAGGCCGATCTGAAGACCCTGTCCCGCATGTCCGGACTCCTGCAGCGCCTGTCCCCCGGCACCGACGTCAAGGCGATGATGGACGAACTCATCGACCGGACCGAGGCCGAGCTCGATTACCTCGGCGAGGCCGACAATCAGCGCGCCTTCGCCAAGGCCTACGACGGCCATCCCGACTTCCTCATCCCCAAGGTCGTCGCGAGTGCACCCAAGGTCGTCGTCTCGGAGTGGGTCGACGGCGTCCCGCTGTCGAAGATCATCACCACCGGGGACCAGCAGACCCGCGACGACGCCGCCGCGAAGATGGCCGAATTCGAGGTCGGCTCGCCGTACCGGGTCGGACTCCTCCACGGCGATCCGCATCCGGGCAACTTCTTCCGGGCCACCGACGGGCGGTTCGGCGTACTCGACTTCGGTGCGGTCGGCCACTATCCGGAAGGCCTCCCGCCCGAGACCGGACCGATTCTCCGTCTGGCGCGGGACAAGAAGTACGACGAACTCAAAGAACTCATGATCTCCGCCGAGTTCATCCGCCCGTCCCACGCGAACAAGGTGACGAGTGCCGACCTCGAGGCCTACCTGCGTCCCTACGTCGATCCGCTCTACAGCGAGTCGTTCCACTTCACCCGGAAGTGGATGCAGCGGGCCGCGGGCAAGGCCACCGATGTTCGCGGCGAGGTGTACAAGACGTCACGAAACCTGAACGTGCCCAAGCGTTTCGTGATGGTCTTCCGCGTACTCGGGGGCTGCGTCGGCATCGCCTCGCAGCTCGAGGCGCATGCCCCGTACCGGGCCATCATGGAGGAGTGGGTCCCCGGCCTGGGCGACTGACACCACCTCGCAGACACGACACCGACGCCGCGAGCATTTCTGCTCGCGGCGTCGGTTTTGTTGTCATGCAACGTTCTTACGCGGGCGACCGCGGGGACGCTTGCGTGCGATGACGGCTCCGCGCTCGAAGATCTCGCCTCCCCAGACCCCCCAGGGCTCGGATCGATCGAGTGCGGCCTGCAGGCACTGGGCCCGCAACGGGCATTCGGCGCACATGGCCTTGGCACGCTCGAGGTCACGGGGGTCTTCGGCGAACCACAGATCTGCGTCGGCGATCTGGCAGGGCAGGTCGAGCCGGGCGGTCGCTGCGCGGTCCGCCGACATACAGGACTCGAGGACGCATTCGACAGTCATTGGTTTCTCCACATCTGCTCGTTTGGGGTGTTGAACCCGAGTCCTCGATGTGGCTCTGTGTCCGAGACCCCTGGATCGGGGTGGAGATTCGGTGACAGAAAAAAGAGGGCCACGGGTGTCGCCTCTGCGATTCGCCCGTGGCCCGGAATGTCTCGGAGATCTAACTCCGGGAACTTCGGAACAGAACGGGGAACCGACGCGGCGCGGGTGCTACTGCTGCTGCGGGCGGTGCGATTCGCGCGACGCGCGCTTCGGCTGCCAGGTGCAGGGCCGCCGCCGGGACGGCGACCGGGCGTGCAAAGCTCGTGCACGCTCGGGCGACCGGCATCCAGGAGCGGGTGCGACCGGTACGCGCGATGGCGGGCTGATTCGGCTTCAGCGCATGCAATTTCGGCGCATACGTGTCGGCTGCTCTCAGGTTCGCCGCAGACTGGCAGATGCCGGCCTGGCTCACGGTGATTCCGTTCACTGATCCACTCCCTTCTGGTCTCGTGGCTTTCCGCGTTCGTGTCGGTCGTCGGTGACTGTGGCGGGCCGGTGTGACGGACGCACACAACCCATCCCCGTACTGACGGGACTCAGAGTAGACGCTGGGCCGAAACCCGCACAACCTATTTTTGACCTGCGGTTTCGACGAGTTCGATGATCTCGGCGCCGTACTCGTCGACCTTCTTCGCCCCGATTCCCGAGATCGCCACCAGCGCAGCGGTATCGGTCGGTCGTTGCTCGGCGATCGCGGTGAGGGTCTTGTCGGAGAAGACGACGAAGGCCGGCACCTTTTTCTCGTGGGCCCGCTCGCGACGCCACTCCTTGAGCGAGACCAGCAGTCCTTCGTCCAGATCCGACGGGCACCCGGCGCAGCGACCGAGCAGCGTCGCGGTCGAATCCATCAACCGGGAACCGCAGACCCGGCAGGTCGGTCCGCGGCGGGGCGCGCGCTCCTTCGCGATCGGCGACGCGGGCGAGTCGTCGGGCACGAGGTCGGCGAGGAACCGCGAGCGACGCCGGGCACGGCCGCCCTCGTTGCGGGCCAGGGCCCACGACAGGTGCAGGTGCTCGCGGGCACGCGTCACTCCGACATAGAACAGTCGCCGCTCTTCCTCGACCTCTTCCCAGGACCCCTTGATCGCCTGGCTGATGGGCAGCGACCCGTCGGTGAGTCCGACGAGGAACACCGCATCCCACTCGAGTCCCTTGGCCGCGTGCAGCGACGACAACGTCACGCCCTGCACCGTCGGGGGATGGCGCGCCTCGGCGCGGGCGGCGAGTTCGGCCGACAGTTGCGGCAGCGTCAGTTCCGGGTTCTCGGCGACCATGTCCTCGGTCAGCTGGACCAGCGCTTTCAGTGATTCCCACCGGCTGCGCGCCTGCGCACCGGACGGCTGCTCCTCGCTGAGACCCAGCTCGCCCAGCACCGCGCGCACGACGTCGAGGAGCTCCACGTCGGGTCTGACCTCGCGGCCAGCGACCGTCGCGAGCTGCCGCATGGCCTGCCGGACCTCGGTGCGCGCGAAGAACGCCTCGCCGCCGCGCACCTGGTACGGGACGCCCACCTCGGTCAGGGCCTGCTCGTAGTTCTCGGACTGTGCGTTGACGCGGTACAGGATCGCGATCTCGGCGGGCGCGACCCCCGATCTGATGAGGTGTTTGATCTCGATGGCGATCGCCGTCGCGGCGGCGGGCTCGTCGTCGTACTCGGCGAACTGCGGCGCCGGCCCGGGCGGGCGCTGTCCGATGAGCTGCAGGCGGGTTCCTGCGATGCGCCCCCGGGCGGCGCCGATGACGCGGTTCGCCAGATCGACGACCTGCGGGGTGGACCGGTAGTCGCGCTCGAGACGGACGACCGTGGCCTCCGGGAACCGGCGACTGAAATCCAAGAGATGGTTCGGCGAGGCACCGGTGAACGTGTAGATCGTCTGGTTGGCGTCACCGACGACCGTCAGGTCGTCGCGTTCCCCGAGCCAGGCGTCCAGCAGACCCTGCTGCACCGGCGTCACGTCCTGGTACTCGTCGACGACGAAACACCGGTACCGCGAACGGAATTCGTCCGCGGCGCCCGGTTCGACGGTGAGGATCTGGGTCATGTAGATGAGCATGTCGTCGAAATCGAGCAACCGGTCCCCGTCGGGCGAGACCTTGGCGTCCTCGTAGTGCCCGTACACGGCCGCGACCTTCGGCGGCGGTGCCGGGGACTCGCGGCCGAGCCGGCCGACCGCCTCGACGTAGTTCTCCGGTGAGATCAGCGAGGCCTTGGCCCACTCGATCTCCGACGACAGGTCTCGCAGCGTGTCGGTCGAGGTGTCGAGGCCGGAGCGGCGAGCCGCCCGCGAGATGAGCGGGAACTTGTTGTCCAGGAGCTCCCACCGGGCGTCACCGAAGGCACGCGGCCAGAAGTACCGCAGCTGACGCATGGCGGCCGCGTGAAAGGTCTGGGCCGCGACGCTGCCCCCCGTACCGCCGACACCGAGACTGCGCAGGCGGGTGCGCATCTCGCCGGCGGCGCGGGCGGTGAAGGTGACCGCCAGGACCTGGCCGGGATTGACCTGGCCGGTGTCGACGAGGTGGGCGATGCGCCTGGTGATGGTCCGGGTCTTGCCCGTGCCCGCCCCGGCCAGCACGCACACCGGTCCGCGCGGCGCCAGGACTGCGGCGCTCTGCTCGGGGTCGAGTCCCTCGACCGCGCCGCCACTCGCCGACACCGCGGCACGACGCGGGGACTCGGGTTTCGCGGCAGAAGTCGGGTGAGGCACGGCGTCCACTATGTCACCAACCACCGACGCCGCCGGCAGGCGAACAACGCGGACGGGAACAGCAGGCCCGGACATGGTGTTATGGGACCCATGAGCAACGTGATCGACGACGAGGCCGGCGCCCGCACCTCCGACTCCGGTGAGCTGACCATGTACACCACGTCGTGGTGCGGCTTCTGCGCGCGCCTCAAGCGCGGCCTCAAGAGCAGCGGTATCAGCTGGCAGGAGATCGACATCGAGCTGAACCCGGACGCCGCCGAATTCGTGGGCAGCGTGAACGGCGGCAACCATGTCGTCCCGACTGTCCTCTATGCCGACGGCACCACCGCCACCAACCCGTCGATCGCCGACGTGAAGGCGAAGCTGGGCGTCTGAGTCCGGTCGGCCGGCGATGAGTCCAGCGCGACGGCGGCCGGTCTATCCGGCCGCCCAGGCCTCGATCATCGAACGAGCGATGGAGATCGATCCGGGGAGGCGCAGACGGTCGGCGTCGTCGGAACCCGGCGCCTCGGCGCGGGACCAGCCGTCGCCCCGAGCCAGCGCCGCCCGGACCTCGTCGCGGTGGAACCACTGCGCATCGCCGATCTCGCCGTCGAGGAACGCCAACTCGTCGGCCGGGTCGCCGAGTGCGGCGAATCCCAGCATCAGCGACCGCGGGAACGGCCACGGCTGACTGCCGAGGTAGCGCGGTTCCCGCACCCCGATCCCGACCTCTTCGTACACCTCGCGCAGGACGCACTGTTCGAGCGACTCCCCCGGCTCGACGAAGCCGGCCAGCGTCGAATACCAACCCTGCGGCCACACCGACTGGCGGCCGAGCAGGATGCGATCGGCGCCGTCGTGGACGACGGTGATGATCGCCGGGTCGGTCCGCGGGAACTCGTCGCGGCCGGAATCCACACTGCGCCGGACCCAACCACCGCGGGCCGGCCGGGTGACGGAACCGTCGACCGGTGAATGACTCGCGGTCGCATGCCAGTTCAGGATTCCCAGGGCGGTCGCGAGGAGCCCCGCCTCGTCGGCGGACAGTCGCGTCGCACCGCGTCGGGCGTCATCGGTCGGTCCGTCGATGTGGTCCACCCGGCGCGTCCACAGGTCGGCTCCACCGGCGCCGCCCGACCCGTCGAAGCCGAGGATCACCGCATCCCCCGGCGGCGCCTCGGCCACGGTCGGAGCCGCAACCCAGTGCAGCGCACCGGAATCGGTGACCGGGTAGCGGCCGGCCGCGTCGATCAACAGCACCTTGGCCGTCGGCCAGCCGGCGGCCATCCGCTCGGCGTCGTCGCGGATCGCGTCCGCCCGGTCGAACACCGCCCGCGACAGCAGCGGCGGCTGGGGCATGTCGAAATGCACGGTGACACGGCCTTTCTCGATGACGGAACGATCAGTCGTCGTTGGGGTTGGTGCGGACGTACAGCAGCCGGTCACCGACTTCGATCTGTTCGACCTCGCTGTCGTCGACGCGGTGCAGCACACCGTTCCGCACAACACCCAGGACGATGTCGCGGGTGTGGGCGGGCGATCCGCCGGTCTCGGTCGGGTCGACCTCGCGCTCGGCGATGGCGTAGCCGGCATCCGGGGTCAGGAGGTCCTCGATCACCTCGACCACCGACGGGGTCATCGTCGCGATCCCGAGGAGGCGGCCGGCGGTCTCCGACGACACCACCACCGAGTTGGCGCCGGACTGGCGCATCAGGTGGGTGTTCTCCGACTCCCGGATCGACGCGACGATCTTCGCCCGCGGATTGAGTTCGCGGGCGGTGAGCGTGGCGAGGACCGCGGTGTCGTCGCGGCTGGTGGCGACGACGATGCTGGCGGCGTGCGCGACACCGGCGAGGCGGAGCACATCCGACTTGGTGGCGTCGCCGCGCACGGTGACCAGCCCGTCGGAGGCGGCCGCCTCGAGCACGGTGGCGTCCGCGTCGACGACGACGATCTCGGAGGGCTTGATGCCGTCGCCCCGCATGGCGTCCACCGCGGTGCGGCCCTTGGTGCCGTAGCCGATGACCACGGTGTGATTGCGCACGGTATTCCTCCAACGCTGGATCTTGAGCGCCTGGCGCGACCGTTCGGTGAGCACCTCGAGGGTGGTACCGATCAGCACGATCAGGAACAGCACGCGCAACGGCGTGATGATGACGAGGTTGATGAAACGGGCGAACGGGGTGATCGGTGTGATGTCGCCGTAGCCGGTCGTGGAGAGGGTCACCGCGGAGTAGTAGAGCGCGTCCAGGTACGACAGCTCGTTGTCCTGGGCATCGCGATAGCCGGCGCGATCCAGCCAGACCACGACCGAGGTGAACAGCAGCGCCAGGGTCGCCCAGAAGACGCGCCGACCGATCGCCCGGCTCGGGCTCTGCTGGAGTTCGGGGATGCGGACGACGCCGACCAGTGCGTGGTCGGGCCGGTTGGCCAGCTCGGTACCGCCGAAGCGTCGGCGCAGACGGTTAGCCACCGGCACGCACGCGCACGTCGAGTTCGCTCACACGCTGCAATGTAGCCCACCTCGGGGCATCACAAGGCATGTGGCGGGAGCTGTCCCGGGGCACCGGCGCGCTCAGCGGGCCAGCTTCGCGGCGAGGGTCGCCTCGTCGGGCAGGTCGTCGGCCTCCAGGGTGTGCCCGTCGCGCACATAGTGGAACGCGGCGCGGACCTTGGTCGGCTCCACCCCGGCCAGCTGCGCCCACGCCAGGCGGTACGCGGCGAGCTGGATGAAGAGTGATTCCCGGCGGGCGGGTTCGGGGATCACACCGGTCTTCCAGTCCACGACCGTCCACGAACCGTCCTTCTCGGCGAAGACCGCGTCGATCCGTCCGCGCACGACGATCCCGCCGATGACGGTCTCGAAGGGCACCTCCACCTCGGTCGGGCTGCGATTCGCCCAGGGCGAGGAGAGGAACGCGGCCCGCAGTTCCTCGAGATCGGCGTCGGGACTCGCGGTCGCGTCGGCGGCGCCGGGCAGTTCGTCGATGTCGAGGAGCCGTGTCGCCCCGAACCAGCGTTCCACCCAGGCGTGGAACGCGGTGCCGCGCCGGGCCATCGGGTTGGGCCGGAACGGGGTGGGCCGGCGGAGCCGACGAGCGAACTCGGCCTCGTCGGCGTCCAGTTCGACCAGCTGACTGACGGACAGATGGGTCGGCAACGACACCTCGACGAGCGCCTGGTTGGCCTGATGATGCTCGGCGAGCAGGGCCGACACCTCGGCCTCCCACGCCCAGATCTCGTCCGCGGGGTCGGCCGGTGGCGTTGCGGGGGTCTCGGCGTCGGCGGGGCCGGACTGGGCAGCAGGTGTGTCGAACAGCGCGGGCGCCGCGCGGCCGGCGATGGCGTCGGCGACCAGGTCGGCCGCCCGCTGTACCGAGTCGCGGCGGCCCGCGAGCGGATCACGCGGCCACGGCGCCGCGATCGCGCGTTCGGCCAACGGATTCGGGCTGTCCGGTTCGGGCGGTGGCGTCCGCACCGCGATCGACAGACCGGTCGAGTCGACGCTCGGGTCGGCGATCGCCTCATCGATGCCGGTCATCAACTCGTCGAAGAAATCCGAACCGCCGCGGGGTTTGTCGCCGGTCTCCGACCAGTGGTGCGCCGAGATCAGCAGGTCGTGCCGGGCGCGGGTGAGCGCCACATAGAGCAACCGGCGATCCTCCTCGAGTCGCCGTTCGCCGATCGCGGCCTTGTGGTCGGTCAGGGCGTCCTCGAGCTGCTTGCGGTCGGCCACGGTGTCGATCTTCAGGATCGGGAACCCCTCCGGCGCACCGTCGGCCGCCTCGGCCGGGATCGCCAGATCGCCGCGCAGGTCCGCCGGGAGTTCGCGCGCACTGCCCAACCATGTGGTGTCGGCCTTGGCGCTGGGGAAGATCCCCTTCGCCAGGTGCGGGATCGCGACGACATCCCATTCCAGGCCCTTGGCCGCATGCACGGTGAGGATCTGCACCCGCTGTTCGGCCACCTCGATGCGGCCCGGTTCGAGACCCTTCTCGATGGTCTCGGCAGCATCCAGGAAGGCGAGCAGTCCAGGCAGATTCGCTCCCGGACGATCAGCGTAATGACTGACGTAGTCGGCGAAGGCGTCGAGGTGTTCGCGTCCGGTGATCGCACCCCGCATGCGCCGCGCCCGGATCTGCGCCTCGACGCCGACCCCGATCGTGTTCTCCACGTCGGCGACGAGTTCGGGCAGCGGTTGTCCGATGCGCCGACGCAGTGACTCCAACTGCGCACCGAACGCCCGGATGCGGGCGTAACCCTCCGGGCTGTAGTCGGTGGGTTCGCCGGGGTCGACGACGGCGTCGGCGATGCCCGCCCGGTCGACGATCTCGGTGGGCAGCACCGCATCGAGTGCGGCGTCGAGCGCTTCCCTGCTGGTGACCACCCCGCCCGCCTCGGCGAAGCTCTCCGCCGCCAGGTTGGTGGCCCGACGCCAGAGCGCGGCGAGGTCCTTGGCGCCGAGCCGCCAGCGGGCCCCGGTGAGCAGACGCATGACCGCGGTCCCGGCCATCGGGTCGGCCATCACGCGCAGGGTCGCGACGATGTCCTCGATCTCCGGGACGTGCAGCAGCCCGCCGATGCCGACCACCTCGGTGGGGATGCCCCGACTCTCGAGCTCGGCGGCCAGCGGCGCCGAATCCTCGTTGCGGCGCACCAGGATCGCGGTGGTCGGCGGCGCGACGTCTGCGGCCTCGGCCGCCCGGTAGCGTTCCTCGATGGCGTCGGCGATCCAGTTCCGTTCGTCCAGAACCGTTTCGGTCAGGGCGATCGACGCCGTTCCGTCCGGGGCATCGGGACGCGGCCGGAGCACACTGACCGGGATACCGCGGCGTCGGAGCTCCGCGGAGATCTGATTCGCCAACCGCAAGCCCTGGGCCGAGTTGCGCCAGCTGGTGAGCAGTTCGAGGCGCCGGGCCGGGGTCCCGTCGGGTCGTGGGAAGTCGCGCGCGAACCGCGGCAGGTTGGCCGCCGAGGCGCCACGCCACCCGTAGATGGACTGGATGGGGTCGCCGACCGAGGTGACCGCGACCGGCGCGCGGCCGTGCCCGCCGAACAGGGTCGACAGCAACACCCGTTGCGAGTGGCCGGTGTCCTGGTACTCGTCGAGGAGAACCGCGCGGAAGGCGGTGCGCTCGGCGGTCACGACCTCGGAATTGGACACCACCAGCCGTGCCGCCAGCGACATCTGGCTGCCGAAGTCGAGCGCGGACTGGGCGCGCATCGTCTCGCCCAGCGCTATGACCATCGGGATCAGCTCGCGACGTTCGTCGATGACCTCCTGGACCTTCAGCAGCGCCTGGGTCGGTTTGTCACGCTGCTTGGGGCCCTTCGGGAGGGTGTCGACGAGTTCGTACAGCGTCGAACCCGCCTGCGCGAGGTCGGCGATGTCGACGAGGTGCTCGGACATCTCGCCGTACAGCTTGAGCACCGCCTCGGTGACACTCGCCGGCACCTTCTTGGTGTTCAGCTCGCCCGGCCACGCGGAGACGAGGGAGAACGCGAGCTGCCAGAGCTCGGTCTCGGTGAGCAGCGTCGACGACGGTTCCACCGGCAGCAGCAGCCCGTAGTCGGCGATCAACCGGCCGGCGTAGGCGTGATAGGTGCTCACCTCGGGGTCGGCGCCGCGCAGGCGGGCGGCCAACGCGCCGTCGGGATCCCAGTTCCGCAGCGCCGGCGACCCGGCAAGCATCGAGAGCCGACGCCGGATGCGGGCGCCGAGTTCGCTCGCGGCCTTGCGCGTGAAGGTGAGTCCGAGGATCTCGTCGGGGGCCACGAGCTGGTTGGCCACCAGCCACACCACGCGTGAGGCCATCGTCTCGGTCTTGCCGGCCCCGGCTCCGGCGACGACGAGCATCGGCTCCATGGGTGCCTCGATCACGGCCACCTGCTCGGGCGTGGGATCGGGCAGACCCAGCGCCGCGGCCAGCGACTTCGCCCCGACCATCGGCCGTTCGGTCCGATCCTGCAGGTCAGTCATCGGTGACCGCCTTCCCCGGGATCTGGGCCGGACAGCTGGTGGTGAGGTTGCAGTGCACACAGCCCGGGTTGGGCGTCGCGCTGTACGTCGGACCGATACTCGCCCGGGCCGCGCGACGCACCACCCCGATCCACTCGTCCAGCAACTCCGGCGTGAGCGGCGACTGAACACGCTCGGCCGCACCGGAATTGCGGTTCGCGGTCGACACGTAGACGAGTCGGGCGCCGCCCGGCGCGGCGTCGCCGAACTGGGGCACGCCGCCGTGCGCCAACGCCACCTGATAGGCCGCCATCTGCGCGTGCTCGTCGGCGTCGGCCTTGGTGATGGGGTTCTTCGAGGTCTTCACGTCGACGACGACCGGGCGGCCGGCGCCATCGGTCTCGAGGCGGTCGACACGCCCGCGCAGACGGACCGCGGGCTCGTCGGAATCCGGCCCCGACGCCGCGGGAATGGTTGCGTCGATCGGCAATTCGACGCCCACCTCCTCGAGATCGGCACGCGAGATGCGCAGCCACTCCCGGAAGTGCCCCAGCATGCCCTCGGCCCGTTCGAGTTCGCGAGCCGAGTACCAGCCCGCCCCGGTGTCGACCCGTTCCCAGATGCCGCGCAGCGCCGCCGTCACCTCAGCCGGGTCGAGCTGGCCTGCCACCGCCTGGACGAGCGTGTGCACGAGACTGCCGGTCAGCGCGGGGGTGCCGTCGCCGTCGCGGCCGCCGTTGCGTTCGAGCACCCACCGCAGCGAACAGCGGGTCAGTGCATCGACATTCGACGGTGAGAGCGTCAGCGCCCCCGACTCCGGCGTCCACAGCGGATCGTCGGTGCTGGGTGCGGCGAGCCCGAACCAGTCGCGCGGGTGCGCACCCGGGATGTCGGAGTCGGCGAGCTCGGCCAGCAGACGCGCCGCGGCCTTCGTCCGGGGTGCATCGGGTTCGTCGACGCCGGCGATCACCGCCGACCGCAGTGTCGCGACGAGGGACGGCAACGAGAGCACCCGGTCGACGCCTGGATCGAGCCGTACCTCGGCGCGGGCCGACTCGGCCGGATCGTCGTTGTCCCCCACCAGATCTGCGAGCTCGGTGATGAACCGCGACGGCGAGGCGTCCCCGCTGCCGTCCTCGACCGCGGTCACGAGCAGCCGGCTTCGCGCCCTGGTGCAGGCGACGAGGAAGAGCCGGCGCTCGTCGGCGAGTGCCGTCGCCCCACGGGCGACGGTGTCCACGGCGTCGGCGGCCATACCGTCGAGGAGGTCGACGAGTTGCCCGGTGGCGAGAACGCCACCCCGGCTGCGCAGCGACGGCCACAGTCCGTCCTGGACCCCGGCGACGGCGACGACCTCCCATTCCCGCCCCACCGCGGCGTGCGCGGACAGCACGGTCACCGACTCGGTTGCGGCGGTGGCTGTTCGGCTGTCGCGCGGGATCTGCAACTGGGACAGGTAGTGCACGAATCCGGCGGGCCCGGCCGCGGGCAGCGTGTCGGTGAAATCCGCGGCGGATTCGAACATCGCCATGACCGCGTCGAGGTCGCGGTCGGCCTGTTCACCGGCCGGGCCGCCGCGGACCGCCGATGCCGCCCACCGCCGCTCGAGTCCCGTGGCCTGCCACGCCGCCCACAGGGTCTCCTCGATCCCGCGGCGCGCGTCATGGACCCGCTGGGCCGCACCGACGACGTCCAGCACGCGGGCCAGCGGCGCCGCCTCGGTCTCGGTGAGCCGTCGGCGATAGCGCGCGCCGACCTCGGGGTCGAGGATGGCGCGGGTCAGCGACGTGAGCGAATCCGGTTGTCCTGCTGGGTCATCGGCATCGTCGAGACGCCGCACACCGCGTCGGAGACGGCGCATCGAGCCCGGGTCGGCCGCCCCGATCGGACCGGACAGCAACGTGAGCGTGTCCTCGGTGCTGAAGAGCTCGCTGGTGAACAGGTCGGTGGTCTCCGGGTCGGTGGTGTCGGGCAGGTCGGCATCTGCTCCCGCGGCCGCCCGCGCGGCGACGGCGCGCAGCACCAGCATCAGTCCGATGACGGCTCGTTGCCGATGCAGGGGCAGGTCGCTCGCGGGCGTCGTCAGGGGTACGCCCGCGGACCGGAAGGCGCGTCGGAGCGGCGGCAGGGCCAGTGACACCGACCGGACGACGACCGCCATCTGCGACCACGGGACCCCGTCGAACAGATGCGCACGCCGCAGGAGGTCGGCGATGGCGGTGGCCTCTTTCGCGGCAGACCCGTACACGCGCACCGCGGCCGCGCCTCCCCCATCGGCCGCGCCCGGGTCGGCGTCGGCCGAATCCGTCACCGGGTCGGGATACGGGTGCGGGCGAGCGCCGGGCAGCCGGGCGGCGATCGCGCGCCCGAGGCGGGACAGCTCGGGCCGGGCGCGGTGATCGTGTTCCAGCAGGATGTCGAGCGGGCTGCCCGGTTCGGCCAGCCCGTCCGCGAATCGCGGACTCGCACCCCGGAATCCGAACACGGACTGGTCGGTGTCGGCGGCGATGATCGTCGAGAGGGTTCCGGTGCCGACCAGCGTGATGAGCTGCGCCGCCTGCGGGTCGAGATGCTGCGCGTCATCGACCAGCAGATGCCGGATACGACGACGCTCGCCGCTCAGCAGGTCGGGATCGGTGGCGAAGGCCGACAGGGCCGACCCGATCAATTCGGCCGCGTCGACCGCGGGCGCCGAGGCCCCCGGGGTCTCGAGCCCGACCGCCCCGCGCAGCAGCATGTTCTGCTCGTACTGCGCGTAGGCCCGGGCGGCCGCGGCCCACTCCGGTCGTTTGTGCGTACGCCCCAGCGCGGCAAGCTCTTCCGGACCCACCCCGCGTTCGGCGGCGCGCATCATCAGGTCGCGCAACGCCTGGGCGAACCCGTCGGTGCCCAGCGCGGGCCGTAGGTGGGCAGGCCAGTACCCGGCGCCGTCCTCGATGTCACCGGCGAGCAGTTCACGCAGGACGACATCCTGTTCGGACCCCGTGATGAGGCGCGGCGGCGGATTGTTGTGGGCCTGCGCCTGTAAGCGGAGGATCGCGAAGGCGTAGGAGTGCACGGTCCGCACCAGTGGCTCGCGCAGCGCACCGCCGAGCACCCGGCGACCGCTCGAGCCCGCGGACAGGACGCGCCGGGTGATCTCCTCCCGGAGCGCGACGGCGGCGCGTCGGCTCGACGCCAGGACGAGGACCGACTCCGGATCGGTGGCGGGGTCGAGCAGGCGGGCGACCGCGGCGTCGACGATCAGCGCGGTCTTTCCGCTCCCGGGGCCGCCGTGCACCCGCACCGGGCGCCACGCCTGCTCCTCGTCCGCCGGCCGACTCGTGGGCGGGTCGATCACCTGCGCCACCGACGGTGGCCAGTACCGGGTCCGGTCCGTCGGGTCGGGGGCCGCGACGAGTCGCGCACGCAGCGCGCTCCGCGGGGTCTGGGCACCCGGTTTCCGACTCATGCACCCATCGAATCACGGCCCACCGACGGCCTCGTCGGCCGTGCCCGCGACCTGTGTCCCCGCGACCTGTGTCAGAGTCCGCCGCGCGGCGTACGGCAGGATGGACGGGTGACAGCTCTCAACACGCATGTCTTCGGCAGCGGTCCTGCGGTTCTCGCGATCCACGGACTCACCGGGCACGGCCGCCGCTGGGCAGCGCTGACCGATCACCTCCCCGGCGTGCGCCTCGTCGCGCCGGATCTGATCGGTCACGGCCGGTCCCCGTGGCGACCGCCATGGAGCATCGAGCACCAGGTGCGGGCGTTGTCCGCGGTGATCGACGAACACATCCCCGCCGATGAGCATCCGGTGGTCGTCGTGGGTCACTCGTTCGGTGGCGCGCTGGCGTTGCACCTGGCCAACCGCCGCCCGGATGCGGTGAAGGGGCTGGTGCTGCTCGACCCCGCGCAGGGCCTCGACCCCGAATTCGCGCTCGACGTGGCCACCGACAGTCTCGACAACTGGGACTACGCGGATGCCGACACCGCCCGCGCCGCGAAACGTGCGGAGGGCTGGGCCTCCGTTCCCGACCAGCTCATGGAGGCCGAACTCGCCGAACACCTCGTCCCCCGGCCGCGCGGCCGGGTCGGCTGGCGGGTGAGCGCACCCGCCGCAGCGGCGTCGTGGAGCGAGATGGCAAGGCCCGCAGTGCTTCCGCCGCCAGGTGTGCCCACCCACGTGGTGGTCGCCGACCAGGTCCAGCCCCCGTTCGTGCGGCCGGCCTTCCTCGATGCGTGCGCGAGCGAGCGCAGCGACGAGGTCACCGTCCACCATGCCGACTGCGGCCACATGGTGCCGTTCCTCGAGCCCGGGCTCGCGGCCGCGCTGGTCCGATCGCTGCTGTAGCGACGACATCTGTCGAGGCGACGATGGCAGCCATCACCGAGGAGCAGGTCGAACAGGTCCGCGCACTCGTGTCGGCCATTCCGGCCGGCCAGGTGAGCACTTACGGCGACCTGGCCGCCGCGGCCGGGTTGTCGAGCCCGCGGATCGTCGGCTGGATCATGCGGACCGATTCGGCCGACCTGCCCTGGCACCGTGTGGTGCCCGCCGGCGGCCGGCCGGCGCCGCATCTCGCGACTCGTCAGCTGGAACGGCTGCGGGCGGAGGGTGTTCCGGTCACCGACGGGCGAATCCGACTGCGCGAGTGCCGGTGGGACCCCGCCACGTGACCGACCCGCAAACCCACCTGTTCTCGGCATACCCACCCCCTTGGAGGGTGCTGGATATGCCGAAAAAGGGTGGGTTTGCGGGGCAGCTCAGACGTGGCGCGGGACCGGCACACGTCGGTACGGACTGATGGCCGCACGCATCCGCGTGACGATCAGGTCGACGATCCTGGGGTCCGGCCCCAGGGGTGCGGCGACCGCGTCCGCGCCGTAGGTGCTCAGGCGCTGATGGAACAGGCCCGGGGCGAGGAGGTGGCTGGCGATCACGACCCGCCGTCCCGTGCGCCGGGCCCGCTCGACCGCCTCGGGCACAGTGGGGGTCGCGGTCGTGATGAACCCGACCTCGACCCGTCCGCCGATCAGCGATTCCAGCTGCCGGGCGGCCAGATGAACCTGCCCGCAGGCACTCTCGTCCGACGACCCGGCGGCGGCGAGCACGACCGCGTCGCCCGGTTCCCAGCCCGCTTCGGCCAGCCGGAGTCGGGCGACCGAGGCGATGGCCGGATCGGGACCCAGCGCCCGGGTGACGACGGTGTCCGCCCGGCCGGCGGCCGCGACGTGTTCGGGCAGGTCCTTGCGGACGTGGTAGCCCGAGGCGAGGAACGCGGGCACCAGCACCGCCGGACGTTCCAGGTCGGCGATGACCTCGCTCGGCGTCGGTCCGAGGACGTCGACGAATGCGGTGCGGGTGAGCCCGATGCGGGCGCTGACGGCCTCGGCGATCTCTGCGATCACGTTGACCCCGTGCGGGTTGCGGGTCCCGTGCGCGACCAGGACGGGGCTGTACCCCTGCAACCGGTCACCGTGCGGAAGCCGTACATGGTTGTCGTGCATGTGTTCTCGCTTCCTTCTCACTCGTCTTCGGCGTCGTACTCGAGGTCGACCGCGAGCCGGTAACCACGCTTGACGACGGTTTGTACCATCTTCGAATCCCCCAGTGCGGCACGGAGTCGCGCGACGGCGACCTCGACCGCATGGGTGTCGGAGCTGTCGCCGGGCAGACCGGCGAGCAACTCCTGCCGCGAGACCACGCGACCGGGGTTGCGGGCCAACAGTTTGAGCAGGAGCAGACTCGTCGCCGACATCTCCCGGAGCTCACCGTCGACCACGACCGCCTGGCCGCGGATGGCGGTGTCGTGCCCGGCGACCCGCAGCAGGTGGCTCCGCCGCGGCAGTTCGTCGGTGATCAGGCGCGCGAGCGCGCCGAGACGGAACCGGCGCGGGTAGATCGTCGGGATCTGCAGCGCCTCCAGCGGACTGGCGGTCACCGAGCCCACGCACATGACCGGTACCGCGGTCCGCAGTGCGTGGATGAACTGCTGCAGCTTGCCGAGTTCTTTGGCACGGGTCAGGATCGACGCCGCCGCCGGAGCGCTGGTGAAGGTGATCGCGTCGAGATCGCCGCGGAGCACCGCGCCGATCATCTTGTCGATGCGCGCCACGTCGGGGTGCATATGCCAGCGGTACACCGGGATCGCCACCACCTCGGCACCGGCGGCGCGCAGCACCGTGCAGAAGTCCGGCAGCGGTTCCCACTCGCTGGTGGCACCGTGCAACTGCACCGCGATCCGGACGCCGTCGACGCCCTCTTCCAGCAGCCGGTCGAGGACCTCCGAGGAGGACTCGCTCTCCGGCGACCACTCCTCGCGCAGCCCCGCCGCCCGGATCGCGCCCTTGGCCTTCGGGCCGCGTGCGATCAGCCGGCTATCGGACAGCGCCCGTAGGACGGCCTCGGCGTTACCCCACCCGTCGGCGGCCTCGACCCACCCGCGGAAGCCGATACCGGTCGTGGCGACCATCACCTCGGGCGGGTGGGCGATGAGTTCCTCGGTCACCCGCTCGAGTTCGGTGTCGTCGACCAGCGGCAGGATGCGGATGGTCGGGGCCTGCATCACCTCGGCACCGCGTCGTTCCAGCAGTACCGCGAACTCCTCGGCGCGACGCGCGGCGGTGATCCCGATCGTGAAACCGGCGAGCGGCAACGGGTCGGGGTCCGGTGAGGTTGCGCCGGCAGGGTCTGCACCGGCGGGGGTCATGGTGTTCACGCCGGGAAGAACACCTCGACGATGCGGTTGACCACCCGCACACCGTAGCTGGGGACCGACACCGTCTCGTCGTCCAGGCAGATCCCGGTGCGCAGCGCGAAGACCTGTTTACCCAGCGGCGAGGCGACGGTGGGTTCGCCCCCGCGGTCGCCGGTGAGTCCCCGGGAGAGGACCGCGGCGCGACCGAACGGATCGATGTTGCCGATCGCGTACAGGCGGGAGCGCCCGGGCGCCGCCTCGCGATCGGACTCGGCGGCGGGCAGACGGAACAGCGCGGCCTGCACACCCTCGGGACCCAGCACGGCGACGCCGCGACCGACGATCAGGTCGTCGATCAAACACGCGCGCACCCAGCTCCCCTCACACTCCGTGGCGGCGCCGGTGGGTGTCGTCTCTGCGGACATGGTGTCGGCCTCCCCTGGCGCGATGGTCATGTGGGCACTCCTTCTCTCACCGGTCGCTCGCTCACTCCATCGGGGCCCGACGGAGCGGTCGCACCCGGACGGACCGCCGGCATGTCGAGCAGCACCGGCGCCTTGCGCTCGTACTCGGAGAACCGGATCGTCGGGTCGACGACATCGGGCGCATTCACGAACGAGACGAACCGCTTCAGCTTGTCCTCGTCCGCGAGCACCGCGGCCCACTCGTCCTGGTAACCGCCGACGTGGCGGGCCATCGCCTCCTCGAGTTCGGCGGCGAGCCCCAGGCTGTCCTCACACACCACGTCCTTCAGATGGTCGAGACCACCTTCGAGCGACTCCAGCCACGGCGCCGTGCGCTGCAGTCGATCGGCGGTTCGGATGTAGAACATGAGGTACCGATCAATGTAGGCGACGAGGGTCTCGTCATCCACTCCGCTGGCGAGCAGCACCGCATGCTTCGGGCTCTGGCCGCCGTTGCCGCCGACGTAGAGGTTCCAGCCGTGCTCGGTGGCGATGACGCCGACGTCCTTGCCCCTCGCCTCGGCGCACTCGCGGGCACATCCCGAGACCCCGAACTTGATCTTGTGGGGTGAGCGCAGTCCGCGGTACCGCTTCTCCAGGAGCACGGCCATGCCGACCGAGTCCTGCACGCCGTACCGGCACCACGTCGAACCGACGCAACTCTTCACCGTCCGCAGGCTCTTGCCGTACGCCTGCCCCGACTCCATCCCGGCGTCGACGAGGCGCCGCCAGATCTCGGGCAACTGATCGACGCGCGCACCGAACAGGTCGATCCGCTGCCCACCGGTCACCTTGGTGTACAGCCCGAAGTCGCGCGCGATCTCACCGATCACGATCAGCTGCTCGGGCGTGACCTCGCCACCGGGCATCCGCGGCACGACCGAGTACGAGCCGTTCTTCTGCATGTTCGCCAGGAAGTGGTCGTTGGTGTCCTGCAGCGCGGCCTGCTCGCCCTCGAGGATGTGGTCGCTGGAGGTCGACGCGAGGATCGACGCGACCGTCGGCTTGCAGATCTCGCAACCCTGCCCGCTGCCGTACCGGTCGACGAGTTCGGAGAACGTGCGGATACCGGTCACCGCGACGATCTCGAACAGCTCGGCGCGCGACTGGGTGAAGTGGTCGCACAGCGACTTGCTCAGTTCGACCCCGGACGCGGCGAGCAGTTGCTTGATGCTGGGCAGGCAGCCACCGCAGGTGGTGCCGGCCGAGGTGCAGCCCTTGACCGCGGCGATGTCGCACGCGCCGTCGGCGATCGCCGAGCAGATGGCACCCTTCGAGACGCCGTTGCACGAGCAGATCTCCGCGTCGTCGGGCAGTGCGTCCATACCCACCGCAGCGCCGCCCTCGGGTGCGATGAGGGCCGCCGGGTCGCCCGGGATCTCCCGGCCGACCATCGGCTTGAGCATCGCGTAGGCCGATGCGTCGCCGACCAGGATTCCGCCGAGCAGCGTCTTCGCGTCGTCGCTGACGACGATCTTCGCGTACCGGCCGGCGACCGCGTCGTGGTAGGTGATCTCCAGCGCGTTCTCGGTGGTGCCGAACGCATCCCCGAAGCTGGCCACGTCGACGCCGAGGAGCTTCAGCTTCGTGGACAGGTCGGCACCGGGAAATTCCGACGTCCCGCCGAGCAGACGGTCGGCGACCACCTCGGCGGTCGAGTAACCGGGGGCGACGAGGCCGTAGCAGCGGCCTTCGACGGCGGCGACCTCGCCGATGGCGTAGACGTTCTCGTCGTCGGTTCCACAACCGGCGTCGACGAGCACGCCGCCGCGCTCGCCGACGGCCAGTCCCGCGTCCCGAGCGAGCTGATCGCGCGGTCGGACGCCGGCGGAGAACACCACGAGCGAGGCGTCGATCGTCGACTCGTCGGACAGCGTGACCCGCAGGCCGCCGTCCTCGGCGTCGGCGATCTCCGACGTCCCGATCCCGGTGTGGACCTCGAGTCCGAGCTCGGTCACCAGGTTCTTCAGGATCGCGCCGCCACCCTCGTCGACCTGCATCGGCATCAGACGCGGGGCAAACTCCACCACGTGCGGGGTCATCCCCATGAGCTTGAGTGCGTTGGCGGCCTCGAGTCCGAGCAGGCCGCCGCCGACGACCACACCCGTCGCACCCGGACCGGCGGCCTCGGCCGCGGCCCGGATGTCGTCGAGGTCGTCGAGGGTGCGGTAGACGAAGCACCGGTCGTTGTCGTGGCCGGGAACCGGCGGGACGAAAGCGTAGGAACCGGTGGCCAGAACGACTGCGTCGTAGTCGATCTCGCGACCGCTCGAGGTGACGACCCGGCGGGCGTCTCGATCGATGCCGGTGACGGTCTCGCCCAGATGCGTGACGACCCGATCGTCCCCGGCGTACGTGTTCCCCTCGAGTGCGAGAGAATCCCGAAGCCAGGCACCGACATACGAGGACAGCCCCACCCGGTCGTAGGCCGGGTCGATCTCCTCGCTGACGATCTCGATACGCCACAGGTCGGTCGCGTCACGCTCGCGGAGCGCCTGGACGAAGCGGTGACCGACCATGCCATGGCCCACCACCACAACTGTCTTGGTTGTGCGCGTTGCGGTTTCGCTGTTCACTGCTCTTTGCTCCCTTGCCTCGCCGGTCCCGTGAGGATCAGGCCAGCGCTTCCTTGGTTGCCTGCTTGTCGGTGCCCTCGGCGGCAGCACCGGTCGATGCGGTCCCGTCGACAGTCGGTGCCGTTTCGTCATGGGCACCGGTGACCGCGAGATCGGTGGTCTCCGCGATGACGATCGGGCGCCGGGCGTAGAACCACCAGGTCACGACCGCTGCCAGGACGTAGAAGAGCATGAACACCCAGAAGGCCATCGTCGCCGACTTGTTGGACTGGTAGCTGGCGCGCAGCACCAGGTTGATACCCACACCGCCGAGACCGCCTGCGGCACCGGCGATCCCGATGAGCGCGCCGGACATGCTCCGCGACCACTTCGTCTTCCCGAGCGAATTCAGTCCGCTCTGCGCCTGCGCCTTGTGCTCCCAGATGGTCGGGATGATCTTGTAGACCGACCCGTTGGCCAGGCCAGAGAGCAGGAACAGCAGGATGAAGCCGATGATGAAGGCCGTCAACGTGGCGCCGGTGATCGTCTTGCCGTTGTTGTCGGCGATCGTGCCGGCGACCACGAGGATCGCCGCGGAGAAGACCATCGCGATGAAGGTGTACAGCGTCACCTTGCCGCCGCCGACGCGATCGGCCAGTTTTCCGCCGTAAGGACGGATGACCGACCCCAGCAGCGGACCGATCCAGACGATCTGCGCTGCTGCCAGCGCCGGCTTCGCGACTCCGGCCTCGGTGAAGCTGATGTTGAGGACCTGGCCGAACGCGAACCCGAAGCCGATGAAGGAACCGAACGTACCGATGTAGAGCAGGCAGATCAGCCACGTGTCGCGGTACTTGAGGCAGTCGAGCATCGCCCGGCCGCTGGCCGTCTGGTGGTCCAGGTTGTCCATGTAGAGGGCGGCACCGATACCGGCGACGGCCAGGGCGACCAGGTAGATGGCGCACACGATCTCGGGTTGGTCGGCGGCGAGCCAGATGACCAGCAGACCGATGACCTGCACGACCGGCACGCCGATGTTGCCGCCGCCGGCGTTGAGTCCGAGCGCCCAGCCCTTCAGCCGTTGCGGGTAGAACGCGTTGATGTTGGTCATCGACGACGCGAAGTTGCCGCCACCGAAACCGGTGATGGCCGCGACGGCGAGGAACCAGCCGAACCCGAACTCGCCCGGGTTCATCATCAGCATCATCGTCAGCCCGGTCGGGATGAGCAGCACGACGGCGGAGAAGATCGCCCAGTTGCGGCCGCCGAACTTGGCGGTGGCCTGCGTGTACGGGATACGCAGGCAAGAACCGACCAGCGTCGCGGTGGCGGCGATGACGAACTTCTGGTCCATGCTGATGCCGTACTCAGGGCCCATGAACAGGGCCATCACCGAGAACAGGGACCAGATCGAGAATCCGACATGCTCACAGATGACCGACCAGATCAGATTGCGCTTGGCGATCGCGGCATTGCCGTTGTCCCAGGCGACCCGGTCCTCCGGGTCCCAGTCGGTGATCGTGTGGTCCCGTGTCAGTTGTGCTCTGAGATCTGCGAATGCCAAGGCTCCGCCTCCGATGGTTGCTGGTCTACGTGGTGTCACTGCCGTGCACAGGGCTGCGTGCAGTGGTGGCTGTCGTGGAAGACGCCGACACCGGTGTCGTGCGACTCGAGACCAAGTGTGGAGGGGGCGTGTTGCGCGGATTTTCCGCGAGGTGACCGCATCGTCACGTTGTCCTCACTCCGTCACACGGGCGTTGTGAGAACCCTGTCAGCGGTCAGTCAGGGCTGTGAGCTGCGGTTATACGAGTAAACGTACATGTTCGACGACTCGCTGCAACCCGGGCAGTGCGCCCGAGGTCGACCGCGGGTGCAGCGCGTGGACGGCCAACCGGAACATCGTCGCCCGCAGCATCATCTGCGGCCACTCGGGCTGATCCGACCATCGCTGGATGAGTTCGGTGTCGGCACCACCCCACGCCAGGGCGTCGACCACCGCGACCGCCGCCGCCCACGGGGCGGGCCGCCAATACGGGACGATGTCGGTGATCCCCGGGGCCGCGGCACCGGCGAACAGCACCGTGCCGAAGAGGTCACCGTGCACGACCTGAGACGGCAGGTCCACCGGCTTACGAAGCTTCGCAAGGGTTTTCAGCATGTCGACGCTCTGCACACCGTCGGGTGCGGTCGGCTCGGCCATACCGGCGGCCCGGGCCGAGCGCAGCGGGACGTCCTCCCAGGCGGCACGATCGGCCGCGGTGAACACGTCGACGTCGGTGTGCGGCGGAGCAGGCGGCTGCAGCAGGAACCGGGGCCGTTCGAGCGAGGCGGTCGCCTCGTGCAGCCGGTCGGCGACCAGGACGACCTCGTCGTGCCGCGGTTCGGGCGTCCCGGCGATGTAGGTGTCGGCCCGCCAGCCCGACACCACATACCGGCCGTCGGTGGCGCGGAACGGACGCGCGATGCGCATCCCCTCCACGAACAGGGATTCGCGCACCGACGCCGACCACGCGGCGCGCGCGTGGTCGGGAACCAGTGAGAGCACGACTTCGCCGACACGCCACCCGCCGACCCACGATTCCCCCATCGCGATGGGCGGGTGGGCGGTGAGCCCGAACGTGTTCAACACGTGTCCGGGCGGCTCGACGGTGTTCACGTCGGCCAGATTACCGAGCGCGGTAGTCCGTTTCCGGAAGGCACGCGGCAACCACCCGCACCGACGTGCGGATCGATGACCGGGCTCAGTAGACCGGCAACGTCTTGTCGACCTGGTTCGCCCACGCGGTCACGCCGCCCTGCAGGTGCGTGGCGTCGGCGAAACCGGCTCGCTTCAGCGCAGCGAGCGCCTCGGCGGACCGGATGCCGGTCTTGCAGTAGAGCACGGTGGGCCGGTCCTGCGGCACCTTGGCGAGACCCTCGCCGGAGAGGATGTCGCCCTTCGGGATGAGGGTCGCGCCGTCGATGCGGACGATGTCCCATTCGACGGGCTCCCGGACGTCGATGATCGCCAGCTTCTCGCCCGCGTCGATCTTCTGCTTGAGTTCGACGGCGGTCAGCGTCGACCCCGCGGCGGCGTCGGACGCCTCCGAGGAGACGACACCGCAGAAGTCGTCGTAGTCGATGAGACCGGCGATCCGCTCACCCTCCGGATCCTTGCGGATCTTGATGGTCCGGTAGGTCATGTCGAGGGCGTCGTACACCATGAGACGACCGAGGAGGGGCTCGCCGATCCCACAGATCAGCTTGATGGCCTCGGTGCCCATGATCGATCCGATCGAGGCGCAGAGGATGCCGAGTACACCGCCTTCGGCGCAGGACGGCACCATCCCGGGCGGCGGTGCCTGCGGGTAAAGGTCGCGGTAGTTGAGACCGCGGCCGTCGGGGGCGTCCTCCCAGAAGACCGAGGCCTGACCCTCGAAGCGGTAGATCGACCCCCACACGTAGGGCTTGTGCGCGAGGACCGCGGCGTCGTTGACCAGGTACCGGGTCGCGAAGTTGTCGGTGCCGTCGAGGATGAGGTCGTACTGCGAGAACAGTTCGATCGCACCCTCGGGCTCGAGCCGCTGGTCATGCAGGTTGACGGTGACGAAGGGGTTGATCTCCAGGATGGAGTCCCGCGCGCTCTCGGCCTTGGGCCGGCCGATGTCGGACTGGCCGTGGATGACCTGGCGCTGCAGGTTGGATTCGTCGACGATGTCGAACTCGACGATGCCGATCGTCCCGACGCCCGCCGCAGCGAGGTACAGCAGTGTCGGCGAACCCAGTCCGCCGGCGCCGATCACCAGCACCTTGGCGTTCTTCAGACGCTTCTGACCGTCCATCCCCACGTCCGGGATGATCAGGTGACGGCTGTAGCGGGCCACCTCTTCGTTGCTCAGTTCCGCGGCCGGTTCCACCAGCGGCGGCAGCGACCCTGTGGGCGACCCTTGCGATGACACGAACGCCTCCATTGTTCGGGCTGACTACGTACCCCCGGCACAACGGATGAGTCCGCGGCGGCATTCCCGGTCAGCGGGTGGGGAACGGCCAGGGATTGGGACGGCACACGAAGGTCCGGTTGGCCTTCATCTGTGGGTCGAGAGCCATGATCTCGGAGTTCGCGACGCCGAAGGACTGCTGCATCATGATCGGCGCGAGCGCGCCGTCCTCGCGGCACGCCTCGTGCGCCTCGTAGCCGATGCCGTGACCGACCTCGTGGTTGATGAGGTACTGCCGGTAGGCGACGTCGTCACCCTGATAGGACAGCGCACCGCGCACCCATCGGGCTTCGTTCAGCGTGACCCGCGCCTGCGGCGGGTAATAGCACGAGGTCTCCAGGCGGATCTGGTAGCCGCACAACTCGCGGGTGGTGCCGGTCGAGGTGAGCGAGATGCGGAGGTCGGGTTCGCCGCGGTCGACACGGCGGAAGGACACGCGGCCGTCGCCGATCCAGCTGCGCGGGTTGGCGAGCGTCGTGTCCACCATCTTCGCGAAGGTCGGGTCACCGCCGTAGTCCTGCGGGTTGAGGCCGTTCTCCACCTCCACCGTGTAGGTGTACACCTGCCCGCCGGTGCCGACGGGCGGACCGCCGCCGCGCAGGACCCGGAACGTCTTGCGGGCCCGGTCGGTGAACGGGCCGCCCTGGGGCAGCGTCCCGGCGGGCAGCGCGGCCGCCTGGATGTCGCCGGTGGGGGCACCGATCGGGCGGGTCTCCTTGCTGATGTCGGTGTTGCGCGCCGCGGAGTCGGGGCTGGCGGCCGCCGCCGGCTCGAGCGCATCGGTCCGGCCGTCCCGGATGGTGACGACGATCAGCGCGATCGTCAGGATCGTGAGCACCGGGATCGCATAGGCACGCCACCCATAGGTCGAGACGAACCGCCCGAGCGCCGACTGCTTCTTGTATTCCGGCTGGGCATCGCGGTCGACGCGGGGACGTCCGCTGTCGTCGGTCGGGTCCCAGCGCGCTCGTAGCGGCTGGTCCGGTCTGGGGCGTCCCGACGATCTCGGGCCGACATCCTTGGCACGCACCCGGCCACGCTCGGACCCGGGGCCACCGTCCTCTGTGCGGCTCACCGGTCAACTTTCTCACAGCAGACCACCGATACTGCGCAGGAAGCTCCGCCGAGTACTCTCTTGGGCATGTCGACCGCAACCAACGCGTCCGCCGTGCCCGGCCGCAGCACTCGCCTGCCGCGCAGCGCACGACGTATGCAGTTGCTCGACGCGGCCAGTGAGATCTTCGTCGAACGCGGCTACCACGCGGCCGGCATGGATGAGATCGCGGTGCACGCGGGAGTGAGCAAACCCGTTCTGTATCAACACTTCCCGTCGAAGCTCGACCTCTACATCGCGGTCGTGGACAGCCACGCCGAGAAGCTGGTCAGCGACGTCAACACCGCCCTGCGGACGACCACCGACAACCTCAAGCGCGTCCGTGCCGCGGTCCAGGCCTTCTTCGACTTCATCGATCAGGACAACTCGGGCTACCGGTTGATCTTCTCCTCCGACGCCTCCGATCCCGCCGTCATCCGCCGGGTGGAGGGCGCGACCGAGGCGTGCGTCGACGCCGTGTACGGCCTGGTCATGCACGATTCCGGTCTAGATCCGTACCGTTCGCGGATGCTCGCGTCGGGGCTCGTCGGTGCCAGCCAGGTCAACGCCCGCTACTGGCTCGAGGCCAAGCGCCCGGTCGACAAGCAGACCGCCGTGGACACCACGGTCGCTCTCCTCTGGGGCGGGTTGTCGCACTTCCCGCGACAGACGGCGTCGGCTGACGCGCAGCCGGTTGTCGAGCCGAGTGTGGCCGACGCGCAGCCGGATGCGACCGGCGCCGGGAGCGAGCCGAGCGGGCCGACTGTCAACGGCACCGCCTGAACCACTTGCGGCACGAGAAGGGGCCTGCACGCCATCCGGCGTACAGGCCCCTTCTCGTCGATCTGGTTGTGCGGCCGGTCAGGAACCGAATCCGACGCGGCGGTTCTCCGACGCGCCCACCTCGACATAGGCGATCTTGGTGACCGGGATGAGGTAGCGGGCGCCCTTGTCGTCCACGAGGGACAACAGCTGCTGCTTGCCACCCAGTGCCGCCTCGACCTCGGCGAAGGCCTTGTCGCTGGTCAGGGTCGACGCGATGGTGAGCTCCCGCGGGCTGTCGGTGATGCCGATCTTCACTTCCACGGCCATGTGCCGCCCTCCTCGGTGTCTGTCAACGCTTGCCGCACAAGGCTAGTGCAGCCGGGGTACGGCGGGACAGCCACTCCGCTCAGAGCGAAACACCGTCGGCCGAGACCGCCGTGGTCAGGTCCGGGTCAGGCGAGGCCGAGGTCGGCCATCCGCTCGGCGTGTTTGCCGGCGACGACGTCGAAGAACCCGGCGACGCCGGTCAGCGAACTGGCCCCGGCGAAGAGCAGATCGGTGACCTCTTCCTCGGCGGCGAGAACCCACTGCGCATGGGTGATGGCCTCGCCGAGTAGCCGGCGGCCCCACAGCACCAGGGCCGATTTGATCGACGGGTCGGCCTCGACGGCCGCCCGGACCTGGTCACGGGCGAACTGGGAGTTGGCGGTTTCCGACATCACCTCGGCCATCACGGCCTGCGAGTCCGGCGGCAGCATGTCGGAGAGCTCGGCGTAGAAGTCGGCCGCGAGTCCGTCGCCGACATACGCCTTGACCAGCGCCTCGTACCAGGTCTTCGGCGTCGTCGCGCGGTGATACTGATCGAACACCGAACGGTAGCGCTCGACGGCTTCCGCGGCGCCGAGGCCGGTCATCGCCTCCACCCGCTCGGCGAGCCGGTCGAAGTGGCCGACCTCGGAGGCCGCCATCCGGGCGATCGCGATGCGGCTGGGCACATCCGGCGCCATCGCCGACTCCTCGATGAGCCGGTGGAACGCGGCGAACTCGCCGGCGAGCAGCACGGCGAACAGCTTCCCGATCGCCGAATCCCGCATCTCGGCCGACGCCACCGAGGTGGACGTCGCAGGTGACGGGGTCGACTCGGACGGGTCGGATGCAGGCGCCATGAGGTGATGGTAGCGGGCCGCCGCGGGGCACCAAGTACACTCGACGGCGGTGCACTCCGACGGGACCCCCCGTCGCTTGCCCGCTGAGCTGCGCGTGGAGCGCGTGCTCGCCGGCGCGAGCGTGTGGATGTGACGACGGCGTTGCTCGCCGAACTGCGAGTTCCTCGCGATACCCGGTCACATCCCCGGTGCCACTACGACATATGCGCGTGCACTTTCGAGCCTTCTCCGTGCGCGCACCGAAACACATCGCGCGCAGACCGGCCCAGAAAGGCACACAACCGCACATGAGCGATTCCGCCGTGCAGACGACCATCGTCGACGACACCCACACCGCCCCCACCTTCGCCGAGCTCGGCGTCGACGACCGTATCGTCTCGGCCCTTGCCGCAGACGGCAAGACCCACACCTTCGCGATCCAGGAACTGACCCTGCCGCTGGCGCTCGAAGGCCACGACCTCATCGGCCAGGCCCGCACCGGCATGGGCAAGACCTTCGGTTTCGGCATCCCGCTGCTGCACCGGCTCGCCCATGCCGAGGAGTCCGGGGTCCGTCCGCTGGACACCACGCCCCGCGCGCTGATCATCGTGCCCACGCGCGAGCTGTGCGTGCAGGTGACCGGCGATCTCCAGGTGGCGGCGCCGTCGCTCGAGGTCACCCTGGCCGATGGCACGAAGCGCCCCCTGAAGGTCACCTCGATCTATGGTGGCCGTCCCTACGAGTCGCAGATCGCCGAACTGCAGTCCGGCGTCGACGTCGTGGTCGGCACCCCGGGCCGGCTCCTCGACCTCGCCCAGCAGGGCCACCTCGTCCTCGGCAAGGTGTCGATCCTGGTCCTCGACGAGGCCGACGAGATGCTCGACCTCGGCTTCCTGCCCGACATCGAGCGCATCATGTCCGCATTGCCGGCGCCTCGTCAGACGATGCTGTTCTCGGCGACCATGCCCGGTCCGATCGTCACCCTGGCCCGCACGTTCCTGAACCGGCCGACCCACATCCGGGCCGAGAACGCCAACGACTCCGCGGTCCACGACCGCACCAAGCAGTACGCCTACCGGGCGCACGCGCTGGACAAGGCCGAGCTCGTCGCCCGCATCCTGCAGGCCGAGGGTCGCGGCGCCACGATGATCTTCACCCGCACCAAGCGCACCGCGCAGAAGGTCGCCGACGACCTCGCCGAGCGCGGCTTCAAGGTCGGCGCGGTCCACGGCGATCTCGGCCAGGTCGCCCGCGAGAAGGCGCTCAAGCGGTTCCGCGACGGCACCATCGACGTGCTGGTCGCCACCGACGTGGCCGCCCGCGGCATCGACATCGACGACGTCACCCATGTCATCAACTACCAGTGCCCCGAAGACGACAAGACCTACGTGCACCGCATCGGCCGTACCGGTCGCGCCGGGCGCACGGGTATCGCGGTGACCCTCGTCGACTGGGACGAGCTGCACCGCTGGGAGCTCATCGACAAGGCGCTGAACCTCGGTATCCCCGATCCGCCGGAGACCTACTCGACGTCGGAACACCTCCGGTCGGACCTGTCGATCGACGAGTCGAAGACGGGCCGGATCGCCGCCGCCAAGCCGCCGCGCGACCCCGACGAGACCCGGGAGACGCGCGCGGACCGCGAGCCGCGCAAGCGCTCGACCCGCACCCGCCGTCGCACCCGGGGCGGACAAACGGACGCCAATGGGACGTCCACCGAATCGGCTGCCGAGTCCGCGACAACCGAGACCACGACGACCGAGTCCGGCGCCGACGCCGGAACGCCTGCCGCCGACGGCACCGCGAAGCCGCGCCGCCGTCGTCGTCGCCGCGGTGGCGCCAACCGCAAGCCCGCCGGCGAGCAGACCGCCGCGTCCGACGCCGGCGCGCCGGAGTCCACAGCAGCTGTCGCCGACTGACCACCGGCTGACCCGCGTGGCACGAGTCAGGCCCGAACGGCGCCGCCCGATCGATCTCGCGGTCACCGCGGCCATCGTGGTCGTCGTCGCGGCCCTGTGCGTCACCGCCTGGGCCCTCAGCCCGGTTCGCCACACCGTGAGCGTGCCGGCCGCGGCCGAACCCGCCGCGGTGCAGCCGGCACAGTCTGTGCCCGCGAGTTTCGTCGCACGCTGGCGGGCCGACTCCGACGCCACCCGCGCCCCGGCGATCGGCACCTCCGCCGTCGTCACCGGGAACGGCGGACGGGTCGTCGGGCACGACCCGGCCACCGGTCGCGAACTCTGGTCGTACAGCCGCGATCTCGACCTGTGTGCGGTCGGTACCGCCTGGACCGGGAGCGCCGATATGGCGCTGGCCGTGTACCGCAACAGCCGCGGTTGCTCGGAGGTGACCGCTCTCGATGCGGGCACCGGCAGCCGGAAGGGCGCCCGCACCAGCGACGCCGACCCGGAGGTCCGGCTCGCGACCGACTCGGGGTACGTCGTCGCGCAGGGCCCCCGCCGGATGGAGACCTGGGGTTCCAATCTCGTTCGCGGAATCGAATACGGCCGGGTCGAGGCGCCGGTCCGACCGGAGGACGCGCCCGATCGCGTCGACTGCGAGCTGTTCTCGTCGGTGGTGTCGGGAGACCGCGTGGCCGTCGTCGAACGCTGCGCCGACGACCCCGGGTATCGGCTCACGGTCCTCGGCGCGGTACTCGGCGACGACGAGAAGGTCGAACAGTACGGGTCGACCCTCATCACCGGCGACGTGAGCGGACCGCCGCCCGTGGTCATCGCGATGTCGTCGTCGGGGATCGCCGTGTACGACGGTGGCGCCGCACCGGCCGAACCGCCCACGTTCGACGCCGAGAGCGGGCCGGCGATCCGCCGGTTCGACACCGACGCGAACGCGGCGGGGACCAACACCGTCGCAGGCGACTCGACGCCACCCGCCGGCAGCGCCCCGATCTCCTCCGACGGGATCGTCACCTACTGGACCGGGAAGGCGACCGTCGTCCTGAATGCCCAGACACTGAATCCGATCTACCAGGTCCCCGGCACATTGGGACCCGGCCAGATGATGGCGGGACAACTCCTGCTGCCGAGTACCACCGGGATCAGCGTCCGCGACGTCGCGACCGGCCGGGAGATCCGGTCCATCCCGCTCGCCCGGAGCGAACCGGCCGCGCCCGTGGTGAGTCTGCGTGTCCTCGGCGACATCGTCGTCGAACAGCACGGACCCCGGATCGAGGCCTTCGGTCCGGGCTGACCCCCACGGCCCCCCGGACCTCAGACCCGACTCAGACCTCGAAGGTGCCGACCTCGGCGCCCGCCTCCCAGTGCTTCCACAGATTCTCGGCGAGCGCGCGATATGCCGTCGCGCCCTTGTTCTTTCGCCCCCGCATGACCGACGTCCCGGATGCGGAGGCCTCGGCGAAACGCACTGTGCGCGGGATGGGCGGGTCGAGCACCGGCAGGTCGTACCGATCGGCGACGTCGGCGAGAACGTCGCGGCTGTGCGTGGTCCGGGCGTCGAAGAGGGTGGCCACCGCACCCAACATCGTGAGGTTCGGGTTGGTGATCTGCTGGACCTCCCGGACCGTGCGCAACAACTGTCCGACGCCGCGATGGGCGAGCGTCTCACATTGCAGCGGCACGATCACCTCGTCGGCCGCGGTGAGACCGTTCAGCGTGAGGACACCGAGCGACGGCGGGCAGTCCACGATCACGACGTCGAAGTCCTCGCTCACCTCCGCGAGTGCACGCTTGAGGGCATACTCCCGCCCGGGGCGCATCAACAGCAGCGCCTCGGCGCCGGCCAGGTCGATGGTCGCCGGCAGCAGGGTGACCTTGTCCTCGGTGTCGAGCAGGACATCGGCGATCTCCTCGTCACCGAGCAACACGTCGTGGACCGAGGAGGTGAGCTGATCGGGATCGTGCCCGAGCGAGAAGGTGAGACACCCTTGCGGGTCGAGATCGACGACGAGGACGGAGACGTCGAGATCGGCGAGGGCGGCACCGAGGGACTCCACCGTGGTGGTCTTGGCGACCCCACCCTTCTGATTGGCAATCGCGAGGATGCGCGTCATGCGCCCTACTGTACGACCGCCCGGGCGTGGATCGTCGGATGAGAGTCCACCTCGGCCGCGCGGCGTACCCGGACGGAGGAGAACCGGCCGGAGGAGGATGTCAGCGCTCGGGTTCGAGTTCGTCGGCGAGCCATCTCATGGACGCCGGACTGAACAGCATCACCAGGACCGCGAGCGCCGCGAGTGCCAGCGGCACGCCGAACACCGGCCATCCGCTCGTGAACAGGTAATACGCCACCGGCAGCAGCAGGATCTGCGCCACCATGGCGATCGAACGTCCCCACCGCCGCCCCGAGAGCAGCGCCAGACCGCCGACCAGCACTCCCCCGCCGATGATGCCGAACCAGGCCGCGGTGCCGTAACCGCTGATGGTGGTCTCCTCGTGCCCGGCCAGGCCGCGCACGACCAAGATCACCGCGACCGCAACACCGGCCAGCCCCTGCAGCGTGGTCACCGCACCGGCGATCTTGATCTGGCGCGGGGTCACCGACGGATCGGTATCGGACTCCGGACGGCCGTTCTCGGTGCTCACCGTCCCAGGATATTTGGTCCCCCCGCGCGGACCTCCGCGGGTGTGCGTACCGGAGCGATGGCGCCGTACACATCCGCGCGATTACGCGCGGGCGGCGACGACCCCATATCCTCGGGTGTCGTGCGTGTCATGCTCATCGTCAACCCGTTCGCCACCGCGACCAGTCCGGCCGGCCGCGACGCGCTGGCGCACACCCTGAGCGCGCATTTCCACCTCGACGTCGAACTCACCACGCACCGCGGGCATGCGTTCGAGCTCGCCGCGCGCGCCGCGGCCCAGGACTTCGACACCGTCATCGTGCACGGCGGCGACGGATCGGTGAACGAGGCCGCCAACGGACTGCTCGACCCGCCGTCGAGCAGCGATCCCGACCGGCGGCGGCCCGCCCTGGCCGTGATCCCCGGCGGTAGCGCCAACGTCTTCGCCCGCACGCTGGGGATCGATCCCGACCCGTTGCTCGCGACACAGCAGATCATCACCCTCCTCGACGCGGGACGCAGTCGCCGGATCGGACTCGGCCACACCGATGACCGCTGGTTCCTGTTCAACACGGGCATGGGCATGGACGCGGTCGTCATCCACGCGATGGAGGACAAGCGGCACGCGGGCAAGACCGCGACGCCGGCCCGATACCTGTGGACCACGATCACCAGCTTCCTGAAGCAGTCCGGTTCGTCGGCCACGTTCGACGTCGAGATCCCGGGCCGGAACCGGATCGTCGGCGCGCGTTACGGTTTCGTGTCCAACACCAGCCCGTGGACCTATCTCGGACCGCGCGAGATCCGCACCAACCCCGGCACCGGTTTCCACACCGGCCTCGGGGTGTTCGTGGCGACCTCCACCGGTGTGTTCCGTAACCTCCCGCTGGCGACGCGACTCCTGTCACAGGCAGATCCCAAGGCACGCCACCTCTTTCGGGATGACGACGTCGACGAGGTGTGCTTCCGCGCGGAGGCCCCGATCGACGTACAGATGGACGGCGATTACATCGGGGCGTTCCGCGACATACGTTTTCGTCATCGCCGCGACGCCCTCACGGTCATCGCACCGCCGATCAGCACCGCCGACATCACGACGTAGGGCAGCGCCGCCGCCGCGAAGAGCCCGGCCGGACCCAGCCATGTCGACCCCAGCGCCCAGCCG
The DNA here is from genome assembly GCF_042668985.1 of Gordonia sp. NPDC057258. Lineage (NCBI taxonomy): Bacteria > Bacillati > Actinomycetota > Actinomycetes > Mycobacteriales > Gordoniaceae > Gordonia > Gordonia sp. NPDC057258. Next base: position 41,705 of record NZ_JBHUXZ010000006.1, read on the forward strand.
GCGAAGGCCAGGATCGCGACCACCTCCTCGCCCATCCCGGCCAGCGAGGTGACGGTGGCCCGCGATGCCGATCTCAGATGGTCCTGCAGCTCGGCGTCGGCCACGACCCGCGCCCACCCCAGGATCCCGAACGCCGTCGCGACGCCCGCGGCGCCCACCGGGTGCCCCCACAGCGCCGACCCGATGAGCACGACCGCGCCCACCCCCACCGCCGGCCCGATCGCGTCGACCGACCGGAACCGCCCCGCCGCGAGCGCGCCGCCGATGTCACCGGCCGACACCACGATCATCAGCAGCGCGACCGCCGCCGGATCGGGCTCGGCGGCGGCGTCGACCACGAACGACGCGATCAGCAACGGGAGATACTCGTCGAGCGCCGCGACCCAGGTCAGCGCCACACCCAGCAGCAACATGCGCCGTGCGACCGGCTGCGTCCGCACCGAGCCCCAGCCGTGGCGGACGATCTCCCGCCAACCGAGGTCGGGGTCCGCGTCCTCGGGTTCCGGTGGATCGGCGGCGGCCTCTCGACCCTCGGGCAGCATCGCCGACATCACCGAACACAACACGCAGGCGACGACGCTGGCGGCGCCTGCGGCGTCGTAGCCGCCCCACGCGAACAACGGTGCGGCCGCCGCGGTGCCGCCGATCACTCCGATGGCCCCGGCCGCCCGCATGAGCCCGGTCAGTCGGGCGTAGTCCTGCGAGCGCCTCAGCCGGTTCAGCTCGTCGTAGACCAGCGCCTGTGTCGTGCCGGACCGCAACGCTCCACCGAGGGCCCACAGGACGAATCCGGCGGCGAAGGCAACGAACGACGGCGCCACCGTCCACAGCGCGAAACCCGACGCGGTGATCAGCGGACCGGCGACCAGCAGCTTCCGTCGGGACACGCGGTCGGCCAGCACACCGGTGGGGACCTCGACGATCACCGACGACACCGACCAGATCACGAACAGCGCCGAGATCTCGGCGGGCCCGAGCCCGGCGCCCGGAATCCCGGGGTCGGCGAAGAGGACGGCGTACAGCGGGTAGAGCGGGATGAGGTCTTCGAGGAGGGCGGAGCCCACCGCCGCGGCTGTCAGCCTGCGGTGGGGCCGCCGGGGCGGTGTGGATCAACATCGTCGGCGCATGTGGTGAACAATACCCTCGGCGTCCGGCCACGTCACGAGCGTTTTTCACCGGCGACGGGGTCGCGACCTGCAGAAAGTCGTCGACAGTACCGCCGCGAGACGCGTAGGCTACAACAAGGCCGTGAGACAAAGTGCCCGGACCCCCCTTCGGGAGTCCGCGACCGGAGTGCTAGGCGGGTGACGTGATGTTGCCCACGTGTGAAGCAAACCCATTGACTTCGGCCCGATTCGTGAAAGTATTCACAAGCAACAACGCGGAAACATTTGGTGCGCCGCGTGAACTGAGAGTTACAGCCGACAATCACCAGCAAGACGATCGAGTGGTGCGAACGCGCCCGAAGGAGTAGTGGAATGGACTGGCGTCACAAGGCCATCTGTCGCGACGAGGATCCGGAACTGTTCTTCCCCGTGGGGACCAGCGGCCCGGCCATCGCACAGGTCGCCGACGCGAAGCTCGTCTGCGCGCGGTGCCCCGTCACCGCCGACTGCCTGTCGTGGGCCCTCGAGTCCGGCCAGGATGCCGGAGTGTGGGGCGGCATGAGCGAGGACGAGCGACGCGCACTCAAGCGCCGTACCGCACGTACGCGTACCCGGAGCAGCGTCTAGGCCTCGACGGCCGGCATCGTCCCGGACTCGAAGAAACCCGGCCGCGGCCGGGTTTTTTCGTGCTCTCGTCCCCACCGTCCGGCGGAAACCGCGGTCAGACAATGCGGTACGCGACCACGGCTCACGAGCGCAGCGGAATGTAGACACCCACTTCGGTTCCCGGGCCACCCGGATTGGACCGGATGTCGAGCTCACCGCCCAGTTCGATGGACACCAAGGTCTTGACGATCTGCAGGCCGAGATGGTCGGACGTGGCCAGATCGAAATGCTCCGGGAGACCGGAACCGTTGTCGCGGACCGCTATTCGAAGGCCGCGCACATCCCGTTCGGCGACGACCGCGATCTCGGCGTCATCGTGCGGCGCGCCGTCGAAGCCGTGTTCGATCGCGTTCTGGATGAGTTCGGTGAGGACCATCACCAGCGGCATCGCGAGTTCGGCGGTCAGCACGCCGAGCCGATCGCGATGGCGCACAGCCACCCGCGCCTCCCCCGACGCGACATCGACCAGGATCGGGACCAGACGATCGACGACCTCGTCGAGGTCGACCTCCTCGTCCACGCTGCCCGACAACAACTCGTGGACGAGCGCGATGGAGGCCACTCGGCGCACCGCCTCGTTGAGCGCCTCGCGGGCATCGGAGTTCGACGTGCGCCGCGCCTGTAGTCGCAACAGCGCCGAGACCGACTGCAGGTTGTTCTTCACCCGGTGGTGGATCTCGCGGATGGTGGCGTCTTTGCTGATGAGCGCGCGGTCGCGTCGCTTGACCTCGGTGACGTCCCGGATCAGGACGACGGTCCCGGTGGTCTCGCCGCGCGGACGGAGCGGCACGGCGCGGATCAGGGCCGTCGCCCGGCGGGCGTCTGCCTCCACCCGCATCCCGATGTCGCGGTAGGGGCCGGTCGGGATCTCGGCGACGCCGGCCGCGATGTCGAGCATCAGTGCGACGTCGTCGGCCTCGAACGGTTCGGTGATGAGTTGCTTGACGACGTCGGACAAGCGCGTGTGATTGAGTTCGGCGGTCCACCCCATCCGGTGGAAGGCCGACAGCGCGTTCGGGCTGGTGTAGGTGACGAGGCCCTGTCCGTCGAGACGGACGAAGCCGTCGCCGGCGCGGGGCGTCGACAGCCCGCGCGGATTCCCTTCCTCGTGCGGAAAGGTGCCGTCGGCGACCATCTGGCACAGGTCGTCGGCCGAGTCCTGATAGGCGAGTTCGAGCGGCGACGGCAGGCGCGGGTGGGTGAGGTCGACAGCTCGGGTCGCCACGGCGATCACCTCGCCGTCGAAGCCGACCGGAACCGCTTCCTGCCGCATGGCCGTCGCGCCGAACCAGGTGGGGTCCTCGTCGCGCAGGATGCGGGCGGAGGTGAAGGCGCGCAGCACCTGTGGATGTGCTTCGGTGTCGATGACGCGGCCGACCTCGTCCGTCGGGAAGACCGTCGAGGCCGTGTTGGGACGGCATTGCGCGACCGTGACGACCGCGCCCGCCTCCGTGCGCACCGACAGCAGAAGGTCGGCGAACGAGAGGTCGGCGAGCAGTTGCCATTCGGCGACGAGGCGCTGCAGATGCGCGGCTGCCGAGTCGGACAGCGTGGTGTGTTCGGCGAGCAGGTCGGAGAGGGTGGACATCTCAGTACACGGGGCCGACGACGGGGCGGGGCCGGTTCACTACTCGAAGACGGCTATCACATCACCGGCCTGGATGACGTCGCCGACCTCGACCTTGACCTCGGCGAGCGTGCCCGGCTCCTCGGCCAGCACGGGGATCTCCATCTTCATCGACTCCAGCAGGACCAGGGTGTCGCCGACCTCGATCTGCTCCCCCGCGGAGACGCGCACCTCGAGGACACTCGCGACGATCTCTGCCACAACGTCTTCTGCCATGCACCCAAATTAGCCCACGGCGTCGTACCCGGAGGGTCCGGTGCCGGGGGCGTCAGCGGAGGTGTTTTTGGCACGTGGGAGAATCCCTGAGACACTGTGATGTCCCGATCACCAGGGATGTCATCCCCGGATGACACCAGGGATGTCCTCCCCGGCCGATGCCAGGGTTGTCTCAGCACGGCTGAACCAGTAACACGGCGGGCCCGGTCCCACGGCGCCCGCCCCGCAATGAAGGAGATGCGTCATGGGAAAGCGCGGACGCAAGAAGCGTGCTCGTAAGAAGAACGCTGCCAACCACGGCAAGCGCCCCAACGCCTGATCACCGCACCACGCGGTCTCGGCGAGCGAGCAAGCGAAAAACGCCCGGGTACGGCCATCAGGCCGCCCGGGCTTTTTCGTGTGTTCTCGACGCGGTCAGCGATCGGATTCGGAGACCTCGTGCACGATCACGGTCTTGCGGATCTCGATGCGCAGGCGGTCGCGCAGGCTCTGCGGTGCCTGGTCGCCGCCGCACTTCCGGTTGACGAGCGCCTTGAGTTGCTGCTCGATGCCGTAGTGCGCCAGGCACGACGGGCAGGAGTCGAGATGGCCCTGGAGTCGTTCCCTGGCGTTCTGGTCACACTCGTTGTCCAGCAGGAGCCAGACATCGGCGATGACGGCCGAGCAGTCGAGCTGGGTCAGCTCCGGATCGACGTCGCTCATCGCGCCACCTCCGCATCCGCCGCCGCACGTGCGGAACGATTGAACCCGCGCTCACGCGCGACGTCGGCCAGCAGCTCACGCAGCTGACGGCGACCGCGGTGCAGTCGGGACATGACGGTACCGATCGGGGTGTCCATGATCTCGGCGATCTCCTTGTACGGCAGGCCTTCCACATCGGCGTAATAGACGGCCATCCGGAAGTCTTCCGGCAATTCCTGCAGCGCGGCCTTGATCTCGTCGTCGGGGAGCGCGTCGAGCGCCTCGATCTCCGCCGACCGCAGCCCCTGCGAGGTGTGCTCGGCGGTCGCCGCGATCTGCCAGTCGGTGATCTCGTCGGTCGGGTACTGGGCGGGCTGACGCTGCTTCTTGCGGTAGCCGTTGATGTAGGTGTTGGTGAGAATCCGGTAGAGCCAGGCCTTGAGGTTGGTGCCCTCCCGGAACGACGCGAACGCGGTGAACGCCTTGATGTAGGTCTCTTGGACGAGATCCTCGGCGTCGGCGGGATTGCGGGTCATCCGCAGCGCGGCACCGTACATCTGGTCGAGCAGCGGCAGCGCGTCGCGCTCGAACCGCTCGGTCAGCTGCTCCGGCGACTCGTTCGGATCGGCCCGGCGAGGCGCCTTGGCGGTCCCGGTACGGCCGGCATCGGGTGACTCTGTGTCGGATGCTTCTGTGTCGGACACTACGATCCCTTCGATGGGAGGCATCACGGAGATGTTGTCGATCAAGCTTACCGACCCGTCCCCCACCGAGAGAGGCCTCGGTTCGACGCGCTGCGGGAGCTCCATCACGGCCGCTGTGCTCATATGCCTCTGACCTCCTTCGTGTCCGCTTCATACGTCCGTTGTCCGATCAGTCCCAACAGAGCGCAACGCGCGGTTTGTTCCCGGCCCGCCGCCGCGATCGTCTCGGGGCGGATCACCGTGGCCTCGTGCACACGCGCGCAGCCGCGACCCCGCTCACCACCAGGAGGTAACCGACCATGGCGTCCACCCCGGCGATCGCCGCGCTCGAACGCGCCCGGATCGACCACTCGGTGCACCGCTACGCGCACGACCCCCGATCGGAGGCCTACGGCGCGGAGGCGGTCGCCGCCCTCGCCGAGATCCTCGGTGTCCGTGCCGAGCAGATCTTCAAGACGCTGGTCATCGAACTCTCCGGCGGGGACCGGCCCGGCCTGGCGGTGGCGGTGGTCCCGGTGCCGGCCAAGCTGTCGCTCAAATCGGCGGCCGCCGCACTCGGCGCGTCGAAGGCGAAGATGGCCGACGCCAAGGCGGTCACCCGGACCACCGGCTACGTTCTCGGCGGCGTGTCCCCGGTCGGCCAGCGGACCCTGTTGCCGACCGTCGTCGACTCCTCGGCGACGCACTTCGACCGGGTGCTGTGCAGCGCCGGCAAGCGCGGGCTCGAGATCGAGCTGGCCCCGGCCGATCTGGTGTCCGTCACCAAGGCCGTCGTCGCCGACATCGCCGTCGGCTGATCGTCGGCTGTCGGAACGGGCACTCACCACGAGGGCGGGGCACCACTAGGGCAGCATGGACACCATGTGCGGACGCTATGCGGTGACCACCGACCCGGCGAAGCTGGCAGCGGAGATCGATGCGGTCAACGAGGTACCCGAGCCTGCGGGTGCGGACTCCACCGATCTCGATGCGGCGCCCCGGTCACCGGGCGTGAACTACAACGTCGCGCCCACGACGACCGTGATGACCGTCGTCAAGCGACACTCGCCCGACGATCCCGACGACGATCCGCTGCTCCGCGTCCGCGCGATGCGCTGGGGGCTGGTGCCGCCGTGGGCCAAAGAGGTCGGGAAGGGGCCGCTGCTGTTCAACGCGCGCGCCGAGAGCGCCGCGGAGAAGAGTTCGTTCCGTTCGTCGGTCAAGTCGCGGCGTTGCCTCGTGCCGATGGACGGCTGGTACGAGTGGAAGAAGGGTCCGGCCGACAGCAAGGGCAAACCCACCAAGATCCCGTTCTTCATGTCGCCGCAGGACGGGACCCGGCTCTTCATGGCCGGGCTGTGGTCGGTGTGGCACCCCAAGACCGACGCCGAGTCGTCCGAGAAGGCCGCCCAGCCGCTGCTCAGCTGTTCCATCCTCACCACCGACGCGGTCGGGGAGCTGCGCGACGTCCACGACCGGATGCCGCTGATCATGCCGTACGAGAACTGGGATGCCTGGCTCGATCCGGACGGCCGGGCACCCGACGAGCTGTTCGCCCCACCGGCCGAATCGCTGGTCGACGCGATCGCGATCCGCGAGGTCGCCCCGCTGGTCAACCGCGTCGCCAACAACGGACCGGAGTTGCTGAACCCGTTGTGACGCGCCCTCCGCAAGCTCCGGGCGCTCCTCAGGGAGCTGTCGGAGCGGAGCGCTCAGCTGAACTCGTAGTCGCGCAACGGAAACGAGTCCATCTCGCGGAAAGTTCGCAGCGTCGAGGCCGGGCGGAGCAGCGTCGCCTCGCCGTGCTGGTTGAAATAGTAACTGCGTGACGACGCGCAGTCCCCGTTGTAGAACACCGAGGACTGCAGACGGTCGGTCACCTCGTCGAGGAAGGCGCTGTTGGCCTCCTCGGTCACCTCGAACGTCCGTTGCCCGCGGCGGCGCAGTTCTCCGAAAAGACGGGCGATGTGCTTCATCTGCCCCTCGATGGTCGTGAAGTACGACAGGCCACTGTAGGAGTAGGGACTGTTGAGGGACAACAGGTTCGGGAACTTCGGGACGGTGACGCCCTCGTAGGCCTGGAAGCGGTTCTCGCGCCAGAACCCGCCGAGGTTGCGCCCATCCCGGCCGACGATGTCGAAGGCCGGGAAGTTGGTGTCCCAGAGGTTGAACCCGGTGGCGAGGACGAGGGTGTCGATCTCGGTCCGGGTGCCGTCCGCGGCGAGGATCGCATCGGCTTCGAGGCGGGCGATGCCACTGGTCTGCAGGGTGACGTTCGGCTGGGCGAAGCTGGCGAAGTAGGTGTTGGAGAAGGTGGGGCGTTTGCAGCCGAAGTCGTAGTCCGGGGTGAGCTTCCGCCGTAGTTCCGGGTCGGCGATCTGACGCCGCAGGTGCGCTTGGGCCAGTCGGGCGGCGAGTTCGTTGCCGGGCTTCACCTGCTTGTAGTGCAGGACGCCGAAGACCATCAGCAGTTCGAGAAGCGACGAGTTCACCAGCCGCGCAGCACGCTGGGTGAGCGGGAACCGGCCGAACAGTTGCTGGACGACAGGCGGGATCGCGAAGTCGATCTTGGGCACCACCCAGATCGCGGTGCGCTGGAAGACGGTCAGGGCCTGTGCGCGTGTGGCGATCTCGGGGATGAGCTGCACCGCCGTCGCGCCGGTACCGATCACGGCGACCTTTGTACCGGTGAAGTCGAACCCGTCCGGCCAGTCCGCGGTGTGCAGGATCGTGCCCGCGAAGTTCTTGATGCCCGGGAACTCCGGGACGTGCGGTTGGGACAGAAACCCGGTCGCGGTCACGAGATAACGCGCCGTGCGTTCGGTGCCGGACGCGGTGCGGACGCGCCACAGCTGTTCGTCGGGGTCCCAGGTCGCGGACTCGACGACCGTTCCGAACTCCATGTGCCGCTTGAGGTCGTACTTGTCGGCGACGTGGTGGGCGTAACGCTTCAGCTCAGCTCCGGGCGCGAACAGCCGTGACCAGTACGGGTTGGGTTCGAAGGAATAGGAGTAGGTGACCGACGCGATGTCGACGGCCAGTCCCGGGTAGTGGTTCACGTGCCACGTCCCGCCCAGATCGTCCTCCCGCTCGAGGATCGCGATGTCGTCCAGACCCTGTCGCTTCAGTTCGATCGCGGCACCCATCCCGCCGAAGCCGGCACCCACGATCACGACGTCGAGTTCTGGTTGCATCCGACACCCCCTCTTCGCTCACCCTTAATTACCGTTACCGACAGTTACAGTAACCCAGCACACAGCCGGGAGACCAGGGCCGAACCTTTCCGGACGCGGCGGTAGCGTGTCAGCTGCCATGTCTGACCGTTCGCATCCCCCTGCCTCCCCCGCTCCGACCGGCGCATCCTTCGCCGCGGCGGTCTATGCTTTCGCCGTGATCATGCTGGGCACCACGCTGCCCACACCGCTCTACGCGATCTACGGCGAGGAACTCGGTTTCGGCGTGACCACCACGACCGTGATCTTCGCGGTGTACGCGGCCGGCGTCATCGCCGCACTGATCGGTTTCGGACGCTGGTCCGACGTCATCGGCCGGCGCAAGATGCTCATCGCCGGCGCGATCCTGTCGGCGGTCAGCGCCGTCGTCTTCCTCACGGCCGGCCCGGTCTGGCAGTTGCTGCTGGGCCGGGTGCTGTCGGGTCTGTCCGCGGGCATCTACGCCGGCGCCGCCACCACCGCGGTCATCGAGCTGGCCCCCGCCTCGTGGCGGGGACGCGCCCCGGCCGTGGCGACCGCGGCCAACATCGGCGGCCTGGGGCTCGGACCGCTCATCGCCGGGCTCCTCGCCGAGTACGCTCCGTCCCCGCTGCACACCCCGTTCGTACTCGATCTGGCGCTACTGGTGCTGGTCTTCATCGGCATCTGGCGTCTGCCCGAGACGGTCGAGGTCGTCCCCGGCGCCCGGTTGAGCATCCAGCGGCTGTCGGTCCCCGCCGACATCCGCGGCGTGTTCGTCCGAGCGTCGATCGCGGCCTTCGCGGGGTTCGCGGTGATGGGCACCTTCACCGGCGTGATGCCGTCTTTCGTCACGAACATCCTCGGCATCGACGACCACGCGTTCACCGGTTTTCTGGTCTTCGTTCTGTTCGCGTCCTCGGCGGTCACCCAGATCGTCGTGCGCCGAATGCCCACCGAACCGGCCCTGATCGCCGGCTGCGCCATCCTCATCCTCGGGACCGGCCTGTCGATACTGGGACTGGTCGCCGCGTCGACCCCCGCGTTGCTCGGCGGAGCGGTGATCTGCGGTGTGGGGCAGGGCATGTCGTTCAGCAAGGGACTGGCGTCGGTGGTCGCGGCGACCCCGGCGGGACGCAAGGCCGAGGTCACCTCGACCTACTTCGTCGTCGCCTACGTCGCGATCTCGATCCCGATCGTCGGCCAGGGAATCACCGTGCAGCACTGGGGTCTCCGGCCCGCCGGGATCGCCTTCAACATCGGGGTCGCCGTGCTGGCCCTCATCGCACTCGTACTGACCATCGTCTCGGTCAGGAGCCTGGCACGCCCGACTCGTTGAGCCCCGATCGGTTGAGCACCGACACGAGGCGGCGGAAGCGCACGCTGCTGACGAGGTCCTCGACGAGCACGACGTCGCCCTCCGAATTGGCCAGCGGGACACACCAGTTCGGATACTGGGTGCTGTCGGTGCCCGGCTGGTTCTGGATCCGCCGCTCCCCCACAGCGTCCACGAGGGCAACGCTCAGCAGCACCGACGGGCTGCGGGCGATCACCGCGTAGAGGGCGTCGACGACCCTCGGGTCGGTCAGCGGTGTGTCCCGGGACAGCAGGCCGCGTTCGTAGGCGAGTTCGAGAACGGCGTCGCGTTCACGCGCATCGCGCGCCCGCTCCGCGTCCTCCCCGGAGGCGAGGAGGCCCAGCCGCGATCGCAGCGTGATGTGGTCGCCCGCCAGATATCCCACGGTCGGCGGCAGGTCGTGCGTTGTCACCGAGGTCAGACACAGCTCGCGGTAGTCCTCGGGCGGGGTCGCGGCGTCGGACCCCTGTTCGAACCACAGGATCGACGTGCCGAGGATTCCGCGTTCGCGGAGTGAGTCCTGCACCGACGGTTCGAACACCCCGAGATCCTCGCCGACGACAACCGCGTCGGCGCGCTGTGCCTCGAGCGCCAGGATGCCGATCAGCGCCTCGCTGTCGTAGTGCACGTAGGTGCCCTGGGCCGGGCTGCTGCCGTCGGGTATCCACCAGAGCCGGAACAAGCCCAGGATGTGGTCGACGCGCACACCGCCCGCGTGTCGGAGGACGGTGCGGATCATGTCGCGGTAGGGCTCGTAACCGGCCTCGGCGAGGCGTCGTGGATGCCACGGCGGTTGGTCCCAGTCCTGGCCCTGCTGGTTGAAACCGTCGGGCGGCGCCCCCACCGTCGCACCGGAGGCGAGCACGTCACCGAGGGCCCACGCATCGGCGCTGTGCCGGGCGACCCCGACCGCGAGATCGGCCATCACACCGATCTCCATGCCGGCCGATCGCGCCGCATGCGCGGCGGTGGCCAGTTGCTCGTCACAGATCCACTGCAGCCACATGTGGAAGTCGATGCGCCGGGCCATCTTCCGACGCTTCTTCTTCATGTACGCGGGGTCTGCGAACTTGCCCTGCCAGCGCGGGTCGTCGGCGTCGTACCGCTCGGCCAGGGCGCACCACGTCGCGAAACGCTTGAGGCCCTTTCCCTCCCGGCGACGGAAAGCGCGGTAGGCGTGCGACCGGGCCGGGGCGAGCGGGACTCCGTAGATGAGTTCGAGCGCCTCCAGCTTGGCGCGGAAGGCCTTGTTGCGCCGGATCTTGTCGGTCGCGGTGTTCTCGTCGAGGAAGCTGCGCCCCACCGCCTTGACCCACTTGCGCTGCGACTTCGACAGCCCGTCCAGTTCGGGGATGTCGGTGATCCGGATGTAGAGCGGATTGACGAACCGTCTCGTCACCGGCAAGTACGGCGACGCCTCGATCGGCGCCTTCGGCTGGGCCGCGTGAAGCGGATTGACCTGGACGAAGTCGGCGCCGTACGCGCTGGCGGCCACCTCGCAGATCCCGGCGAGATCGGCGAAGTCGCCCACGCCCCACGAGTCAGCCGATCGGATCGAGTACAGCTGCGCGGCGAGTCCCCATCGTTTCCGGCCGATCAGCCGGTCGGCGGTGTGCAGGCGGCGCGGCGTCACGATCAGAGGCGCGCTCGAGGCCGATGAATCGTCGAGATCGAGCGCCTTGATCTGGTGATACCCGGTGGGGAGGTCGTCGGGCACGGCGAACGTCGCACGGCCGATCAGCACGCCGTCGACCTCGCGCGGCTCGACCCAGACGTCGAGTTGGGGGGCCGCGACGTCGTCACCGGTTTCGCTGACCACCCACACCTTCACCAGGTGCCCGTGCGGAACATGCACGGCGAACGTGGGTCCCGAGCCCTCGGTCACGACGGTCACGGCCGGGACGAACTCACGCCACGGTTGTTCGTCGATCTCGCGAATCGAGTTCTCGATCTCCTCGGGCGAACCCGCGGGGACGTCTAGCGCCCGGAGCACCGCGACCAATGTGTCCGGATCCACCTCGTGCCGCTCGTCACCCCAGCCGACATAGCTGGAAGCGACGCCGTAGCGATCCGCCAGTGCGGTCAACCCATCGAGGTTCACATCAGCCACCCGTGCATGATCGCAGGATTTCCGTGCGCCCGCCGCCCGCGCCGCCCGGTTCGGTCCACCGGTACGGTCCTCACGGAAAGATCACCCCCGGGTTCAGGGTTCCCCGCGGGTCCAGCGCGTCCTTGATCGCGCGCATGGTCGCAAGGTCGGTGGCGTCACGGCCGAGGTGCGTCCAGGCCGACTTCGCGCGGCCGATACCGTGCTCGGCACTGATGCTCCCGCCGTTGGCGGCCACGATCCCGAACACGTGGTCGGTGACCGCGCCGGCCTGCGCCGGCGGGACGTCGAGCAGGTTGACGTGGATGTTGCCGTCACCCACGTGTCCGAAAAGAATAGGGCGACAGGGAAATTCGTTTTCGGAACCCACACGGGACAGTTCGGCGAATGCCTCGGGCAGTGCCCGGATCGGAACCGAGATGTCGAGCTTGACGACCGGTGTCGCGCTCGACCGGGCGATGGCCTCGGTGTGGCCCTCGCGACCGGACCACAGGGCGCGAGCCGGCGCCGGCGCGAGCACGGCGTCGATGATCCCGGTGGCATCACCGAAGAGCTCCGCGGTGGCGGTCTCGATGTCCCCGGTCCCCGACACCTCGAGAAGGACATAGAACGGTCCCGGCGTCGTCGTCGGGCGCCGGTGGCCGTACTCGGCGACGAGCGCAACCCCGGCCTCGGTCATCAGTTCGGCGGCCTCGACGGTCAGTCCCGCCGCCGACGCGGCGCCGATCAGCCCGATGGCGTTCTCGACGCGCTCGATCGAGGCGACCGCGACGGTCGCGGCCGAGGGCGGCGCGACGAGTCGGAACAGGACCCGGGTGATCACCGCGAGGGTTCCCTCGCTACCGGCCAGGAGGGCTGGAAGGTCGTATCCCACATTGTCTTTGACGAGGGATGTCCACCGGCGGAGCACGCGGCCGTCGGCCAGGACGGCCTCGATCCCCGCGATCTGCGACCTCGCGTTGCCCCGCCGGATCATCCGCGTCCCACCGGCATTGGTCGACACGACCCCGCCCGCGGTCGCGCTCTGGCGGGAGGCGAGGTCGATACCGAACGACAGGCCGTGCGCCGCGGCGCGGAGGTCGATGGATTCGACGGTCGCGCCGGCCTGGGCGCCGACACAACGACCGACGGTGTCCACCTCGTCGATGTCGGTCATCCGCACCGTCGACAGCACGATCCAGCGCTCGCCGACGGCGGCGGCCGGTGGCACCGAGCCGCCGACGAGTCCGGTGTTGCCGCCCTGCGCGCAGACCCGGATGCCCGACCGGTCGCATTCGGTGAGCACGCGCGAGACCTCGTCGGTGGTGCGGGGCCGGACCACCGCCTCCGCCGCTCCGCGATACCGCCCGGTCCAGTCGGTCAGGAACCCTGCCGTGGCGTCCGGGTCGGTGAGGACATGCGCGTCGCCGACGATCGCGCGACAAGCCGCGATAACGGCGGCAAGAGGGGAATCCGGCTCCTCAGGACCGTGGGAAGGCATCGAGGATCGGGGTGTCGCCGTCGTTGAACTCGATCACCTCGTGCACCGCCGCCGGATGGTCGAGAACGGCCGCCGCGACCTGGGCGACGTTGTCCCGGCTGACCTGGTCACCCTCGACCCGGTCGCCGCCGAGCGTGATGCTGCCGGTGCCGTTCTCGTCGGTCAGCTTGCTGGGTCCGAGGATCGTCCAGTCGAGTTCCGTGGACTTCAGGTACGTGTCCGCAGCCGCCTTGGCCTCGGCGTAGGCGTGGAAAGAGTTGTCCTCGGGCACACCGTGATCGGGTCCGGCGCCGAAGTAGGACACCATCACGTACCTGCGGACTCCGGCCCGCACGGCGGCGTCCATGGACCGGATCGCGGCATCGCGGTCCACGGCGTACGTCCGCTTCGGATCGCCGCCGCCGGCCCCCGCGGTCCACACCACCGCGTCGTGGCCGGAGATCGCGGTGGCGATGCCGGTGGTGTCGAGGGTCTCGACGTCGGCGACCACGGGAACGGCCCCGGTGTCCGCGACGTCTTCGGCGTGTTCGGGATTGCGGATGATCGAGGTCACCTCGTCGCCGCGTTCCGACAGAATCCGCGCCAGCCGCAGCGCTATCTTGCCGTGTCCGCCGATGATCGCCACTCGAGTCACTGGATGCTCACTTTCGGTTGCTCACTTGTGCGGTCGCCACTCTCGTACCCAATCCAACGTACGCACATGCGCGCACCGGACACGGCCGAGACACGACTCCGCCCCGGCCCGACGTTCGATGCGAACGTCGAGCCGGGGCGGAGTTGAGTCGGACGAATCCGGTGGACCTCAGACGCGGGTACGACCGCGGCCGGTCACCAGCTTCACGAGGAACAGCAGGATGCATGCGCCCGCCAGGCAGGTGATGAAGCTGAAGATCCAGCCCCCGCCCTCGACGTCGACGCCGAACAACGTCAGCAGCCAGCCGCCGAGAAGGCCGCCGATGACACCGACGACGATGTTGAGGATGATGCCCTGCTGCGCATCTGTCTTCATGATCTTGCTGGCGATCCAGCCGGCCAGGCCGCCGATGATGATCCACGCGATGATGCCAATTCCCAGCATGTCTGCCTCCTATGGTCGTCGTGATCCGTTGTGCAAATCGTTAGAGATCGCGAAGACCTCTCGAATCGCTACAAATCGGAACGTACCCAGACTGACAGAGCGTCAAACAGTGTCCGCGGAAAATGTGTACACATCGAGACCGGACCGGTCACCGGACCGAGACCAAGCGGGGAAACGGGATCAGGGGCAGGTCACCTTGATCTCGTAGGACTTGGTCACGGGCTCGGTCGGATTGGCGGGATCGATCCCGGATGCGTCACCGGTGACCGTGTAGGTGTCCCCGTCCTTGGTGACCTCGCCGCTGCCGCCGCCGGCACCCTTCTGATAGGCCAGCACCACACCGTCGAGCGAGCCCAGCCCCACGGACTCCACCTCGGGCGAGTCACCCGACGTCAGGACGACGCCGATACCCGAGCCCCCACCCGATCCGATCCCGATGGTCACCTTGCCCGCGGCGTCGGTGCACCCGACCGTCTTGTCCGCCAGTTCCAGTTCCTGACCGTCGACGGTCACGGTGGCCTCCGCGTCGGTGCCACCCGACGCCGAGTCATCGGAACCGCACGCCGTGAGGGCGACGGCCAGTGCTGCGGCGCCGAGAACCGAGGTGATGTGCACTTTGCGCATGATGGGAGCTCCTGAGGAGTCGAACGAGGCGCCACCGGTCGGCGGCTGAGACGAACTTAGACGCCTGAGCTGCGGTTCGGCGTCGGTCGATCGAATGGGCCGCGGGAACTCGGAACCGCCCCCGAGAGTTCGGCCCGAGCGAGTTCGGCCCGAGCGAGTTTGGCGTCGGCCTCGACCATCACGGCGCGGGTCAGATCGCGGAACTGTTCGTAGTGGCCGTGGTAGCCGTACTTCGCATGCAGGCTCGGCCAGGTTGCGAAGTCGGCGGCGGCACCGATCGCGTTGCCCTCGTGCAGATAGGTCGGGAGGACGTTCTGGATCGAGGTGTCCCGTCTCAGTCGCCGCACCGTGTCCTGATGGAGCGTCGACGCCGCCCGGTACTTGGTGATCACGACCCCCAATTCGACGATTTCCCGCCCCAATTCGGTGCCGAAATCGGCGACCTGACGCTGGATGTGCGGAATCGCATATGTGGACAGGACATCCGGGATGGTCGGGATCAGATATGCGGCGGCCATCGCCAGCCCGTTGAGGCTGAACGGTCCGACGTTGGGCGGGCAGTCGACGAGGATGTAGTCGTATTGCCCGGCGATCGGGGCCAACGCGTTCGTCAGTACCTCCACGGCCGCCAGATGGTCGTCCGCAGCAACCCGGTGAGCACTGAGCTCCTCGGCCAGTTCGATGAGGTCCAGGGACGACGGCAGCAGGTCGATCCCGGTGAGCCCGGCCACGGTCGAGACATCGCGCTGCACGCTGCCCTCGAGGTCGAACGATTCCGTGCCGTCGAGCAGGTCGGTGAAGAGTGTCGCGACGGTGTGCCGCCGGGCGTTGCACGTCAGCCAGTGTTCCTGCCCGATCATCATCGTCGTCAGGTTGGTCTGGGCGTCCAGGTCGACGAGCAGCACCTTCTTGCCGAAGACGCCGGCGAGGAAGTCGGCGAGGCCTCCCGTGAGCGTGGTTTTCCCGACCCCGCCCTTGAGACTGATGGTCGCGATCACCGTCGGCATGGCGTCCCCGGTCTGTTCGGTCGCCCTGCTGTTCGGGCGTCCTGCGTCGCGAGTAGATTACCGAGCCGACGCGTAGGCCACCGGGTGTTCGGTGGCGCCGCGACGGCCGCCCGGCCTCTCGAACCTGCGAATCCGACGCCGAATGTCTTTTCCACCCTCATTCTGCGGGCATTACCCATATCTGTAAGAATGACCGGGTCGAGCATTGACCGGATATTTCTGTCGATTCGGTCGTGTGATTCAGAGTCAGGTGAGAACGACTTGACAATCGTTGACGAGAATCGAACGGGATGCGAAATCCCGCATATTTTCGACGACCGTGCGACTTGCTTTTCCTGGTCGGTACTGAAAACCCATGTGGAAGGACACCCGTATGAGCAACCGAGTCCGG
Organism: Gordonia sp. NPDC057258; assembly: GCF_042668985.1. Classification (NCBI taxonomy): domain Bacteria; kingdom Bacillati; phylum Actinomycetota; class Actinomycetes; order Mycobacteriales; family Gordoniaceae; genus Gordonia; species Gordonia sp. NPDC057258. The sequence goes on from NZ_JBHUXZ010000006.1 coordinate 57,919, forward strand.
ACAGCCACCGTCGGCCTGGCGGTGTGCGCCGCAGCGGCATTCGGAGCCGCCCTCGCGCCCGTCGCCACCGCAGCGCCGAGCGATGTGACCGCGACACCCTCGGTGTCCGGCAACAACGTCACCCTGACGGTGACGAACAACGCCGCGAAACGCATCGGCTGCGAGATCGTCGGCGTCCCGGCCGGCGGAGCCCCGACCAATGTCGTCTTCGGATACCAGACACCGGAGGAGCTCGGTGCGCTCATCTCCCCCGGCTCGTCGAAGTCGTTGCCGCTGCGAATCTCTCAGGGCACGCCGCCGACACCCAGTGGGACGACGACGATCCCGGACGGCACGTACGACATCTACTGGGGATGCACCACGATCACGCTGCCACCGGGCACCGGGGCAGCCGAGGAGTTCTGGGGCACCAACCCGCCGGTGACAGGGACGACCCCGACGGTCGCCGCACCGCTGCGGGTAACCGTGCCGGGCGGAGCGGCAACGGCACCGGCCCCGGAATCGGAGACCCCGGCGGCGCCCGGATTGCCGAGCATCCCGGGCCTGCCCGACATCCCCGGACTCCCGGGGATCGAGCTGCCGGAGGAGATCTGCACGACGTCGTCGTGCGTCCCCGTCGGATGAGCTGAGCGGGCCGTTCACCGCGCGTGATCGCCGTTTTGCCCAATGCACTTCCGGGACCCGGGTGCGGTTGTGCATACTTCGACCATGTCAACAAGCGATGTCACGTGCGTCCATCTCGCCGCCGAGGGTGGTGGAGCGGCACTCGACCAGGTCTTCCTGATGTCGGCGGTGGCGGCCGTCGTGTCGGTCGGACTGCTCTGGATCGGTTATCTGCATCGCACGCGCAAGATCACGTGGCTGACCACGCTGTCCGAATGGGCCGCGCGCCGGGTGAACCGCCCACCGTGGGCGGCGCTGCCGATCTTCCTGTTCACCAGCACGATCATCTGCGCGCTGTTCGGCTTCCTCTGGGACGTGAGCCTGCACATCGGCGACGGTCGCGACGAGGGGCCGCTGGCGAACCCGGCGCACTACTTCATCCTGGTCGGCCTGTTCCTGCTGTTCATCTCCGGCATGCTGTCGGTGTTCCTCCCCTTCGACAAGCCCGGCCGCTCGGCGATCCGGATCACGCGTCACTGGTACGCACCGGTGGGCGGAATCCTGTTGGCAGGCTGCGGTTTCTACGCACTGCTGGGGTTCCCGCTCGACGACGTCTGGCATCGGATCTTCGGCCAGGACGTCACCCTCTGGGGCCCGACCCACCTGATGCTCATCGGCGGCGCGGGCCTGTCGCTCATCGCCGTCGTGATCCTCGATCGTGAGGGCCGGGCCGCGATGGGTCCCGACGCCCCGGACGACGGCCGGAGCCAGTGGCTCGTGCGCTGCCTGGCCTTCGGCGGGCTCGTGATCGGCATGTCGGTGTTCCAGATCGAGTACGACTTCGGCGTCGAGCAGTTCCGGCTCGTGCTGCAGCCGATGATGATCGCCGGGGCCGGGGCGTTCGCCCTCGTCGCCGCGCGGATCTGTCTCGGGCCGGGCGCCGCGCTCGTCGCGGCCGTCTTCGCGATCCTGCTGCGTGGTGTCGTCGCGGTCGTCGTGGGTCCGGCGCTGGGTGCGCCGATCAACGTCTTCCCGCTCTACCTGGGCGCGGCCGTGGTCATCGAACTGCTCGCGCTGACCCCGCTGCTCAAGCGCCGCGTGCTCTTCGGCGCGGTGGCCGGGCTCGGAGTCGCGACCCTCGGTCTCTGGATCGAGTCCTGGTGGATCGCCGCGGCCTACCCGTTCCCGTGGGTCACCGGCATGTGGGGCGAGGCGTTGGCGATGGCGATCCCCGTGGGCATCGCGGCCGGTGTGTGCGGCGGGCTGCTGGGTCTCGTCAGCGTCGGCGAGCGGCTCCCGACCCGTTGGGTCAGCATCACCGCGGTCGTGCTCTCCGTCCTGGTGATCGGCGGGGCCGTTGCCAACGGTCTACGGGTCTCGGTCCCCGCGGATGTCACCGCGCGCGTCGTCCTCACCCCGGCCGGGCCGAACGAGGCTGCCGACGAGAACGTGACGGCCGAGGTCTTCCTCGACCCGGCCGACGCGCTCAGCGACGACCCCGAGTGGGTCACGCTGATGTCGTGGCAGGGCGGGATCGACAATGACCGCGGCATCGTCATCGACCGGCTCGAGCGCGTCGGCCCCAACCACTTCCGGTCCACCGAACCGATGCCGGTGTCGGGATCATGGAAGACCATCCTGCGCGTACAGGACGGCACCACGATGGCGGGCGTGCCGGTGTATCTGCCGGCCGACCCGGCGATCGGCGCGGAGGGCGAGCCGGCTCAGCTGACGTCGACGAAACCGTTCGTCGCGGAGATATCGATCCTGCAGCGCGAGCGCACCTTCGACTACCCGTCGTGGCTGTTCGGCGCCGCCTCCCTGGTGGTGCTCGTGTGTTCGCTGCTGCTCATCGCGGCGCTGTCGTGGGGAGCCGGCCGGGTGAACGCCCGGGAGGCGACATCGGGCGCGCGGGAGCCTGAACTCCAGCCGCAGCCGTGATCGCTCTCGCTGCCGACCCCGGCGTCCACCACCTGGCGACGCACCCGCTGGTGCTGGCGCTGCCGGCCGTGATCCCCGCGTTCCTGGTGGTGGGCGTCATCGTCGCGATCGCGATCATCGACCGTCGACGCGGGGACGACGAGGACGACGAGGACGACGAGGACGACGCGGCAGGCCGCCCAGGCGAGGCCGGCCGCACTGCCGCCGAGCCGGCAGGCGGCGATCCCGATCCCACCGATCCCCCGACCCGAAACGAGGCCGATGACCCCGCCCGCGAGGCCGACTGACGTTCTGCTCGCCCACGGACTGGGTGGTTCGGAGTACCTGCCCGTCCCGCTGACCGCGGTGTTGATCGGCGGCGCCTGGGCGCTGACCATCTCGTTCGCGGTCATCGCGTTCGCTTGGCGTACACCACGATTAGGTCGGCCGGACGCCGGCCGAGAACTCCCGGCATGGGTGACGGCGGCCGTCGACAACCGGTGGGTGCGCGGCGTGATCAGCGGCGCCGCAGTGGTTCTCACCGCATGGCTGATCGTGGCCGCCGTCGGCCCCGACAACGACGAGAACCCCCTACCGGGCGCGTTCTATGTGCTGCTCTGGGTCGGCATGACCGTGCTGTCGGTACTCCTCGGACCGGTGTGGCGACTGCTGTCCCCGGTCCGCACCCTGCTGCGGGCCGCCCGAGGTGTCGGGGGCCCGCGGGTCGTCGGCCTGCGGGAGTATCCGCGTCGGCTGGGCTGGTGGCCCGCGGCGTTGGGCCTGTTCGCCTTCGTCTGGCTCGAATTGGCGTCGCCCGACCCGAGTTCTATGTCGTCGGTGCGGATCTGGCTTCTCTGCTACCTGGTCATCACCCTCGTCGGTGGCGTGGTCTTCGGGTTGCGGTGGACCGTGGACGCCGACCCGTTCGCGGTGTACAGCACCGTGGCCTCGCGCCTGTCCCCGTTCGCGCGCAACAGCGCCGGCCGGGTGATCCTCCGCAGTCCGATGAACTCGCTGCCCACGCTCCCGGTGCTCCCGGGTACCGTCACCGTTCTCGCGATCCTGCTCGGCTCCACCGCTTTCGACAACTTTTCGGCGATCGCGTTCTGGCAGGACCTCGTCGCCGACGGTGCCGGTGACAGCCGGGCGGCCGCCACCGTGTACTCGACCGCCGGACTGCTGGTGTTCATCGGCGTCGTCGCGGTGACGTTCTGGACGGCCGCCCGCGCGGTCGGCGGTGTGCAACCGGACCTTCGGCGCCGCCTCCCCGGCCTGATGGCGCACTCGCTCGTCCCGATCGTGATCGGTTACATCCTCGCCCACTATCTGCAGTCACTCGTCGAACAGGGACAGGAAGCCGTCCTCGCGCTCGGCGATCCGCTGGGGAGGGGATGGAATGTGTTGTGGCTCAGCGATGCTCATCCGGTGTACGTGATGAGTGACCACCCGACGGTCACGGTGACCCTGAAGGTGGCGTTCGTACTCGGCGGCCACCTGTTGGGAGTGGCCGCGGCGCACGACGCATCGTTGCGTCTCCTGCCCCGCCGGCATCAGCTGACCGGGCAGCTCACCATGATGGTGCTGATGGTCTTCTACACGTTCCTCGGGCTCTGGCTGCTGTTCGGCGGGTGACGCCCGGTCAGTAGGTGGTCGGGGGCGTGTTCTTCTTGTTCGAACGGAACAGCATGTAGCCGCCGTAGAGGGCGAGTGCGACGAGGGCGATCCAGAAGAGTCCCTCGAGTAGCGGGCCGAGGACGGCCAGTGCGATCAGCGCGACCGCGATGACGCCCAGGACCTTCCAGAAGGTCATGCCGGTGGTGTTGTTCGTCGATGTGGTCATGAGCCCAGTCTGCGCCCGCCGAAGCCGGAAAGCGATGCTCGGCGGCACTTCTGGGGCGAACTTCAGGGACTTCCCTGAGGGACCCCCTACCGCTGGAACCCCTACCGTCGGAACCACGCCTCGGCGTTGCCGGCCAGCGCCTTCTCGATCCGCAGTGCCGACGTGTCGGTCAGGTCGGACGGCAATGCGTCGGGCGCGAACCACGCGACGTCGGAGTTCTCGTCGTCGGCGGCCCGGGGATCGCCGTCGACGTGGCGCGCGAGGAAGCAGACGTCGAGATAGCGTGTCCGGTCGCCGTTCGGGTAGGTGATCAGCGGCGTGACGTCGATGCTGGTCAGTCGGATGATTTCGGCGCTGACATCGGTTTCTTCGCGGACCTCGCGCAGGGCCGCCCGCGCCGGCTCCTCTCCCGGTTCGAGGACGCCGGACACGACGGCCCACTGTCCGTTGTCGACGCGGCGCGTGAGGAGCACCCGCCCGGCGTCGTCGCAGACGACGACGCTGACGCCGGACAACCAGAGTTCGCGGGTACCGACCTGGGCACGCAGATCGCGGATGAATTCGGGAATGGGCACCCCCACATCCTGCCTGCCGGTGCGCGTCGCCGCCGGAGAGGTGGGGTCGGGTGCCAGATATCCCGACGCGCACAATGTCACCCATGAGGATCTCCCGACGTGCCGAAGGGATCGCCCCGTTCCAGGCGATGGAGTTCGCGAAGCGCGCCGCCGAACTCGAGGCGGCTGGTCATTCCGTCGTCAAGCTGAACATCGGCGAACCCGATTTCGGGGCACCGCCGGCGGTCCTCGCCGCCGCCCGCGAGGCGACCAGCCGTCCCCTCGCCTACACCGGTGCCCTCGGCCTCCCGGAGTTGCGCGAGGCGATCGCAGACTTCTACGGCCACCATTTCGGGGCGTCGGTGGATCCCGCGCGGGTGGCGGTCACCGCCGGCGCGTCGGCGGCACTCCTGATGGCCTGCGCGGCACTGATCGACCCGGGCGACGAAGTCCTCATCGGAGACCCGTCCTATCCGTGCAACCGCCAGTTCGCGCACGCCTTCGGCGCACAGGTCCGGCTCCTGCCGACCAGCCCCGCCAACCGGTTCCAGGTCACCGCCGCCGAAATCGACGACGCGTGGACGGACGCGACCCGCGGCGTCATCGTGGCGACCCCGTCGAACCCGACCGGCACCTCGATGCCGGGTGAGGAACTCGTCGCCATGTGCGAGCTCGCGGCGGCCCGGGACGGCTGGTCGATCGTCGACGAGATCTACCTCGGCCTGTCCGACCCCGGACCGGACGGTCGGCCGCCGCGCAGCATCCTGGCCGCCGATTCGCCGGGCGTCGCGGAGACGGTGGTGATCAACAGCTTCTCCAAGTACTTCGGGATGACGGGTTGGCGGCTGGGATGGTGCATCGTGCCCGCGGAACTCGTGGGGGTGCTGGAGCGGCTGGCGCAGAACTTCTACGTGTGCCCGCCCACGCCGTCGCAGTACGCGGCGCTGGCCTGCTTCACGCCGGATTCCCTGGCGGTGGCCGAACAGAACCGTCGTGAGTTCGCGCGACGCCGGCAACTCGTCGTGGACGGGCTCGCGGACATCGGACTCGACGTGCCGGTCATCCCCGACGGCGCGTTCTACGTCTACCTCGACGTCGGCTCCACGGGCCTGACGTCGGCCGAGTTCTGCGACCGGGCGCTCGCCGAAGCCCGTGTCGCCCTGACCCCGGGCCACGACTTCGGGGTCGCGGGCGCGGACCGGTATGTCCGTCTGTCCTATGCCGCATCCACCGACGACCTCACCCTCGCCATCGACCGACTCCGGACGTTCGTCGGGGCCGGTCACGTTCCACTTCGATCAGGAGGGACCATTCCATGAGCTCTGCGGGACCAGTCCGTGCCGAACGCCTCGCCGAGGAGGTGACCCCGATCCTGACCGCCCGGACCGAGGGCGCACCTCGGGTGCCAGGTGTGGTCGCGGGCGTCACGACCGACGAGGAGACGGTCTTCCTCGGTGCCGCCGGGGTGCGTGCGCTCGACGACGAGCAGCCGATGACCGTCGACTCCGTCTTCGCCCTGTTCTCGGCGACAAAGGCGGTGACCGCGACGGTCGCGCTGCAGCTCGTCGAGGAGGGCGCCTTGGACCTGCACGCACCGGCCCGCACTTACGTCCCGGCGCTCGGCGAACTGCAGGTGATCGAGGGCTTCGACGACGACGGGCGGCCGCGTCTGCGGCCACCCGCCTCCGACGTCACGACCCACCAATTGCTCACGCACACCGCCGGTTTCGGTTACGACTTCTTCAACGAGACCTACCGTCGACTGACCGCGGACCACGGTGTGCCCGCCGTCGCCACGGCCACGAGGGCCTCGTTGCGAACCCCGCTGCTGTTCGATCCCGGCACGGAGTGGGAGTACGGCTCCGGGATGGACTGGGCCGGCCAGGTCATCGAGGCCGTCACCGGACGCCGTCTCCGCGAGGTGATGGCCGAGCGGGTCCTCGACCCACTCGGCATGTCCGACACCGGATTTGCGCTGTCCGACGGCGCCCGGCGTCGGCGAGCGGTCCTGCACATGCGCAAGCGGGGCGAGCTCGTCCCCAACCACCGCTGGGAACAGCCTGCCGATCCCGAGATCGACATGGGCGGGCAGGGCCTCTGGTCCACCGTCCCCGACTATCTGACCTTCCTGCGAATGTGGTTGCGCGAAGGCCGCTCCGACCGCGGTCAACAGATCCTGCGCCCGGAGACCGTCACCACGGCGTTGCGCAACCAGATCGGCGATCTCGCGGTGCGACGGCTGCCCGGAGTGATCCCGCCGCTGAGCCACGATGTCGAATTCGATCCGGGGACACCGAAATCCTGGTCGTATCCGTTCATGGTGAACGACACCGACACCCCCACCGGCCGCAAGGCGGGTTCGCAGTCGTGGGCCGGGCTGGCCAACCTCTACTACTGGATCGATCCCCACACCCGGATCGGCGGCTTCTGGGCCACCCAGATCTTCCCCTTCGTCGACCCCGCATCGATCGACGGGTACCGCGACTTCGAGGCGGCGACGTACCGAGCGTTGGCGGACTGACCTACGGCGCGTTCGTCATCAGGCAACGCCGAGCAGTACCCAGTTGCTCTGCCCGGTGAGATCGCGAAAGCACCGACCCGGTAACGGCATTACGCAGAGATCGCTACCTCACAACGCCGCCGACGACCATGCCGTCGTCGACCACTCCTGTCCGGTGCACTCCAGTCCGTTGCACTCCGAGATCCCCACCGATGAACGCGAGGGTGTAGATGTAGGCGATCGGCGGGGGCACTGGCTGATCTGTCGTACCGGTCTCACCCCATCCATGGTGGCGGGCGCCCGCTGCTCGACCGTCGCGGTCGAGCGGTTCAACCGCGCCCCGGCCCGTCGCAGTGCTCCCTCATCGGTGGTCGACGACGGACTCAGCCAGGGCACGCCCCGAAAGTTCCGCGGAGTGTGGCTCGAGGGCCCGATTGCTGCCGAACGGGGGCGTTGCGTGTTCGTCCGACACCCCGTTCCCGCGACGGTGATCCGCTGCGGTAACGGAGTACGGAGGGGCAGCACTGTGGAGTTGTCAAGGGACGGACGCGGTCCCGGGTACGGTCCGGGTGCAGAAGGTGCTACGCGAAAGTGTGACGGAGGGCCGGTCAGGCGGCGTCGTCGAGTCGCATGGTGCGTCGGTTGTAAGCGGGTAGTGGTCGACGTTGCGGGTCGATGATCGCGGGTGGGACGAGCCAGGGATGACGGTCGAATCCCATCACGATGTCCCAGCCATGGTGGTGGACCTGGGTGTGGCAGCGTTGGCAGAGCAGGCAGCCGTTGTCGAGGTCGGTGGCGCCGCCGTCTGCCCACGACTTGATGTGATGCACCTGCGTATGAGACGGCGGCGCACCACATTTGATGCAGCAGGTGTCGCGGACGATGATTGCTCTGCGGAGGTGTGCCGGATACAAGCGGTGGGTGTGGCCCATCTGCAGCGGCACGCCCTCACGGTCGAGGATGATCTCGGTCAGGGATCCGTCGCAGGAGACCTGTTTCGCCGTCACTTGGCTGACCGATCCGGTCCACGGCAGCGTCGCCAGGTCTCCGGTCGCGGGGATCGTCAGCATCAACTGGGTGCGTGGGCTTCCGACGGTGTCGATGCTCGCGCCGATCGCGGCTTGGTCGAGGATCAGTTCGAAGGCGTCGGCGCGGCGTTGCTCGGCGGTGCGACGGTCCTCGGCGCCGTCGGGTTCGGGCCGTGGGCAGGACCGTTCGTCGATCATAGCCAGGAACTTCTCACCCACGACCTGGGTGAGGTCGGCGCGGACTTCGACGCGGCCGTCGTCGGTGGTGTGCGCGTTCACCGAGTTCAAGCGTGCATCGTCCGACGCTGGGGTTCCGGCGTCAGAGGCGTCGGCGAGGGCGTTGCTGATGGCGTGAGCATGCTTGAGCACTTCGGTCGGCGTAGCACCGGATAGTGCTTGGGCGATGAGTTCGATCTCATACCGGGAGCGTTCTCCCTCGGAAAGAGCGTCACCACACCGTTTTTCGATCTCGTTCATGCCGCGGACGATGGCATCGACGACCTCGCCGGACAGCCGCCCGTCAGCGGCATGACGAGACAGCGCAGGCAACCCCGGCAACGCATCGACGCTTCGCATGGTGCGGTGCGCGGCGGCCGGTGCGTGGCCTGACTCGATCAGCAGTTTCTTGGTGGTGCTACCGGCCTCCTGTGCGACACCGAGTTCGTCGAGTTGCGCTGCGTGCGCGACGATCTGATGATCGGCAAGGTTGCGGATCAGGCGCCACGTGTCGAGGGCGTCGAATGTTGCTCTGCCCGTCGGGTCGTCGGTGGGTGGGGTGGTCTCGATGAGTTGATCGAGGAGCGTGGTGAGCTCTGGCATGACTCCAAGGTACCGGAACATTCGTTCGACTACGAGGAGTTTCCACAGGCTCAGAAATCTCGAAACTGTCGACTGTGCAGCGTTTTTCGTCGAGTGTGCGTCGATTCGCGTTGATTGTGCGTGAATCGTTGACAGAGGTGAACTTCAGTCACATCTGTTACGGATTCTGGGTGAAAAGTTGCGAGTCTGAAGTGGACTGAAGATCCCGCGAACTCGCTCCCCCGGGGCGCATCCGCAACCCGCCGGGCGTGTGGGGCTGGGTCCGCAGGGGTTGTGCAGCGGCGTCGGGTCACCAAGTGGCTTCGACTCGGCGCCTCGACCTCGACGCGCTCCTTCGTCGCTTGCTCGGCCCGGCGGCTCCGCTCGGTGCCGGCTCAACCAGCGGGGGTCGGGTCGACTGACGCCCCCCCAGACTTCTGGGACGCACACGAACCCAGAACTCTGGCACGAGCATTTCCCGCGTTCGAGGGATGGCGGGAACAAAAGGGCGTCGGCCACTCTGAGTCCCATGGAGCTGCCGAGTCCGGCGGCCCACCACAGCAGCACCGACGCTCGAACCCGTTCATCCCCAGATCATTACGAAGGAAGCATCGTGTCCATCACCTCCGAACCCATCGACTTCACCGACTTCGACGCCCTGCTCTCCGCGGTCAGCGGTCCCGTTCTGACCCCGGCCGACGAGGGCTACACCGCCGAACTGACCGGCTTCAACCTCGCGGCGATACCCGCCGCTGACGTGGTCGTCGGGGCGACGAACGCTGCCGACGTCGCCGCCGCCGTGCGATATGCGCGCTCGAACGGGATGCGGGTCGGTGCGCGGGCGACCGGGCACGGATCGCCGATCGAGGGGCGCGGCACGGTCGTCGTCACCACGTCCCGGATGGCGGGGGTGAGTGTCGATCCGGTGACCAGGACCGCGCGCGTCGAAGCCGGTGCGCGGTGGCGCGATGTGGTCGCCGCGACCGCTCCGCACGGCCTCACCGGGCTCGTCGGCTCGTCGTCGTCGGTGGGTGTCGTCGGGTACACACTCGGCGGCGGGCTGAGTCCGTTGGGTCGTCAGTTCGGTTATGCCGCCGATCATGTCCGGTCGATCGAACTCGTCACCGCCGATGGTCTCGTCCGCACGGTCGACGCATCCGCGGGTTCGGACCTGTTCTGGGCACTGCTCGGCGGACGGGACGGCTTCGGCATCGTCACCGCGCTCGAGTTCGAGCTCTTCGATCTGCCCACGGTCTATGGCGGCGGGATCTTCTTCGCCGGCTCGGCGGCCGCCGACGTCCTGCACGCCTGGCGCGAATGGGCGCCCTCCCTGCCCGAGGAGGCCGGGACCTCGGTGGCGATCCTCCGCCTCCCGCCGGACCCCAACCTGCCCCCGCCCCTGCAGGGTCAGCTCGCCGTGCACGTCCGCTACACCCACACCGGGGACCCGGCCACCGCCGCCGCGTTGCTCGCACCGATGCGGTCGGCGGGTCCGATCCTCCTGGAGAACATCGACGTCCTCCCGACGGCTGCGCTCGACGCGGTACATATGGACCCGCCCGGGCCGATGCCGAGCGCCGAACGCGGCTGCGTACTCGCCGATTTTCCGGCATCTGCCGTGGATGCCCTGCTCGCGGTAGCCGGGCCGCAGGTCGCGAGCCCGCTGGCCATCGTCGAGGTCCGTCTCCTGGGTGGCCGGTTGCGGTCGCCGCAGCGCGTACCCAACGCCGTCGTGGGACGCGATGGCGCGTTCTCCGTCCTCGCCATCGGCGTACCCGCCGGCCCGCTGGGCGAACAGGTCGGTGAGCATCTCGCGGCCGTCACCGACGCGGTGGCCGCCCACTCCTGTGGAGCGCTGCTCAACTTCTCCGGGCGGACGGCAACCGAACGCGACGCGCTGTGGTCGACCGACCAGCGGACGCGCCTCGAGACCATCCGACGACGCCACGATCCGGCCGGTGTCCTCCGTCCGGGGGACCCCACTATTGTGGGATAGACATCCGTGCAGCTCATGCCCACAATTGTCGAATGACATCGAGTCTGACCGCCGAGCGTGTGCGCCGCGACATCGAGGTCGTGGCCCACGCCGGCCTCGGTCTCGACGACTTCTTCGCCGAGACCGTCGCCTCCCTGAGCCGCGCGGTGCCCGTCGACGCGGTCTGCATCGGCACCTTCGATCCCAACACCGTCCTGCTCACCAGCGCCCGCAAGTACGGATCACTGCTCGGCGAGGATCACCGGGACCCGGACTGGGGTCTCCTCGAATACGGGCAGGTCGAGCCGACGGCCTACCGCGAGATGGTGGCCGCCAAACGCGATGCGGTCGGACTCAACCTCCTCAACCGGGGCGCCACCGAACGGTCCAATCGGATGTCGCAGTTGATGATTCCCGAATACTGCTTCCACGACGAGGCCCGCTTGGTGCTGCGTGACGGGGACCGGGCGTGGGCCGGGATCGCGATGTTCCGCAGCGGGGCCGGATGCCGGCCCTTCGACGCCGACGAGATCGACTTCCTGGGTTCGCTGTCGCGCACTCTCGCCTACGGCGTGCGCGTGGGGTTGCTGAGCAGTGTGGTCGCCGGCGGGGCGAGTGCCGCCGCCCCGGCCGCCGTCGACGCGCCGAGTCCGCCACCGCCGACCGGCCACGGCCCGGCGGTGCTGATCATCGACCGCAGCAACGAGATCGTGCAGATGAGCGCAGGCAGCCAGGAGCGCATCGCCGACCTCGCGTCCGGTCCGAACGGCGCGGCGGTGATGAACCCGATCTACGGCCTGATCGGAGCCGCACGCCGTTACGGCTCGGGTGAGTCCTCCGTCCCGCCGCGCCTCCGGGTGCGCGGGGCGTCGGGCATGTGGCTCGTCATCCACGCGTCGCCGCTGTCGTCGGCCGACGGCCGGGTCGGCGAGGTCGTGGTGACCATCGAGGAGGCCCGCCCGCCCGAGATCATCCCGCTGGTCGTCGAGGCGTTCGGGCTCACGGCCCGTGAACGCGACGTCACCCAGATGGTGCTGCAGAGCGTGGCCACCAAGGACATCGCCACCGCCCTGCACGTTTCCGCCTACACCGTGCAGGACCACCTCAAATCGATCTTCGACAAGGCCGGCGTCCGCAGCCGGCGCGAGCTGATCGCGCGAATCTACTTCGACCAGTACGCCCAGCGTCTCAACGATCCGCTGCTTCCGTCCGGGTCGTTCGCCACCCCCGACACCGAGCTCTAGCAGCTCCTCCCCCGTACCCGCCCAGTGCGCGCATCGCACCGGGCGGGTTCGTCGTCGTCTCATAGTGAGACGTACGCCCTGCCGCACCGTGTGACGAACGGGCCGGGGTCTCGCACGCGGGCGCGGCGTGCCGGGGCATGATGGACGGGCGACGGACATCCGCGTACCAGCGTCCGCCCACCTGACCGACGAGGAAGTGCGATGACCACACCCATGTCCCGGCGGGACCTCGAGTTCCTGCTCTACGAATGGCTCGATGTCGAGGCGCTGACCTCGCGGGAGCGCTTCTCGGCACACTCGCGGGAGACCTTCGACGCCGTGCTCGAACTCAGCGCCGACATCGCGACGAAGTGCTTCGCACCCGCCAACAAGATCGGCGACGCCAACGAGCCCTACATCGGCGACGACGGCAAGGTCGTCCTGCCCGACGAGATCGTCGCCGGCCTCACCGAGTACCGCAAGGCCGGTCTCATCTCGGCCTCCTTCGACGACGAACTCGGCGGCATGCAACTGCCCACCGTCATCCGCCAGGCCTCCGCCGTGTGGTTCCAGGCCGCCAACGCCGCGATGTCGTCGTACAACTTCCTCACCGTCGGCAACGCGAACCTGCTGGCCGAGTACGCCACCCCCGAGCAGCGCGACACCTGGGTCCGTCCCCTCGTCGAAGGCCGCTTCTCCGGCACGATGTGTCTGTCCGAGCCACAGGCCGGCTCGTCGCTGGCCGACATCACCACCAAGGCCGAACCCGCCGGCGACGGCACCTACCGCATCACCGGCACCAAGATGTGGATCTCGGGCGGAGACCACGAACTCACCGAGAACATCGTCCATCTCGTCCTGGCGAAGATCCCCGGCGGCGGCCCCGGCGTCAAGGGCATCTCGCTGTTCATCGTGCCCAAATACCTCGCCGACGGAACACGCAACGACGTCGCGCTCGTCGGCCTCAACCACAAGATGGGCAACCGCGCCACCACCAACACCCTGCTCAACTTCGGCGACGGCACCTTCCCCGTCGACTCCACCCAGACGGCTCCCGGCGCTGTGGACGATCAGCCCGCCCGCTCCGCTCCCGGCGCTGTGGACGATCAGCCCGCTCGCTCCGCTCCCGGCGCTGTCGGCTACCTCGTCGGCGACGAACACCGCGGCCTGTCCTACATGTTCCACATGATGAACGAAGCGCGCATCGGCGTCGGATTCCTCGCCACCGCACTGGGTTACGCCGGGTACCGGGCCTCCCTCGACTACGCGAAGGTGCGTACGCAGGGCCGACCCGTCGACCACAAGGATCCGTCGACCAAACCGGTCCCGATCATCGAACACGCCGACGTGCGTCGGATGCTGCTCGCCCAGAAGTCCTACGTCGAAGGCGCTCTCGCGTTCGGGTTGTATTGCAGCACCCTCGTCGACGAGGCGGCCACCACGACCGACCCCGCCGAACGCGACCGGCTGAACCTGTTGCTCGAGGTACTCACCCCGATCGCGAAGAGCTGGCCCTCCCAGTGGTGTCTCGAGGCGAACAGCCTCGCGATCCAGGTCCACGGCGGATACGGTTACACCCGCGAATTCGACGTCGAGCAGTACTACCGGGACAACCGGCTCAACCCGATCCACGAAGGCGCCCACGGCATCCACGGCCTGGACCTGCTCGGGCGCAAGGTGATCATGCAGGGCGGGGCCGGTCTCGCCGCGCTGGCCGAGACGATCGAGGCCACCGTCGCCCGCGCACGGACTGTCGACGGACTCGACACCCTTGCCGACACGCTGCACGCGGTGGTGGACCGGCTGGTGAAGGTGACCGCGCACATCTGGTCGGCGGGCGACCCGAAGCTGTCGCTGGCCAACGCCACGATCTACCTGGAGACGGCCGGCCACATCGTGATCGCCTGGATCTGGCTCGAACAACTCCTCGCCGCCGACGGCCGGACCGGTGACTTCTACGACGGCAAACGCGCTGCGGCACAGTATTTCTTCCGGTATGAACTACCCAAGACCGGCCCACAGCTCGATCTGCTGACCGCACTCGACCGCACCACCCTCGACGTCGAACCGTCCTGGTTCTGACGCCGATTCCGACTCGACCGGCGCCCCGCGTCGGTCACCGTGCTGAGTACTCAAGGGAGACAACGATGTCCGTGATGGATCTGTTCGACACCACCGGCAAGGTGGTCATCGTGACCGGCGCCTCGTCCGGGCTGGGGGTCTCGTTCGCCCGCGGTTTCGCCGAAGCCGGCGCGGATGTCGTACTCGCCGCGCGACGGGCGGAGAAGCTCGCCGACACCGCTGCCGCCGTCGAGGAACTGGGCCGCAAGGCGCTGGTGGTCCCCGCCGATGTCGCCGACCCCGAGCAGTGTCAACGGGTCGTCGACGCCGCGATGGAGACCTTCGGCAAGGTCGACGTGCTCATCAACAACGCCGGCGTCGGGACCGCGTACCCGGCGACCCGCGAGACCCCCGAGCAGTTCCGCGGCGTCATCGACGTCAACCTGAACGGCTCCTACTGGATGGCCCAGGCCTGCGGGCGGGTGATGCAACCGGGTAGCTCGATCATCAACATCTCGTCGATCCTCGGCATCACCACCGCCGGGCTGCCGCAGGCGGCGTACGCCGCGAGCAAGGCCGGCGTCATCGGCCTCACTCGCGACCTGGCCCAGCAATGGGGCGCGCGCAAGGGCATTCGCGTCAACGCCATCGCCCCTGGGTTCTTCGAGAGCGAGATGACCGACACCTACCAACCGGGATATCTCGACTCCCAGATGCCCCGGGTACTCCTCGGCCGGACCGGACACGGCGAGGAGCTCGCCGCCACCGCGATCTGGTTGTCCTCGGCCGCAGCCGGATACGTCACCGGCCAGACGCTGCCCGTCGACGGCGGCATCACCGTCACCTAGGGCGGGGAACCCACCCCTAGACTGGCGGCAATGGACCCCTCATCTGATCCGACCGTGCCGGTGCACCCGACCCTGCGTGACCCGGTCAACAGTGTCGATCCACGCGCCAAGACCCTGTGGCGCATCGGCCCGCTCGTTCTCGGGGTCCTGGGCGTGGTCGTCGCCGTCGTGGTGGCCGTCGTCGTCGACCAGGCGCGATGGATCGCGGTGCTCGCCGCTGTCGCGGTGGTCGTCGTGACCGTCGCCTGGGTCGCGATTGTCCCGCAGTGGCGCTACCGCTTTCACCGCTGGGAGGTCAGCGATGACGCGGTGTACTCGCAATCGGGCTGGTTCGTCCGGCACCGCGTGATCATCCCGATCGCCCGGATCCAGGTGGTCGACACCGA
Organism: Gordonia sp. NPDC057258; assembly: GCF_042668985.1. Taxonomy (NCBI): domain Bacteria; kingdom Bacillati; phylum Actinomycetota; class Actinomycetes; order Mycobacteriales; family Gordoniaceae; genus Gordonia; species Gordonia sp. NPDC057258. Next base: position 73,655 of record NZ_JBHUXZ010000006.1, read on the forward strand.
GGCCGGGCCGATCGAACAGTTCCTCGGGCTGGCGACCCTCACCGTGACCACGGCGTCGTCGGCCGGGACGATCCACATCGCCGGTCTCGACGCGGAGGTCGCACGGACTACCGCCGCCGATCTGACCATTCGCACACAGGCTTTCACCGATGACGCGACCTGAGCCGTTCGCCGTCGACGGGCCGGAGGACTGGCACCGGTTGTCGCCGTGGATGATGGCCGTCAAACCCGTCGAGCTCCTGCCCTCACTGATCCCGGTCGTGATCGCGCTGGTCTTCGCCGGCTCGGGCGCGCCGTTGTTCACCCTGATCGCCACCGCGGTCATCGTGCCCTTCGTGACGGTGGTGCCCTGGCTGACCACGCGCTACCAGGTCACCGATGAGCACGTCCGGGTGCGCAGCGGGCTCGTCACACGTAAGGTCGCGACCGCGCGCCGGGACCGCATCCGCAGCGTCGACCTCACCGCGTCCCCTGTTCACCGCGTGCTGAAACTGCAGAAGGTCAAGATCGGCACCGGAGGGGACGACGAGTCGTCGGCGGTCGTCCTCACCGCACTCACCGTCGACGAGGCGCGGGCGCTGCACGACAATCTGATGGCCACGCGCACCCTGCGGGGACCGTCGGCGCCCGCCGGCACCGACCCCGACGACCCGACCGCCCCGGTGGCGGCCGAGGACCCCACGGTCCTGGCGCGGTTCCAGACCTCGTGGCTGCGCTACTCCCCCTTCTCCGTCGCCGGGCTCGCACTGGCCGCGGGCGCCGCCGGCCTCGCCGCGCAGATCGCCAACGACGCCGGGGTATTCGCGGAGGGGATCGGATTCGCGCGCGATGCCGTCGACTCCATCCGCGAGACCGCAATCGGACTCGTCGTGCTGGGTGCCTGTCTGCTCGTGATCGTCGTCGGCGGAATCCTGTCCGTCCTGGGGTACGTCCTGAACTACTGGAACTTCCGGCTCCTCCGCTCCCCCGACGGGACCCTGCGCACCGAACGCGGACTGCTGACCACCAACGCGATCAGCTTCGACGAACGGCGCATCCGCGGCAGTCACCTCACCGAGCCGGTCCTCATGCGCCCACTCAAAGGCGCTCGCCTGCAGGCGATCGCCACCGGCAGCACCAAGCACCCGCTACTGCTCCCACCGGCACCGATCGACGAGGCGATGCGCGTCGCCGGTCTGGTCACCGACGAACGCACCGAGCTCACCACGCCGCTCGTCGGACACGGCGTCACCGCCGGGCGGCGTCGGATCAACCGCGGATTCCTGTCCGGCGCAGTGGTGTTCATCGCCATCGGCGTCGCGGTACTCACGCGCGCCCTGCCGGCGCCATGGCTGGCGGTGGGGGTCGTCGCCGTTCTCGGCTCGACGGCGCTCGGTGTCGTCCGCGCCCGGCACCTCGGGCATCGGCTGACCTCTCGCTCGGTGGTCATCGCACCGCCGAGCGTCGCGCGGCAACGCGTCGTCGTCGACCGGGACGGTGTGATCGGCTGGGCCAGCCGTACGTCGCTCTTCCAGCGCCGGGCGGGCGTCACCACACTCATTCTCGCCACCGCGGCGGGCGCCGAGCACTACCCTCTCGTCGACGTCGACGAGGAGACCGCGGCCGGCGTCGCCCGTGATGTCTCGCCCGACTGGATCCGCCCGTTCCTCGTGCCCTGACGACACCCGTTCAGGTCAGGGTCGTTCAGGTCAGGGGCAGGCCGACGGCGGCGGCGAGCAGGCCGAGCACCGCGCAGATGCCGAGGGTCCGGAGCACCGACTGCTTGAGCGGATAGATCAGGACGAAGGCGATCACGGTGATCACCACGGCCAACGGACGCAGGGTGTCGAGATGCGGGACCGCGAGGTGCAACGGCCCGGCGGTGACGACCGTGGTGTCCCGGAACAGCGTGTGCAGTGCGAAATACAGTGCGAGATTGGCGATCACGCCGACCACCGCGGCGGTGACGCCGTTCAGCGCGGACGTCAGATGCCGGTTGTTGCGGAGCTTCTCGATGAACGGCGCGCCGAGGAAGATGAACACGAAACTCGGCACGAACGTGACCCAGGTGGTCAGGAGTGCGCCGATGGTCGCCGCGACCCAGGGGTCGAGACCGCCCGGATCGCGATAGGCGCCGAGGAACGCGACGAACTGGACGACCATGATGAGAGGGCCGGGGGTCGTCTCGGCGAGTCCGAGTCCGCGCACCATCTCACCCGGCGTGACCCAGCCGTAGACCTCGACCGCCTGCTGGGCGATGTAGGCCAGGACGGCGTAGGCGCCGCCGAAGGTGATGAGGGCGGTCCACGTGAAGAACGTGCCCTGCTGGGTGAACACACTGCCCGTCCCCGTGGTCGCCACGACGATGCCCATCGGGATGATCCAGGCCAGCGCACCGACACCGAGCACCAACCCGGCGCGACGCCAGCTCGGGGATGCCGTGTGGATCGCGTCGTCGGCGATGATCGGCGCGGGCCCGTCGTCGGCGACCTCCTTCTGGGCAGCGACGACACGGCGGCCGGTCAGCCAGCCCAGGACGCCGGCCACAGCGATGACTATCGGGAATGGGACAGCGAAGACCGCCAGGGCGATGAACGCAGCGACCGCGATCGCGATCTGCACCGGCCCGGTGAGCGCCCGTTTGCTCACCCGCGTGACCGCCTGGGCGACGATGGCGAGCACCGCGGGGCCGATGCCGGCGAACAGGGCCGCCACGATGGTCGTCGCGCCGAAGGCGACGTAGATCGCCGACAGCCCGAGTATCGCGATCACCCCGGGCAGGACGAACAGGATGCCCGCGATCAGCCCACCGGCGGTTCCGTTGAGCAGCCAACCCACGTAGATGGCCAATTGCTGGGCTTCGGGCCCGGGCAGCAGCATGCAGTAGTTGAGGGCGTGGAGAAACCGGCGCTGGCCGATCCAGCGCCGGTCGTCGACCAGTGCTCGCTGCATCACCGCTATCTGACCCGCGGGACCCCCGAAGGTCTGCAGCGAGATCAGGAACCACGCACGGGTCGCGGTCCGCAGCGAGACCCCCGCCGCCGGGTCGACGTGGTCACCCGACTCGACGGCCGCCGACCCTTCGGCCTCCGGCGGACCGTCCGCACGTCTCGACGCATCCGAACTCCCGGGTCGACCGGATCTCTCCGACATCGCCACTCGCACCCCTTCCACCACGCACCAACGTGCCCACGACGCCGCGATCGTGCGGCTCCCAGCAGATGCAACCACGGTTACAATCAGATTGTCCAGAGTTGAACGCGCAGTGAGCGGCGGGCCACGACATCGACCGCTGGTGCATGATCGGATGGCATGCCGAGGAGGTGCTGGAGTGTCCGAAGACTGGGTGATGCTCGTGTATCGGGTTCCCCGAGAGCCGTCGACGCCGCGGATCGCGATCTGGCGCAAACTCCGGAAGTACGGCGCCTATCAGTTGACCGATGGGGTGGTACTGCTTCCCGCGAGCGCCCGCACCCGCGAACAGCTCGAGTGGGTGGCCGAGGATGCGGTCAGCGCAGGCGGATCCGGCGAGGTCTGGTCGGCCGCGCCCACCAACCCGGCCGAATTCGAACGCATCCGCGCCGAACTCCAGCTGGCCCGCGGAGCCGAGTATGCGGAGATAGTCGTCGAGGCGCAGCAGGCGGAAGACCATGCCGACCCCGCGAAACAGCTCGGCGTCCTGCGTCGCAGGTTCCGTGAGGTCACCCGACGGGATCATTTTCCGACCGAGTCGCGCGAGACCGCCCGACAAGCACTTCGCACACTGGCCGACCGACTCCTCGAGACCGAACCGGCGAGGCCGTCGTGAGGTGGGCGACCCGGGCCGGCGTGCACATCGACCGGGCGGCGTGCGCGTGGCTGATCCGCCGGTACGTCGATCCCGCCGCCGAGTTCGTCTTCGTCACCAGCGCAGACGAAATCCCCTCGGACGCAACGCCGTTCGACATGCGCGGGGTCGAACTGGGCCATCATGACGGCGACTGCACGTTCGAGACGATCCTGAAACGGTACGAACTCACCGACCCGGTCTTGTGGGCGATCGCAGAGATCATCCACGAAGCCGACATCGAAGACGACCGCTACGACGCTCCGGAAGCGCCGGGCCTCGATGTCGTGTTGCGCGGCCTCTCCCTCATCGGCGACGACGAACACACGCTGTCGGTCTCGGATGCCGTTTTCGACGGTTTGCACGAGTACTTTCGCCAACGCACCCTCACCGGCCGCGAACCGTCGTAGGCAACCGCGGGGCGCGTCGGAGCACCCCGTGAGACGATTCGCCAAAACCGTCCGACCCACTTTGACGCTGTGGTAGACATCACAGCAGATAAGTCAACGCTGACTGTTCTCCATCGCCGCGGACAGTCGTCGACAAAGGGGTCATGGGGATGTCGGACGCCACTTCCACTTCGAACAGCAACTCGCCGAACAGCTTTCCGCGGCGGTCCATGCTGCGCGGATCGGCTGCCGCCGCAGTCCTGGCCGGTACCGCAGTGGCCCTACCGGGCGTCACGGTTCCCTCTGCGCGTGCGGTGCCACGACACGGCACCGGCCGCGGACGCGACGTCGCGATCTTCGGCGGCGGGATGGCCGGCTTGTCCGCGGCGCATGAACTCGTCGAGCGCGGCTTCGGGGTCACGGTCTACGAGCCGTCGCGCCTCGGCGGCAAGGCCTACAGCCACGATGTCCCCGGCACCGCACGGGGTGGTCGCCTCGCTCTCCCCGGCGAGCACGGTTTCCGGTTCTTCCCGGGTTGCTACCAGCACGTGCCGGACACCATGGAGCGAATCCCCGTCGGCAACAGCAACGTTCGTGACCGTCACCTCATCGACGTCGAGTCGGCGGTCGTCGCCTTCGACGACGCCGGGTATGCCCCGACCACCGCCCCGGCATCGATCATGGGTTTCGTCCAACACGCGAACGAGATCGTGACGCTGGACAACCTGCGCAACGCGTTCATGACCGGACTCAAGTTCGTCGTCGATGTGCCGCCTCCCGAACTCGCGTTCTTCGTCACCCGCGAGCTGATCATCGCGACCAGTTGCACCGAACGTCGAATCGGCCAGTGGGAGAACCAGTCCTGGATGCAGTTCGTGAAGTCCAAGGGCAAGTCACGGGCGTATCAGCGATATCTCGTGGGCGCCCTCACGCGAGCGCTCGTCGCCGCGAAACCCGACACCGCCTCGGCACGGACGATCGGCCAGATCGGACTGGCGCTGGCCACCTCGGCGACCGGATTGATCAGCGGATACGACGCCGGGCTCGTCCACGGCGGCGTCGACCGGATCCTCAACCGCCCCACCAATCATGCGTGGATCGACCCGTGGGTGGCCCACCTCCGCGGTCGCGGCGTCCGCTTCGAGATGGGGACCGGCCTGGCGCGACTGAATCTGACGCGCGGCCGGATCAGTGGAGCGCAACTCACCTCCGGCGCCCCGGTCGATGCCGATTGGTATGTCGCCGCGATGCCCATCGATCGCCTCCGTCCGTTGTTGTCGCCCGAGTTGGTCACGGCCGACCCGTCGCTGGCCGGTATCCACGCCCTCAAGGACGACTGGATGGTCGGCATCCAGTACTTCCTGTCCCGGCGCGCCGACATGCCGCCGAGCCACATCGCCGCGCTGGGTACCCCCTGGGCTCTGACCGGCCTGTTCCAGGCCCGCCCCTGGAACGTCGACTTCGCGCGCACCTACGGTGACGGGCGAGTGAAAGATTGTCTGTCCATTGACATCTCGGAGTGGGAGAAGCCAGGCATCCGCTACGGCAAACCCGCCAAACAGTGCACCCGGCAAGAGATCGCGCGGGAAGTGTGGGCCCAGATGAGCCGAGCGATGAACTCGGGGGCCCGGAAGCTCCTGCGTTCGGAGGAGATCGTCACCTGGTCCCTCGACCCCGGGATCACCTGGTCGCCGTCCATCGCCAACGCCACACCGCTCATGGTCAACACCGCCGGCTCGTACAAGAACCGGCCGAACGCCTACACGTCGATTCCGAATCTGTTCATCGGCGGCGACCACGTCCGGAGCAACATCGATCTCGCGACGATGGAGGGCGCCAACGAATCCGGCCGCCGGGTGACCAACGCGATCATCGCCGCGGCCGACAGCCCCGCCCGCGCGGCGACCGTCTTCCCGCTCTGGGAACTGCCGATGCTCGAGCCGCTGAAACAGATCGACCGCGATCGTTACCGCGCGGGCCTCCCGCACATCCTCGACGTGTGAGGCCGCGGGTCATCCGCGCCGTGCCGAACTACGATCCTCGTGTGACCACCTCTCCCGGCGCCCCGCGCGCGCGGCAGCAACGCAGCGGGGTCACGCAGACCCGCATCCTCGATGCCGCGATCCGAGTCCTCGTCGATCGCGGATACGCCGCCGCGAGCACGGTCGCCATCCAGAACGAGGCGGGCGTGAGCCGGGGCCGGTTGTTGCACCACTACCCGTCGCGGGACGTCCTCCTGATGGCTGCGGTCGGACACCTCGCCCGCACCCGCATCGCCGAACTGCCCAGCCACGTCGAATGGCCGGCCGATCCGGTCCAGCGCATCGCGCTGGCCACCGACGTCGGGTGGTCGACGTTCCACCAGCCGTACTTCGTCGCGTCGATGGAGTTGTGGGTCGCGGCGCGGACGAATGCCAATCTGCGGACGGCATTGCTCCCCACCGAACGCGAGATCGGCCAGACCGTCCGGCGCGCGGTCGCCGGGTTCCTCGGTCCCGAGTTGACCGCGTCGCCGCGCTACGCCGCCCTCTACCCGCTGCTCCTGACGAGCATGCGCGGCGCGGCGACCACCTACCTCATCGACCGGCGCGACCCGCTGACCGACCCGCATCTCCCGCTGTGGCGAGACCTGACGCGCACCTACCTCCTCGGTGACGCCGGGTCCGCGGACCCCAGCGCCTCGAGCAGACGGTCGACGAACGGAACCTGAGCGGGGTTGAGCCGGGTCCGCGCGAGATCGACGGAACACCATTCGGCGCGGTCGATCTCGGGGAACGCCTGCATCCGTCCCGACCGCGGTGGCCACATCAGCTCGAACGTGTTGCTGACGACCGACACGACGTCGAGGTCGCCTTCCACGGCGAATCCGATCACCCTCTTGCCGCTCTTCAACCTGACCTCGCCGAGTTCGATCGGCGGGGCGTCGGGCACCGGGCTCCCGATCTCCTCGGCGTACTCACGTCGCGCGGCGGCCCACTCGTCCTCGCCCGGTTCGACGAGCCCCTTGGGCACCGACCACGACCCCGCGTCCGGTTTACGCGCCCAGATCGGACCCCCGGGGAACACGAGGAGAACTTCGACGGCAGCGGCACCGTCGGCCGACGTCGTCCGGCGATAGAGCAGGATTCCCGCGCTGCGGCGGGAGGCGGTGGCCATCACGGATATATCTTGGCGGAAACGTCGCGGATACACGCTCGCGCCTTCGCGGAAACGTGCGAACCGTAGAACTGAAGACCATGTCGGTTCTCGATGTCGTCAAGAACGGAAGGTCCGCCGCACATCCGGTGGACGAGATCCCGCCGTTCATCAAGCTGTTCCCGCTCGGCCTCCAGCACGTCCTGGCCATGTACGCCGGGGCCGTCGCGGTACCCCTCATCGTCGGCGGCGCGATGGTCGGCGCCGGCCAACTCGAGCAGGGTGACATCGTCCACCTGATCATGGCGGACCTGTTCGTGGCGGGCATCGCGACGATCTTGCAGGCCGTGGGGTTCTGGCGGTTCGGGGTCCGGCTCCCGCTGATGCAGGGCGTCACCTTCGCCGCGGTCGGCCCGATGATCACCATCGGGACCTCGTACGGCATCACCGCCATCTACGGGTCGGTCATCGCGTGCGGGTTGTTCATGATCGCCGTCGCACCGATCGTCGGGAGACTGATCCGCTTCTTCCCGCCGCTGGTCACCGGGACGATCATCCTCATCATCGGGGTGTCCCTGATGCGGGTGGCGGCCGGCTGGTTCGGCGGCGGCACCGCCGCGGGCCCCGACTTCGGCGACCCGAAGAACATCGCCTTCGGATTCCTCACCCTGGCCGTCATCATCGGCATCGAACGATTCGCCCCCGCGGCGATCCGCCGGGTGTCGATCCTGCTCGGCCTGGCGGTCGGCACCCTGATCGCGATCCCGTTCGGCATGACGCACTGGGATCAGGTCGGCGAGTACCCGTGGGTCGGCATCCCGCAGCCGTTCCAGTTCGGCGCACCCACCTTCGAGGTCAGCGCCATCATCTCGATGATCATCGTCGGCGTCGTGATCATGACCGAGACCACCGGCGACATCGTCGCCGTCGGCGAGATCGTCGACCAGAAGATCACCCCGCGCAAGCTGGCCGACGGGATGCGCGCCGACGGCCTGGGCACCGCACTCGGCGGCGTGTTCAACACGTTCCCTTACACGGCCTTCGCGCAGAACGTCGGCCTCGTCGCGATCACCGGGGTCAAGACCCGCCACGTCGCGACCTGCGCCGGCGTGATCCTGGTGGTCCTCGGCCTGCTGCCCAAGATGGCCGCCGTCGTCGAGGGCATACCGCTGCCGGTGCTCGGCGGCGCCGGAGTCGCTCTGTTCGGCATGGTCGCGGCCAGCGGCATCCGGACGCTCGCGAAGGCGAAGCTGAACAACACCAATATCCTGGTCGTCGCGATCTCCGTCGGTGTCGCCATGCTGACCGAGGCCAAGATCTACTACACCGACCGTGAACTCGGCGAGGCGCCGGTCAACGTGGTCCTGGATCTCTACGCCCAGTTCCCCGACTGGTTCCAGACCATCTTCCATTCGGGGATCTCCGCGGGTGCGCTCACCGCGATCGTGTTGAACCTCCTGCTCAACACGCGCAGTGTTTCCGCCGATCCGGTCGACCACCACAACACCGGCGACATCGCGGTGGTCGGTGCACCCGACGGTTCAACCGACCTCTCCGGCGCCGACGGCGTCCGCGCCGCCGCCTTCGACCCACGCGACGCGTTAACGGCCGCCGACCCCGACACCCCGGCCGACACGCTCCGCTACCTGGCCGACCACGACGCGTCGCTGCACCCGTTCATCGTCACCAATCCGGCCACGCCCAAGGATCTGGCCGATCACATCAAGAGCCTCGGCGACCCGAAGGTGTTGCGGCTCTTCGACACCTGGGACGGCTACACCTCGGGCGGGTTCTCGCGGCGCGGTTCGTGACGGGTTCGGTTCGGGCCGTGGTCGGTCGTCACCCGGTCTGCTGCTTGGCGTAGTTGCTGGCGCCGTAGAAGTCCACGAGGACCACGGGTTCGTCGCCGACCACCCAGGCGTCGTGGCCGGACGGCAGGGACGTGATCGATCCCGGCCCGGCGTCGAACTCGGTGCCGTCGGCCATCACGACGTGGATGACCCCGGACACGTGGTACTGGAAGTGCGGTGCCTCGCACAATTCGGTACCGGCGATCGGTTTGACGTCGACCGACCATCGCCAGCCCGGTTCCAGGGTCAGCCGGCCGATGTCCGACGTCCCAACGGTGAGTAGCTCCACCTGCCCGTGCCCGAAGGTGCGTACCTCGTCGGGTTCGGCGAAGTCTCGGTGCTCGGTCCGGTGCTCGATGCTGGTCATGATCCCTCCCGGTGATCGCGTACGAAACGCCCGACCCCGACGACAACGGTAGGCCGCCGACCTTGCGGTTGTACTGCGACGACCGCACGATCGCGCAACGGTCGGGCCGCTCCCGAATCCCGCGCACCGCGCCCGGTTCGGCCTATCGTGGAACCCATGTCCCCCAGTTCTGATCTCGAGCCGATCGACGACGACGGGCGCATCGTCGACCCCGACCTCCCGCACGAGTGGCCGCACGATTCCGCGTTCGCGTTCGGCGATTCGACGCCCATCGGCGAGACGGAACGGCTGGCCCGCGAACGGGCCGCGTACGAGGCCGCGAGCCACGGGAGCGACCTCAACCGCGGACACGCCCTGGGCGGCTCCGCCGGCACCACCGAGGGGCAGTAGATGGAGGTCCTGGCCAGCCGGGTGCTCCTGCTCTCGGCCGATCCCGAACGCCTGCAGGCGTTCTACCGCGAGCGGCTCGGTCTGCCGGTCCACCGCGAGTATCCGGGTGGTGTCGTGTTCTTCGCCGGCAACGGGCTCATCGAGATCTCGTCGCACATGAAGACCGACGAGCCGGCCCCGTCCAGCGATTCGGTTCTCTGGCTTCAGGTCCGGGATGCCGAGGCCGTCGCCGCCGAGTTCCGCGACCGCGGCGTTCCCGTGACCCGCGAGCCGCGCACCGAGCCGTGGGGTCTCATCGAGATGCACGCGACCGATCCCGACGGCCGGACCTTGATCGTCGTCCAGATCCCCGCCGATCACCCGCTGCGCAAGGACACGCGATAGATCGGGAACCCATCGCCGTGGACGCCCCATCGGCGCCGGGGAACGTGAGCACCCCATGACAGACTGGACGCCATGAGTTCCTGGAACGCGCCGACGATCACCAAGGGCGGCCTGGATGCAACCGTGGAGTTGCCGGGTTCCAAGTCGATCACCAACCGCGCTCTCGTCCTCGCCGCCCTCGCCGAGGGGCCGTCGACCGTCCGTGGAACCCTCCGGAGCCGCGACACGAACCTGATGCTCGCCGCGCTCGAGGCCCTGGGCGCCGAGATCCGCATCGACCCCGCGAGCGAGACCACGGTCTCGATCGTGCCCGGACCCCTGCGGGGTGCCGCGATCGACTGCGGCCTCGCCGGGACCGTGATGCGGTTCCTGCCGCCGGCCGCGGCCCTGGCCACCGGGCGCGTGGTCTTCGACGGCGATCCCCACGCGCGCGAACGGCCGCAGACCACCATCCTCGACGCGTTGCGCGGGCTGGGTGTCGCCGTCGACGGCGATCGATTGCCGTTCACCATCGACGCTGCCGGCACCGTGCCCGGCGGCGAGGTCACCATCGACGCATCCGGGTCATCGCAGTTCGTGTCGGGGCTCCTGTTGTCGGCGGCCCGGTTCGAGGCCGGCGTCGTCGTCCGGCACGTCGGCGCGGCCGTCCCGTCGACCCCGCACATCGACATGACCGTGGAGATGCTGGCGACGGCCGGCGTCGTCGTCGACACCTCCGAACCGAATGTCTGGCGCGTCGCACCCGGACCGATCGCGGCCGTCGACTGGACGGTCGAGCCCGACCTGTCGAACGCCGCCGCGTTCCTCGCCGCGGCAGCCGTCACCGGCGGTACCGTGCGGGTGCCGTACTGGCCCGCCGTGACCACGCAGCCCGGTGCACGGATCGCGGACGTCCTCGCCGCGATGGGTTGCGCCGTCGAGCACCTCGACGGCACGCTGTCGGTGCGCGGCCCCGAGGTGCTCAAGGCCGTCGACCTCGACCTCCGGGACATCGGCGAGCTCACCCCCACCATCGCCGCGCTGTGCGCGCTCGCCGACGGCGAGTCGGTACTGTCCGGGATCGCCCATCTCCGCGGCCACGAGACCGACCGGCTCGCCGCGCTCACCACCGAGATCACCCGCCTTGGTGGGACATGCGCCGAAACCGGCGACGGACTGCGCATCACCGGCACCGCCGGCTCCCCGTTACGCGGGGGTACCTGGGAGTCCTACGCCGACCACCGGATGGCCACCGCCGGAGCCATTGTCGGCCTGGTGACACCCGGTGTGGTGGTCGCCGACATCGAGACGACGAGCAAGACGCTGCCGGACTTCCCAGGGATGTGGCAGCAGATGTTGGGGCGCGCATGAGCTCTCGAGGACGGGCGCGCCGTTGAGTCGCCGCGCGGCGAGCTACGACGAATCCGACGTCCGGGTCCGTCCCGGGAAGGGCACCCGACCGCGCACCAAGACGCGACCGTCGCACGACGACGCCGAGCAGGGCATGGTGGTCTCGGTCGATCGCGGTCGCTGGGGCGTGGTGCTCGACGGCGACCCGGATCGGCGCGTCGTCGCGATGCGCGCCCGAGAGCTGGGTCGCACCCCGATCGTCGTCGGCGACGACGTGTCGCTGGTGGGCGACCTGTCCGGCCGGCCCGACACGCTGGCGCGTATCGTCCGGGTGGCCGATCGTCGAACGGTGTTGCGCCGCACCGCCGATGACTCCGACCCCTACGAGCGGATCGTCGTGGCGAATGCTGATGCGCTCCTCATCGTGACCGCCATGGCGGATCCACCGCCGCGCACCGGATTCGTCGAACGCGCACTGGCCGCGGCCTATGTGGGCGGCCTGTCCCCCATCCTGTGCCTGACGAAATCGGATCTCGCCGATCCCGCCGAATTCACCGCGGCCTTCGCCGATCTCGACTTGCCGGTGGTGTGCGCGGGCCGCGACGACCCGCTCGACGAGATCCTGTCGACGTTGCGCGGTCGGATCACCGCATTCATCGGCCACTCCGGGGTCGGCAAGTCCACTCTGGTCAATCGTCTCGTCCCGGACGCATATCGGGCGACCGGCGTGGTGTCGGGAGTGGGCAAGGGCCGGCACACGTCCACCCAGTCGGTGGCGTTGGCCCTGCCCGATGACGGTGGCCCGCGTGGCTGGGTCATCGACACCCCCGGCATCCGGTCGTTCGGACTCGCGCACGTCGGACCCGACGACATCGTCGCCGCCTTCGACGATCTCCACGCCGCCATCGAGGAATGTCCCCGCGGCTGTACACATCTGGGCCCACCGGCCGATCCCGAGTGCAAGCTCGACGAGCTGACCGGTCACTCGTATCGTCGCGCGATGGCCGTGCGCCACCTCTTGGTGGCGGTCAGCGGCGGCGAGGGTGACGCGGCCGAGGAGCCACGGACGGCGGAGTGACCGCGCGCGTGCTACCGCCGGCGACGCCGGGCGCGCAGCTCGCGGATCGCGGTCTTGAGGCCGGCGGCGCGGGGGGTCATCCCGGCGAAACGCTTCTCCGACGCGGTTTCCGGGGCATCGTCGGCGGTGTCGCGCAGAAACGAGTCGGGCAGGGCCAGCTTGTTGATCGTGCGCAGCGTCTGAAGATACTGCACCACAATCGATCCCGTGGTGTAGGGCAGATCGTACTTGTCGCAGAGCGCGCGTACCCGCACCGCAATCTCGGCGTACCGGTTGCTCGGCAGGTCCGGGTAGAGATGGTGTTCGATCTGGTAGCAGAGATTTCCGCTGAAGAAGGCCATCGCGGGCCCGGCGTCGAAGTTGGCCGTGCCGAGCATCTGGCGCAGGTACCACTGGCCCTGGGTCTCGTTCTCGAGCGACTCCGCGGTGAACTTCTCCGCGCCGTCCGGGAAGTGCCCACAGAAGATGACGACGTAGGCCCAAACGTTGCGGATCAGATTGGCACTGAGGTTCGCGGTCAGCGTGTGCTTGAAGTTCGGTCCCGACAGCGCGGGGAACAGGACATAGTCCTTGGCCAACTGCTTGCCGACCTTGCGCGCGAACACCTTCAGCTGCGGGATCGCGACCTCTTTGGGTTTCTTCCCCGAGATGACGTCCTTGATGGAGAGGTCGTGCAGACCGATCCCCCACTCGAACAGCGCGGCGAGCAGGATGTTGGTGACCGGCTGGAGGAGCTGCTTGGGCTTCCACGGTTCGTCCCGTGTGACCCGGAGGGTCTTGTAACCGACGTCGTGGTCCATGTCGAGGACGTTGGTGTACTTGTGATGGATGTAGTTGTGGGAGTGCTTCCAGTGCGGCGAGGCGCACACCATGTCCCATTCCCAGGTGGTCGAGTGGACCTCCGGGTCGTTCATCCAGTCCCACTGCCCGTGCATCACATTGTGCCCGAGCTCCATGTTCTCGATGATCTTCGACAGCGCGAGCGCTCCGGTGCCCAGCAGCCAGAGCGGCCGGGAACGGCTGCCCATGAGAGCCGCGCGGCCTGCGACCTCGAGAGCACGGTGCGCCAAGATGGTGCGCCGGAGATACCGGACGTCGCGCATGCCGCGGTCCGCCTCGATCTCGCGGCGGAGCGCGTCGAGCTCGGCACCGAGTGCTTCCACGTCGGCGTCGGTCAGGTGCGCGTACTCGTTGATATCAGTGATTGCCATTGCGCCTCATTATGCCCCTGTCGAGGCCACTGCCTTGGTCTCGATGTGTGCCGGCCGTCTGACCTGCGCCGATCAGGCGGCCTGCTCGTCGGAGCGGGCGGCCGACGTATCGACACCGATTCGGGAACGAAGCGAGCGGAGCGAACCCTGGTCTCGCCGCCGGGAGCGGAGCGACGCAATGGCCGAGCGGAGTCCCCGGCGCGCGCCGGTCGTCTCGTCGATCGTCGCCTGCAGACGCGCACCTTCCGGCAGGCCCTGCTTGAAGCGGCGTTCGGAAGCGGTCTCGGGTGCGTCGTCCGCGGTCGCCGACAGGTACTTGTCCGGCAACGAGAGCTTGGCGATGGTCCGCCACGCCTTCGCGTACTGCACCGGGAACGGACCCGAGGTGTACGGGAGGTCGTACTTGTCGCAGAGCGCGCGCACACGTACCGCGATCTCGGCGTACCGGTTGCTGGGGAGATCGGGGAAGATGTGGTGCTCGATCTGGTACGACAGATTCCCGCTCATGAAGGCCAGCGGGAATCCGGCGTCGAAGTTGGCGCTGCCGAGCATCTGGCGCAGGTACCACTCCGCCTGCGTCTCGTTGTCGATGTCCTGCTTGGTGAACTTCTCCGCGCCGTCCGGGAAGTGACCGCAGAAGATGACTGCGTTGCTCCACACGTTGCGGATGACGTTGCCGAGCGCGGTCGCGGTCGCAGCCTTGGCGTACGCGCGGCCGTACCCGACCTTGTGCCCGGTGGCGGCACTGACCAGCGCCGGGTACGCGAGGTAGTCCTTGGCGACCTGCTTGCCGATCTTCGACAGGACCTCGTTGCGATTGCGCCGGAACTCTTCCTGGGCCTCCGGGGTCTTGCGCTTCTTGCCCAGCTCGAGATGCTGCACGGCGACCCCGTATTGGAAGGCGAGCGCGAGAATCGTGTTGTAGACGAGATTTCCGTAGTTGAACGGACGCCACCGCTGATCGCGCGTGACGCGCAGCAGTCCGTAGCCCACATCGTCGTCCATGCCCAGCACGTTCGTGTACTTGTGATGGATGTAGTTGTGGGTGTGCTTCCAGTGCGCCGACGGGTCGGTGTTGTCCCACTCCCAGGTGGTGCTGTGCACCTCCGGGTCGTTCATCCAGTCCCACTGCCCGTGCATCACGTTGTGCCCGAGCTCCATGTTCTCGACGATCTTCGCGACGCCGAGGGCGCACGCACCCGCCCACCAGGCCGACTTCCGAGTCGAACCGAACAGCAGGGCGCGGCCGGTGACCTCCAGCCCGCGCTGGAACCGGATCGTGTTGCGCAGGTACCGCGCATCCCGCTCACCACGGTCGGCTTCGATGTCGGCGCGGATCGCGTCGAGTTCGGCTCCCAATGCGGCCACGTCGGACTCGGTCAGGTGCGCGTATTCGGGGATGTCGGAGATCGCCATACGTGTGGTTCCCTTCGCCGGTGGTCGGTCGATGGCGCGACTTCGAGGTGCGCGTGTCGACCGCTGCCTACGCCTACGTTTCCGTAACTTACGCAAGCGTAGGTTGGCGACGGCGTCGTGTCCAGTGAGTGTGACGAACCGGGACTCAACCGATCAACGGAACGGGTTCCGTGCCGGCGAGGAAGCTGCACAGTCGACGCGAGACAGTGCACGGTCGACGGGGCGGGACTCGTCAGTCCTTGCGGTCGGCCTCGTAGTCGTCGCGGAACAGCTCGAATCCCACGAGGTCCTCGAAGACGCCGTCGGACCGGGCGGCGAGTTTCTGTGTGCCGAACTCGCGGAAGCCGGCGATGCGGGCGAGCTTCTTGCTGCCCTCGTTGCTGTCGGCGGCGAAGAGGGTGAGGCGGCGGAACCCCAGCTTGTCGAAGGCGTACCGGACCGCAGCCGGAAATGCTTCGCCGAGAACGCCTTTGCCGCGGGCCTCGGGGTGCGTGTAGAAACCCGCCTCGGCGCCGGTGACCTCGTCGATGTGCAGCAGGGTGATGTCGCCCAGGTAGTCGTCGGTCTCGCGATCCGCCACCGCCCAGGTGCATGTCGTGCCCTGCGCGGCCGTCCACCACTTGCGGAGGCGTTCGGCCGCGGCGTGTTCGAGTTCCAGCGGATCGGGGCGCGCGAACAGGTACTTGCGCGACACCGGGTCGTCGAGCGTCTCCCGGATGCGCGGATCGTCGGTCTCCGCGAGCGGCCGCAGGCGGAACCGTTCGGTCTCGAAAACGTCTGTCCGCCAATCGGTCTTGGGATGCTGAGGATCGCCTGCGTGCAGCGATCCGACCCAGGCGTCGCGGATGTGACCGCGGACCTCGATGCCGTTGGGGACCGCGGCGTCGAGACGGAAACCGCAGGAGTGGGCCACCCGCAGCGCGTCGATGTTGCCGGCGACGGTCGTCCATCGGACGACCTCTTTGTCCGCCTCGGTGAATGCGTAGTTGACGGCCAGCAGGACGGCGCGCTTCATCACGCCCCACCCGCGGGCGTCGGGGTGCAGGTCGTAGCTGAGTCGGGTGAGCGGTCCTTCGCCCTCGATGTCGACGGTGCCGACGAACCGGCCGTCGAATTCGACGGCCCACAACATCCGGGTGCCCTGCGCCCAGCTGCGCGGCGCGTAGTCGAGGGCGAAGCGCTCGGCTGCCGCACGGCTGTACGGTGCCGGGATCGGGGTCCACCGCATCATGGCCGGATCCGCCGCGAGTTCGACCATCCGGTCGAGGTCGTGGGGCTCATGCGGCCGTAGGGTGACGCCTCCGTCACTCAGGACGGGGATCTCGCTGGGGACCGGGGCCTCAGCGGTCACTGGTGCCTTCGCCGGCGTTTCCACAGAACAGATTCCTCTCGCCACGCACGTCGTTCACCCTACCGGCTCACCGATGGGCGCGAGCCACACGAGACGAAGACGCTGCTCAGACGGCGAGGGTGCAGTCTCCCGCCGCAGCGGAAACACAGGTCTGGATGCGTTCGCCCTCGACGTGTTCGACGCCCGAGCGCAGGTCGCGCACGCATCCCTTGTCGAGCATGACCACGCAGCTCTGGCAGATCCCCATCCGGCATCCGAACGGCATCATCGCGCCCGCGGCCTCCCCCGCCTCGAGCAGCGTGGTCGCGCCGTCGACGACCGCCGACTTCCCGGACCGGGAGAACGTGACCGTACCGCCCTGGGCCCCGACGACGCCGCGTTCGAGGGCGAACCGCTCGATGTGCAACTGCTCGGTCAGGTGCGCCTCCGCATACAGGCGCTGCAGGCCGTCGAGGAACCCGGCGGGTCCGCACGCCCAGGTCTGACGTTCGCGCCAGTCGGCGCAGAGGGACGGCAGCACTTCGGGAGTGATCTGCCCGTCGGATCGCGTGTACTGCACATGCAGGTCGACGACGCCGCTGTCCGCCAGATCCCGGAGTTCGTCGGCGAAGAGCAGATCGGCCGGCGTGGGCGTCGAGTGCACGAGTGTGATGTCGGTGCGCTGGTCGCGGTGTCGTGCGGTGCGCAGCATCGAGATGATGGGCGTGAGTCCGCTTCCGGCGGTCACGAAGAGAACCTTCGCCGGCAACGGGTCCGGCAGCACGAACTCCCCGCGCGGTGCGGCGAGACGGACGACCGTGCCGGGCTGGAGACCGTTCACCAGGTGACTGGACAGGAAGCCCTCGGGCATCGCCTTGACCGTGATCGAGATCGTCTTGTCGTTCGCCGACGAGTCGGGGGTCGAGGTCAGCGAATAGGAACGCCACGCCCAGCGGCCCTCCATCAGGACGCCGATGCCGATGTACTGACCCGGGGCGTAGTCGAACGAGAAGCCCCAACCGGGCCGGATGCGGATCGTCGCGGTGTCCTCGGTCTCCTTGGTCACCGAGACGACCTTGCCCCGCAGCTCGCGGGCCGACCACAACGGATTCGCCAGGTGGAGATAGTCGTCGGGCAGGAGCGGCGTCGTGATCCGGGTGAGCGCGGCGCGGGCCCACTGCGAGCCGCGGCTGCGGGCCGCGACGCCGGAAACCGGTTCCTCGAACCTCTCGAGCAAACCCATCTCACTTACCGCCTTCGACGTCGGGGAACGTGTCGGAGCCACCATAACCTACGCAACCGTAGGTTAGTGTTTCGGTTCAGAGCAGCTCGAGGAGGAACGGCAGTTCCTGAGTCGCGTACCACGCGAGATCGAAGTCCTCGACGTCGCCGACCGCGAGTTCGGCATCGAGATCACCCATGTCGGCGGCGTCGATGACCACCACGGCCGCACGGACCTTCGGCTCCGCCTCGGCGACGTCGACATGCACCGACGCGATCGCCGACACCGGGACGGGCCCGGAGATCTTCACCACCGCGTCGTCCAGGTCGGGACGCAGTGTCACGTCCTCCACGTCGGCCGCGACGACCACGCGCCGGGGCGGCAGACGCGGGGTGTCCGCGGGGTCGGTGACCGCCTCGTCGGCGACCAGTTCGGACTCCGACTCGCGGTCGCCGACCTCCGGGGCCTCCCCGGCTAGCAGGCGCAGCGACGCACGCGCGGCCTCACGCAGCGCGACCTCGGACAGCTCCTCGTCGTCCCCGGAGACGAAGGCCTCACGCAGCGCGGGCGTCAGGGCGAAACCCGTGCCGCCCAGCGGACGGAACTCGCCGTCGGTATCGAGCCGCAACAGCATCGCCAACGTCGCCGGCAGGTACACCCTCATTCGTCAACTACTCCCGTTCGGCCAGCGGTGGGGCTGGGTCAGCTCTTCTGGGTCAACTCTTCTGGGTCAGCTCTTCGTGGGACTCGAAGACGTAGTCGGCCATCGCGGGCAGATCGGCGATGACCCCGCGGTCGGCGACGAAGGCGAAGTGCAGATGGTCACGGTACTCGACGACGCTGATCGCCAGCGCACGCTGCGACACGAGGGTGGGAATCGAGAAGACCTGGCGCACCGGTGCGCCGAGGACGAAACGGTCCGGCACCGGCGACGTGCTCATCGCCACCGGCACGTTGTACGCACGGCTGTTCAGCGACCGGAACGCCCGAGAGCTGATCTCCGGGAACGGCACCACACCCAGTTCGGGGAAAAGCGGGCTGGGACCGAGAGTCATCCGGCGCGACGACTGCGCATATCGGTCGGCCAGACCGGCCACCTGCGCCAGCCGAACGGCCGGATTGCTCTCCCCCACCGGCAGATCGGTGACGAAACTCGGTTTGCCGACCCCGATCCACCCGGGTTCCGGCTCGGCAGTGCGCTCGACACCCGGGTCGCGTGCCGACAGCGGCACGACGACCCGCACGGTGTCGGCGGGCACCTCGGCCGGATCGAACGACAGCATCCACTTGCGCATGACCCCGGAGATGATGGCCAGCTCGACGTCGTTGATGGTGCAACCGTGATGCTCGGCGACCTTTGCGCAGCCCCGTCGCGGCAGCGCGACGGTGGTGAAGGACCGGGTGGTGGTACCCGCGTTGTTCAACGGACTGCGTGGCGCCGAATCGGTCAGCTGCGACACCACGTCCCCCACGCGCCGCACGGTCGTGCCCACGGCGGACCGCATCTCGGACACGAGTCCGTTGCCGTGGAGCACCGTGTCCACGAGGTCGCCCGGACGCGCGAGCGCCTCGGCGAGGGCACCGGCGACGAGATGGGTGCCGCCCGGCGGCCTGCCCGGCATCCACAGCTCCTCCGGCAGCGGTTCGGCTGACTCGGTGTCGTCGCAGATGACCTCACTGATCTCCCGGCTGCCGGCATCGTCGATGAGGCATCGGTGCGACTTGGTCAGGATCGCGAGTCGGCCGTCGGCGAGACCCTCGATGAGATACATCTCCCAGAGCGGTCGCGTGCGATCGAGCGGCCGCGACATCACCCGGGCGACGAGTTCGTCGACGTCGACGGCTCCACCGGGCCGCGGCAGACCCGCGCGACGGATGTGGAAGTTGATGTCGAAGTCGGGGTCGTCGACCCAGACCGGGCGCGCGAGGCCGAGCGTCACCTCGCGGACGACCTGGCGATACCGCGGGATGAGTTGCAGGCGGTTCTCGACCAGCGAGACCAGACCCGCGTAGTCGAGCGTCGACTGCCGTGACGCTCGCCTGGCCGCGTCGGACGCTTCGGATCCGGCGTCGCCCGGTTCGGCGTTCTCCGAGGTGGCCAGCGCGGCCGCGGGATCGACGATCAGCAACGCCCCGAGGTGGGTCGTGGACCGCGAATCGTCGAGGAAGTAGTACATCGCGTCGCGGGGCGACAGACGGGTGACCACGACGCCGATCGTAACCGCCGACGCGGATTTCCGTGGTCTGCGCAGGAGCTACCCGTCAGCCGAACTCGAGGGCCACCAGCTGCCACCGGTATTCCACTCGACCCAACGATCGCCGGCCCGGGTCCGCGGCGCCACGGACCCGGATCGGCTTACGCTCGATGCGGCCCGCGAACGCCCGGAGCCGCCCACCCCCCTCGTACGAGCCGAACACTTCTGCGGCGCTGGGATCGCACACCTGGACGTGCACGCGCCGCAGCACGTTCCCGGTCGACACCTGCGCCACCGGCGTCGATGCGGTCCCCGGCGTCCCGGTTCCGGTCGACTCCGGAATCCGAAAGGCGTCGTGCCGGACGAGGGCTGCGACCTGGTCGGCGATCGCCGGCGACACGACGTCGCCGAGGTGCGCGACCGAGCGACGCCGATCGACCACCTCGAACAGCAGCCGGGACACCGCAACGGTGAAGCGGCGGGCCTCGGCCGCGGCGACCGCGGTCTTGCGCGCCGAACCGGCACCCGGAGCCGACCCCGGGAACGGCCGGATGGCCGTCGGAGTCGCAAGGCCGTGCGGTGCTGCCACCACCGGACCGGCGGGCTCGTACGGCGGCGCCGGACGAACCCGGACCCGCGGTGTCTGCTGCGACGGCCGCGATCCGTGCGGCCGCGACGTGCTCGTGGGTGCGAGTTCAGGACCCGCCAGGAGTGGACGCATGGGATTTGGACGCACGGGGCGGCGTCCCGGTTCCATCGAATCCGAGAAAAACGCCGACGGTCGGTCCCGGACATCTCCGGGACCGACCGTCGGCGGTCACTGCTGGTGGCGGCACCCGCTTGGGGCGCCGGTCAGCGGCGCTGCTTCTTGGACTTCGGCGGCTTCGGCCGGGACCCCTTGGTGGTGGCGCGGGCCGCGGCGCGGCGCTCGCGACGGCTGGCGGATTCCGCGGCGCCCGAGAGCTCCTCCTCCTCGGAGTGCACGACCGTACCGCCGCCCTCGCCCGGGCCCGAGTATGTGACCGCCGCGTCCGCCGACTGAGTCGGGGCCCGCAGGGCGGCCGGGGCCTGAGCACCGGAGTCGGCGGCCGGAGCGGGAGCGGGCACCGGTGCCGGGGCACCCGCGCCCACGGCCGCGCGCAGGTCGGCAGCACTCGGGAGCGGTTGCTCGGCCGCCGGCTGCTGTGTCTGCACCTGCGCGTTGAACAGGATGCTCAGCGTCTCTTCCTTCAAGCCCTCGAGCATGCCGTGGAACATGTCGAAGCCCTCGCGCTGGTACTCGACGACCGGGTCACGCTGGGCCATCGAACGCAGGTGGATGCCCTCGCGCAGGTAGTCCATCTCGTACAGGTGGTCGCGCCACTTGCGGTCGAGCACGCTCAGCAACACGCTCCGTTCGAGCTGTCGCATCGCGCCCTCGCCGGCGATCGCGTCGATCTGCTTCTCACGGGTGTCGTACGCGGCGCGCGCGTCGGCGACGAGCTTCTCGCGCAGCTCGTCGGCCGAGATGTCATCGCGCTCACCGTATTCGGACTCACCGACGACATCCTTCGGATCGAGCTCGATCGGGTACAGCGCACGCAGTGCGGTCCACAGCTCGTCGAGATCCCAGTCCTCGGCGTAACCCTCGGCGGTCGCACCGTCGACGTAGGCCCCGACGACGTCGTCGACCATCTGCTTGACCTGCTCGTGGTGATCCTCGCCCTCGAGGATGGTGCGGCGCTCGGCGTAGATGACCTTGCGCTGCTCGTTCATCACCTCGTCGTACTTGAGCACGTTCTTGCGCATCTCGAAGTTCTGCTGCTCGACCTGCGTCTGCGCACTGCGGATCGCCTTGGTCACCATCTTCGCCTCGATGGGGACGTCGTCGGGCAGCCGGTTCATGATCGCCTCGAGCGCACCGCCGTTGAATCGACGCATGAGCTCGTCGGCGACCGACAGGTAGAACCGCGACTCACCCGGGTCGCCCTGGCGGCCGGAACGGCCGCGCAGCTGGTTGTCGATACGGCGTGACTCGTGGCGTTCGGTGCCCAGCACGTACAGACCGCCGGCCGCGCGGACCTCCTCGGCCTCCTTCGCGGCGTCGGTGCGGGCGACCTCGATGGCCTCGTCCCACGCGGCCTCGTACTCGTCGGGGGTCTGCACCGGGTCGAGACCGGCCTTGCGAAGCCGGGTGTCGGCGATGATGTCGGGGTTGCCGCCGAGCACGACGTCGGTACCGCGACCGGCCATGTTGGTGGCCACGGTGACCGCGCCGAGCCGACCCGCCTCGGCGATGATCTGCGCTTCCTGCTCGTGGAACTTCGCGTTCAGGACGCTGTGCGGGATCTCGCGCTTCTTGAGCTGGCGGGAGAGGTATTCCGAACGCTCGACGCTGGTCGTACCGATCAGGACAGGCTGACCCGTCGCATGGCGCTCGGTGACGTCGTCGACGACCGCGGCGAACTTCGCCTCCTCGGTCTTGTAGATCAGGTCACCCTGGTCCTTGCGGATCATCGGCTTGTTGGTCGGGATCGGCAGCACCCCGAGCTTGTAGATCTGGTCGAACTCGGCGGCCTCGGTCTCGGCGGTACCGGTCATCCCGGACAGCTTCTCGTAGAGGCGGAAGTAGTTCTGCAGTGTGATCGTGGCGAGCGTCTGGTTCTCGGCCTTGATCTCGACGCCCTCTTTCGCCTCGATGGCCTGGTGCAGGCCCTCGTTGAAGCGACGCCCGTCGAGCACGCGGCCGGTGAACTCGTCGACGATCATGACGTTGCCGTTGCGGACGATGTAGTCCTTGTCGCGCTGGAACAGCTCCTTGACCTTGATCGCGTTGTTCAGGTAGCTGACCAGGGGCGAGTTGGCGGCCTCGTAGAGGTTGTCGATGCCGAGGCGGTCCTCGACGAACTCGACGCCGGCCTCGTGGACACCGACGGTCTTCTTCTTGATGTCGACCTCGTAGTGCACGTCGCGCTCGAGCAGCGGGGCGATCCGCGCGAACTCGGTGTACCACTTGCTCGACCCCTCGGCGGGGCCGGAGATGATCAACGGGGTACGGGCCTCGTCGACGAGGATCGAGTCGACCTCGTCGACGATCGCGTACGAGTGGCCGCGCTGGACGAGGTCCTCGAGCGAGTGCGCCATGTTGTCGCGCAGGTAGTCGAAGCCGAATTCGTTGTTCGTGCCGTAGGTGATGTCGGCGGCGTAGGCCTCGCGCCGCGCGGCCGAGCTCATGCCGGTGAGGATGACGGCGGTGTCGAGACCGAGGAACCGGTGCACGCGGCCCATCCACTCGGAGTCGCGCTTGGCCAGGTAGTCGTTGACGGTGACCACGTGCACGCCGTCGCCGGAGAGCGCGTTGAGGTAGGCCGGGAGCACACAGGTGAGCGTCTTGCCCTCACCGGTCTTCATCTCGGCGATGTTCCCGTAGTGCAGCGCCGCCCCGCCCATGATCTGCACGTGGAAGTGCTTCTGGTCGAGCACTCGCCACGCCGCCTCGCGGGCGACCGCGAAGGCCTCGGGCAGCAGCTCGTCGAGCGACGCCCCGTCGGCGATGCGCTCTCTGAACTCGTCTGTCTTGGCACGCAACTCGGCGTCGGTCAACGCCTCGACGTCATCGGACAGCGTCTCGACGTGCGATGCGATCGCATCGAGTCGCTTGACCATGCGGCCTTCGCCGACACGCAACAGCTTGTTCAGCACCGTGGATCGAGTCCCTCACCTGTAGAAAACACACGGAATCCGGCCCGCGCGAACGCACAGACCGGATCCCATGGTACCGAGGTGAGCTGAGCAGACCCTGATCGGATCGTCGGACATCGACCGGATGACCGCCTGCGGGGCCCGCTCGGGCGTCAGGTCAACCTGATGAGCCCGTAGTCGAAGGCGTGCCGGCGATAGACGACGGACGCCTTGTCGGTCTCCTTGTCGTGGAACAGGAAGAAGTCGTGGCCGACCAGTTCCATCTCGTAGAGCGCGTCGTCGACGGTCATCGGCACGGCCGTGTGCTCCTTCACGCGGACGATCTGACCGGGTGTGTATTCCTCCACGCCGTCGTCCCACTGTTCGGCGGAGTCGGCCGCCGTCGAGTTCGGATCACCGACGAAACCGTCCACGGAGAGCTGGTTGTCGCGGAGGGGCGGCGCACCGATCTCGGTGGCTTCGGCGACCGAGAGCGGCCGGCGGTTGCCGTGATGGACACGGCGGCGGTCCTTGACGCGGCGCAGCCGGGACTCGACCTTGTCGAGCGCGTGTTCGAGGGCGGCGTAGAAGTTCTCGCCGCAGGCCTGCGCCCGGACGATCGGCCCCTTGCCCGTCGCGGTGATCTCCACCTGTTGACAGACCTTGGACTGTCTCCGGTTGCGCTCGTGGTTCAGCTCGACGTCGAATCGGTAGATGGTCGGATCGAATCGCTCGAGACGAGCGAGTTTGTCGCCGACGTAGATGCGGTAGTGGTCGGGGATCTCGACGTTGCGGCCGCTGAACACGACCTTCGCGGTGGGTTCGGCCGGCTCGTCGGCGTCCACCGTTCCCGGTGGGCGGACAAAGGCGAACTCCGGATCGTAGGAATCGTTCTCGGTTGATCGGCGGTCGGGCGCGGGACCCTCCTCCACGGTCGGCCGTGGGTCGGCGGTCTTCGGTTCGCGCTGGCCTTTGCGGTGGATGACTGTGGACATTCAACTACCTCCTGAATTGTCCCGAAGCCGGTTGAATCGCCGTGATCTGTTGTCGCACTGGCGATTCGAACGGCACCGAGGATGTGTCCATGTCAGCTGACAGCTGACACTCAAAGACAGGGGCATCACCTCCCGGCAAAAGCGGTCGTGGCCGGCACACCTCGACGGCCTCCGGCAACCTGCTGTACCCCCGACCGTAGCCGCAAGTTCCGGTATCGGCCACGTTTTGCGGCGCGGCGTCGGCATGTCGGGACGAACGGGCACGAGATCCTCCCGCGAGCACCCGTGCCCCGGTTGTGCACACCCTCGCCCACCGCCCCGCACACCTGTGCGAGGTGCACTACCGTCGGCGCGTGACGTGGCGCCGGGAGGTCTTCGAGGCGGGAGCCGATCTGATGTTCCCGATGGTCTGCGGCGGGTGCGGTCGCCCGGGGACCCGGTGGTGCCGTCGGTGCGAGCGCGCGCTGTCCGACGCCCCGATCTCGGCCCACCCTCGGGTCGCGCCCGGCGTCCCGGTCTGGGCGCTGGGCCGGTACCGCGGTCCGCATCGGCAGGCGATCATCGCGCTCAAGGAACACGACCGTCGCGATCTCGCCCGGCCCCTCGGCACCGCCCTCGCGCTCGGTGTCCGCGTGCTGGCCCGGTGGGGTGAGCTCCCCGACGCCGAACGGATGCTGCTGATCCCGGCACCGACCCGCCGGATGACGGCGCGGCGACGCGGCGGGGACCCCGTCACGGCGGTGGCGGCGAACGCGGCGCCCGCACTGGGCCGACGGGTACGGGTCGCACCGCTGCTGGTGACCTCGGCGACGGCACGGGACTCCGCCGGACTCGACGCCCGGGCCCGCGCCCGGAATCTGCGCGGGGCCGTCCGGCTGCGCTCCGGCGCCGTCCCGACCCCCGGGGCGAGCGCGATCCTGGTCGACGACGTGCTGACGACCGGCGCGACCGTGACCGAATCAGTGCGCGTGCTCGCCGAGAACGGCGTCGACGTCGCGGCGGTCGTCGTGCTCGCGGCTGCCTGACGGTAGCGGCTCGGGTACCTCAGGGGAGGACCGGGATCGCGCCCTCGATCATCGCCGGCTCGACCTCGGTCCAGTACTGGTCGGGTTGGCCGTTGCTGCTGCCGAGTCGCAGCACACCGCGCTGATCGCCCACGTAGATCGTCGAGGCGTTGGCGACGACCGCCCGCACCGGCGGGGACACGTTGCCGCTCAGCAGGCCGACCGCCGGGGTGCCGTCGATCGACAGCTGCACCACCGGCGACTCGGGTGCCTCGCGCGCGATCATCAGCGTCGTCGGCGACGCCCAGTCCACCGAGACCGCGCGGTTGCCGATGTTGTAGGCCGCGATCCGCGGGCTGGTCAGCGAGACCTGGCCCTCGGTGTTGGTCGACAGCACCGCGAAGACGATCTGTCCGCCGACCACCAGTGCGGTGCGCACACCGTCCGGGGCCACCTGCATCTCGGTGATCGCGCCTCGCGCGACCGTCGGGATCGCCGAAGCCTCGACGGGCACGGTGGCGGTGCCGTCGTCGTCGCGTTGCCATTGGATCGGTTTGCCGTCGACGACGACCCACACGGTGTTCTCGTCGGAGCCGAACGACGGCCGGGTGATCGACGACCCGCCGACGATCGGTCCGACGTCGCCGCCGTAGTCGCCGATCACCAGTTCGAGCCTGCGCTCGGGTCCGGACAGACTCCGGACCGCGGCCACCCGCGCCCCGTTGTCGGAGATGGTCGCCGACCGCAGATCGCGCGCCGACCCGAGCGGCCCCTGCACCGGCACGGTCGCGGTGTCGGTCACCGCTCGCAACGCGCCGCCCGTGACGATGTTGAGCCCGACATCGGTGGTGGGCACAGAGTTCGGATCGAAGGCCCGCACGTCGGTGGTCTGCCATCCGGAGGCGCGTTCGGCGGCCAGCGGCGCGCCGTCGGCGTCGATGACGTAGGGCCCGGATATGTCGGCGCCGTCGAGCGTCCAGATGATCTGCGCCGCCAGCAGGTTGCGATCCCGCGCGGGGGCGCTCCCGATGCCGTCGAGATCCACACGTACCCCGCCGCCGGCGAGGCCGACGACCGGACCCCGCAGTGCGGCTCCGTTGGGGAAACCGCTGTCCACTGCCGCCGCGAGGTCCGACGCGGGTCCCGCGATCAACCGGTTCACCAGCACGGTCGGGTCGGTCGCCTGTCCCGCGTAGAGCCAGCGCGGGTCGGGGACGAGCCGGCGCCCGGTGCGGTCGCTGTAGTACAGCGAGACCGGCCGGTAGGTGCTGTCGAACTGGTCCCGGTCGATCATCGTGCCGTTCGGCAGGGGCCCGTCGATGCGCCACTGGTCTCCCGAGCGGGTGAGGCTGATGCTGGTCTCGACCCGTCCCGAGGCCGGCAGCAGCTGACCGTCGGACTTGAGGGTCCCGACGTTGTCGCCGATGAGCCGCATCCGCACCGAGTCCTCGTTGCGTTGGTCGACGAAGGTGTTGATCTCGTCGACGATCAGCGCGTCGCCGCGGTCGTCCCACTGCTGCGAGGCGACCGAGGTCAGGAAGGCGCGCGCCGACCGATGCGCCGAGTCGGGATCGACGGTGGACTTGAGGAAGGCCCGCACCAGGGCCTCGGGATCCATGTCGGCCTGGGGCACCGGGACGGCGTTGGTCGCGCCCTCCCGTTCGAACGATTTGATCGGCTGGGGAGACGAGTCGTTGGGGATCGCCCCGCACGCGGTGACCAGCAGCAGCGCCGCGATGCCGAGCGCCAGCGCCAGGACGGCGCGGCCGGACCGGGATGACCGCGTCATTCGGCACCCGCTCCCGGGCCCGCGGCGCGCCCACCCGTCCTGGGCGCGGATGTGCGCTGCAGGGTGCCCACCGATTTCAGGGGCAGCGGCGAACCGAGGACCTTGTGCCCGCGCACGAGCGGCAACGTCAACCGGAAGCACGCGCCCTTGCCCGGTTCACCCCACGCCTCGAGGCGCCCCTGGTGCAGGCGGGCGTCCTCGATGCTGATGGCCAGGCCGAGGCCGGTACCGCCCGAGCGCCGGAATCGCGACGGGTCGGATCGCCAGAACCGGTTGAACACCAGCTTCTCCTCCCCCGGCCGCAGTCCGATGCCCTGATCGCGCACGGTGATGGCCACCGCGTCACCATCCGAACGCATGGTGAGCGTCACCGGTTTCCGTTCGCCGTGATCGATGGCGTTGGCGAGCAGGTTCCGCAGGATGCGTTCGACGCGACGCGGATCGATCTCGGCCAGGACGGGTTCGGCCGGGAGATCGAGGACGAGCTCGGTGCCGGTCTCCTCCGCGAGGTGACCGACGGTGGCCAGGGCACCGTCGATCGGGATGGCCATGTCCATCCGCTCGGCGGCCAGTTCGGCCATTCCGGCGTCGTGACGCGAGATCTCCAGGAGCTCGTTGAGCAACGTCTCGAAGCGGTCGAGTTCCTTGTCCAGCAGTTCCACCGACCGCTTGCGGACCGGGTCGAGATCCTCGCGGCCCTCGTAGAGCACGTCGGAGGCCATCCGCACGGTGGTCAGCGGTGTACGCAGTTCGTGGCTGACGTCGGAGGTGAACTGCCGCTGCAGTCCGCCGAACTCCTCGAGATGGGTGATCTGCTTGGACAGGCTCTCGGCCATGTCGTTGAAGGACATCGCGAGCCGGGCCATGTCGTCCTCACCGCGGACCGGCATTCGCTCCTTCAGTCGGCCGTCGGCGAACCGCACCGCGATCCGCGACGCCGACCGCACCGGGATGACGACCTGACGCGACACGAGCCACGCGATCGCGGCCAGCAGACCGAGCAGCACGATGCTGCCCGTCAGCAGCGTGCCGCGGACGAGGTCGAGCGTGTTCTGTTCCGCGGTCAACGGGAACACCAGGTACAACTCGAGGCCGGGCACCGAGGCGTTCGTGGGACTGCCGACGATCAGCGCCGGCGCCCGACCCCCCGTCCCGTCGGGGACCTGGGTGTACTGGTAGGCCACCTGACCGCCGCGGACCATGTCCCGCAGGTTCGACGGCACCTCGGCCGTCGGCCCGACGCCGCTCGCGACCCCGTTGTCGGAGCCGCCCGGTACCAGCAGGACGGTGTCGAAGGCACCGACGGCACCCGACGCCTGCCCGGTGTCGGCGTCCCGGTCGGTGAGCAGGGACCGCGTCTGACGCAAACGGTTCTGGACGGACATGTTGCCCGCGCCGCTCGACAGATCGCGCTCCACCGAGATGCGGGCGCGATCGATCTCCTCGGTCGCCGCCGCCAGCTTGACGTCGAGCAACCGGTCGGTGATCTGGGTGACGAGGACGAAGCCGAGAATGAGGAGAACGACGACCGACAGCACCAACGTGGACACCACGACCCGCAATTGCAGCGAGCGCCGCCAGATGTGCCCGAAGGCACGTCCGACAGCGCCGGCGGTGCGGGTGAAGCGTCCGAGAGTGCTGTTGACCCGTCGTCGAGATCGACCGATCACGGCGGGCCGGCCTTGTAGCCGACCCCCCTCACCGTCAGGACGACCTCGGGATTCTCCGGGTCGGTTTCGACCTTGGCGCGTAACCGCTGGACATGCACGTTGACGAGTCTAGTGTCCGCCGGGTGCCGGTATCCCCACACCTGTTCGAGGAGGACATCGCGGGTGAACACCTGACGGGGCTTGCGCGCGAGCGCGACGAGCAGGTCGAACTCGAGCGGGGTCAGCGAGATCGGCACGCCATCGCGGGTGACCTTGTGGGCGGGCACGTCGATCTCCACCGGGCCGATCGACAGCAGCTCGGCCGGTTCCTCGTCGGTCCGGCGCAGGCGCGCACGCACCCGGGCGACCAGCTCCTTCGGCTTGAACGGTTTGACCATGTAGTCATCGGCGCCGGATTCCAGGCCCAGCACCACATCGACGGTGTCGGACTTCGCCGTCAGCATCACGATGGGCACACCCGAATCGGCACGCAGCACACGGCAGACGTCGATGCCGTTCATGCCGGGCAGCATGAGGTCGAGAAGCACCAGATCGGGACGGATCTCCCGGACCGCAGTCAGAGCCTGTGTGCCGTCGCCCACCACGAAGGGCTCGAAACCCTCGCCGCGCAACACGATCGTCAGCATCTCGGCGAGTGCGGCGTCGTCGTCGACGACGAGGATGCGGGGTTTCATGTTGTCAATGGTGACATCACCGTGATGAAACCGTGGTGATCGACGCGCCGGGACGGACGTTCTGACCCGTTGGTTTAACCACCTAGACTCCCCGGCGTGGGTCAATTGATAGCCGTGGAAGGACTCGACGGCGCCGGCAAGAACACCTTGGTCACCGGTCTGATCGACCGATGGTCAGCGGCCGGACTCCGGGTCGCGACGTTCACCTTCCCCCGCTACGGCCGGTCGGCGACCGCCGACATCGCGGCCGAAGCGCTCCACGGTTCGCACGGTGACCTACGCGACAGCGTGTACGCGATGGCACTCCTGTTCGCGCTCGACCGGGCCGGAGCGGTCGAGGACATCCACGCCGCCACCGACGCCCACGACATCGTGATCCTGGACCGCTATGTCGCGTCCAACGCCGCCTACAACGCCGCACGTCTGGAGCAGGGCGCCGGCGGTGAGATGGTGCGGTGGGTCGTCGACCTGGAGTTCGGCCGATTCGACATGCCGGTCCCCGACCGCCATGTCCTGCTCGGGGTGTCACCGGAGGTCGCGATGCAGCGTGCGGCGTCGCGCGCCGACCAGGACGCGGCGCGAGCCCGGGACGCCTACGAACGCGACGACGCCCTGCAGCGCCGGGTCGACGCCGTCTACCGCGAACTCGCGGGGGACGGCTGGATGTCGCCCTGGTACCTGTTCGACGGCGAGGATGTCGGGGGCCTGGCCGACGACCTCCGTACCGACCGGACAGCACCGACCGAATGACGCGTCCATGACCTCGCGGCACCCTTTCGATAGCCTGGGACCACCGATTCTGAAGGGCGTTTCATGACCTATCAGCCACCGCCACCAGGTGGTGGACCGCCGCCGTACGGTCCGCCGGGCCCCGGCCGGCCGGGCTCGGGTCCACAGGGTTCGGGCCCGCCGGGTCCCGGCAGGCAGGGCCCCGGTCAACAGGGTCCCGGTCAGCAGTACGGCCCGGGTCGGCAACCAGTGCCCGGTCCGCATCGCCCGGGGGGATACGGCCCTCCGCCCGACCGGGGGCCGGTGCCGCCGCCCGCCCCGTACGGCCGCCCCCCGTTCGCCCCGGGACAGTATGGTCCCCCCGGGGCCGGGGCTCCCGGATTCGGGGGCCCGCCCGGCCCGCCGCCGCGCGGCAACACCGGGGTGATCGTCGCCTGGGTGCTCGGCGGCGTCGCGGTCGTCGCGGTGATCGCCCTGGTGCTCACGGTGGTGGTGACCAGATCGTCGTCGGACGACACCGTGGTCGCCGGTTCGTCGAGCGCGACATCGGGCCCGACCTCCGCCTCCGACGACCCGTCGCCGAGTGAGAGCGGGTCGGAGCCGGGATCGACCGACTACACCGCCCTTTCCGAGATCCGGGCGGCGTTGCTCGCCTACATCACCGCCCGCAACGAGCGCGACGTCGCGCGAATGCGCGCCGCGGTGTGCACCCAGTCCCGCGACCGGATCACCGGCGTGCCCCCTGCCGACGGCGGAGACATCGTTCTCGACGGCTTCCTCGACACGGTCTTCGACGGCGACGTCGCCCAGTCCGAGGTCGTGTCCCACCTCGAGAAGGGCACGGAGAGAACGGCATCGGAGAAGTCGAACGAGCGCTTCCTCAAGGAGGAGGGTTCGTGGATCTACTGCCCCGACGCCGAACCCGACATCGGAACCTGACTTCGGGAACCCGGCTTTCGAACCCCCGGTCATAGAAAAAGGAGCCCCACCGAGGTGGGGCTCCTTTTCTATGACCGGGGGTTCGATCAGTAGCGGTAGTGCTCGGGCTTGTACGGCCCCTCGACATCGACGTTGATGTACTCGGCCTGCTCCTTGGTGAGCTTGGTGAGCTTGCCGCCGAGCGCCTCCACGTGGATGCGGGCCACCTTCTCGTCGAGGTGCTTGGGCAGGCGGTAGACCTCGTTGTCGTACTCGTCGTTCTTCGTCCAGAGTTCGATCTGCGCGATGACCTGGTTCGAGAAGCTGTTGCTCATGACGAACGAGGGGTGACCGGTCGCGTTGCCGAGGTTGAGCAGACGGCCTTCGGAGAGCACGATGATCGACTTGCCGTTCTCGAAGATCCACTGGTCGACCTGCGGCTTGACGGTGATGCGCTTGGCACCCGACCGCTCGAGGCCGGCCATGTCGATCTCGTTGTCGAAGTGGCCGATGTTGCCCAGGATCGCCTGGTGCTTCATCGCCCGCATGTGCTCGAGGGTGATGATGCCTAGGTTGCCGGTCGAGGTGATGACGATGTCGGCGTTGCCGATCGCGTCCTCGACGGTGACGACGTCGAAGCCGTCCATCAGCGCCTGCAGCGCGTTGATCGGGTCGATCTCGGTGACCTGGACGCGGGCGCCCTGGCCGGCCAGCGACTCCGCGCATCCCTTGCCCACGTCGCCGTAGCCGCAGATCAGCACCTTCTTGCCGCCGATGAGGACATCGGTGCCGCGGTTGATGCCGTCGATCAGCGAGTGGCGGGTCCCGTACTTGTTGTCGAACTTCGACTTGGTGACCGAGTCGTTGACGTTGATCGCCGGGAACGCGAGGTCGCCGGCGGCGGCGAACTGGTACAGCCGCAGCACACCGGTGGTGGTCTCCTCGGTGACGCCTTGGACCGACTCGGCGATCGCGGTCCACTTGCCCTTGTCCGTCTCGAACCGCTTGCGCAGCAGTTCGAGGAACACCTTGTACTCGGCGGGGTGGTCGTCCTCCGCGGGCGGGACCACGCCGGCCTTCTCGAACTCGGCACCGCGGAGCACCAGCATGGTGGCGTCCCCGCCGTCGTCGAGGATCATGTTCGCCGGTTCACCGGGCCAGGTCAGCATCTCCTCGGCCGCCCACCAGTACTCCTCCAGGGTCTCGCCCTTCCAGGCGAAGACCGGCACACCCTTCGGCTCGTCCGGCGTGCCGTTGGGCCCGACGACGATCGCCGCGGCCGCGTGATCCTGGGTGGAGAAGATGTTGCACGACGCCCATCGCACCTCGGCGCCGAGAGCGGTGAGGGTCTCGATGAGGACCGCGGTCTGCACGGTCATGTGCAGCGAGCCGGAGATACGAGCTCCCTTGAGCGGCAGCACGTCCGCGTATTCGCGTCGAAGCGCCATGAGTCCGGGCATCTCGTGCTCGGCGAGCTCGATCTCCTTGCGGCCGAAGTCCGCGAGGGACAGGTCGGCCACCTTGTAGTCGATTCCGTTGCGGCTGTCGGCCTTCAGCTCGTCCTGAGCAGTCGTCACTTGATCCCCTTGTCGTTCGCGTCGGGCGCCCGTCGATGCAGGCGCGAATGCGTTCGACCCAGGCTAACCGAACGAGCGGGCGGTTCCGAGGGGCAGGTGCTCCGAGCCTCAGGTGTCGCGCGAAGGGTGGGGCCGGGCCGCGCGGTCGGCGTCCTCCCGGACCAGGTCCGGATCCTCCGCCAAGTCCTCCACCTCGGGCCGACGACGGAGGAACACGATGCTCGCGACGAGCCCACCCCACACGATGGTGATCGACACGATGAGCATGACGATGGCGATACCGCTCATCGGACGGTCTCCTTCGTGGACGGGCCGGAGGTGCGGCCGGTGTCGGCCAGCGGTGGCCACGGTAGGAAGTCCGGTTGATCCCGGCCCTTCCAGGACGGCAGGGTGAGCAGCACCGCAGCCACGACGACCAGCGCGATCGTGCCCCAGCCGAAGACGCCGAGGTACCACGTCGGGTATCCCTCATATCCCTCGTCGATGACCGACCACACCTTCTGCACCAGCATGATCGTGAGGAAGATCGGCGCCACGACCCCGACGAGCGCCAGCCAGATCTTGCCGACCTTGAACGTCGAGACGGCGTTCAGGTGCTGGCGCAGCATGTCTCCGCGGCGGAGCACCCAGATGAGGATGACCGTCATCATGATCGCCGACGCGACGACGCCGACGTTGTTGGCGAACATGTCCACCGTGTCGAGGGCGATCAGGCCCGAGGTCGTGGAGAACAGGGCGATCGAGATCAGACCACAGATGCCGGAGACGCCGACCGCCGCCTTGGTGCGGCTGATGCCCCATTTGTCCTGGAGCGCACCGGACACACCGATCATCAGCGAGATGAGCGAGGTGAAGCCCGCGATCACGAGCGAGCCGAAGAACAGCGCCCCGAAGAACGCGGCGCCCGGCATCTCCGAGATGACGGCCGGGAACGTGACGAAGGACAGGATCGGACCGGTCAGACCCTCGAGATCCGAGACGGCCACCTGCTGCTGGTAGGCCAGGAAGCCGAGCGCCGAGAACACGCCGATGCCGGCGAGGATCTCGAACGAGGAGTTGGCGAACGCGACGACCAGACCCGAGCTGGTCATGTTGGCCCGGCGTCGCTGGAACGACGCATAGGCGATCATGATGCCGAACGCGATCGACAACGAGAAGAAGATCTGGCTGTAGGCCGCGATCCACACGTCGAGGTCCTTCAGCGCGGCCCACTGCGGGGTGAAGAGGGCGTTGAGCCCGTCGGCGGCGCCGGGCAGGGTGATTGCCCGGATCACCAGCCCGGTGAACCCGATGAACAGCAACGGGATGAACACGATGTTGACCTTCTCGATGCCGTTGGCGACACCGAGCGCCAGGACGGCCAGCACCGCGAGCCACACGATGACCAGGGGCAGTGCGACGCCGCCGACGACGGTCGTCGAGACACCCGGATCACCGACCTGGAGGTAGTCCTGGGTGAAGAAGGTCGCCGGGTCGTCGCCCCAGCTCTGGTTGAACGAGAAGAAGAAGTAGCTGGCGGCCCAGGCGATGACCGCCGCGTAGTAGACGCCGATGACGAACAGCAGACCGGTCTGGAACCAGCCCAGCGCCTCGACCGGCTTCTTGATGCGTCGGAACGACAGTGGTGCGGTGCCGCGGAAGCGGTGCCCGACCGCGTAGTCGAGGAACAGCACTGGAATGCCCGCGGTCAGCAGGGCGACCAGATACGGGATGAGGAACGCGCCGCCGCCGCTCTCGTACGCGACGCCCGGGAAGCGCCAGATGTTGCCGAGGCCCACTGCGGAACCGATTGCGGCGAAGATGAAGCCGGAGTTCCGGGTGAACTGCTCCCGACCACCTCCGACGGTCTTGGCAGATGCCACCGCTTACCTCCTCGTCGAGATCTGCGCCCTCGGGGTACGGGTGCCGCGAGGTCTGTAGACGTCGACGCTATCGCACGAAGCGGGACTCCCGCGGGCGTTGGCAGACGGCGCGCCCGAACGCGAACGGGGACCCCCGGCGCACGGCCGTGGGTCCCCGTCCTGACGTCGGGCTACGAGTCGGTCGGCGGTCAGACGAGACCGCGGAAACCCGTTCCGATCGCTGCGTCGGTGTCCTGCATGACACGGCTGGCGTTGCTCACACCCTGCTCCAGCGCGGTCAGCGAGTCACGGGACTGGGTGAAGATCCGATCGAAGGCGCCCTGCGCGTCGACGTAGGCAGCCTTGGCCTGCTGGGAGTTCCAGTTCCCGTCGAGGGCGGCGACCTGCGCCTTGAGCTGCGAGTTCAGGTCCTCGAGCCGGGTGAAGGCAGCCCGGAGGCCGCCGCTGAGATCGCCGAGAGCGGCGAAGTCGTAATTGATCGAGCCGTTCATGGTGGGTTCCTTTCGCAGAACGTGAGGTTCGGGATGCGGACCGGTGTCAGACGCTGGTGTTGAGTCCGCGCGCGGCAGCCGCGTCCTGGTCCTCGTAACCGGCGAAGCCGTTGGTGAGCTGGGTCTTGATCTGCTCCAGCAGCTGGTTCATGGTCAGCGCGGCCTTGTTCCAGTCGGTGTGCGTGCCGTCGAACGCGACACCGGCCGAGCCCTGCCACGTGGGTGTGGCGTTTCCGGCGTGCTGGGCGATCTGGTTGATGACGGCCTTCATGTCCTCGACGAGACTGCCGACCTTGGCTGCGGTGGCCTGTCCGTCCGCGACGTTCACGGTGACGCCGGCGCCGCCGCCTGCTCCGGGCAAGTTCAGCATGAGTGCTCCTCCTGTGTAACGGCACCGTTTGGCGATGCCCCCGTTGGTATCCGTGACACAGATACCCCTGACAGTTGATTCCCGCGGCGGTCTGTTCCGCGGAATCCCCCGATGCGGATCATGGCATCCATTTCCCGTCGGGCAGGGTCTCTATCAACAGGCTGACCGCCTGTGCGATTCGATGACCCGTTCCCGGCGAGAAGGTGGTCCACACCCGACCGTCCGGGGACTTGCTGGGACTGGACACGATTCGACCCCGTTCGGTGTCGAAAATCGCGACAGCTCCAGAAGATTGAGCGAATCGTCCGTCCTCGTTCATCGAGGCGACGACCTCGGTGCGGGTCCGGCACGACGCGAACCCTGCCGAGACGACGACGGCATCGGCCGGTGCGGCGCCGAGCGCGTGCAGGGCGTCGGTCGTCTCGGTGCCGGCCCGACAACGGCCGAGCCGGTCGACGACCTCGTCGGACGGAGCCGAGAAGGCCGTGAATTCAGCCGGCTCCGCGGCGGATTCGAGAGCGTCGAACTGAGCCCGCACCACCGCGGCGAGGGCCTCGACGTCGGCGACATCGACGACCGTGACGTCGACGCGACGGCCCGTCCGCGTCACGAGTACGTGGTCGTGGCCGTTGCGCGCCACACAGATTCGGCGAACCGCGTCGTCAGTGTAGGAGCGGATCTCGATCTCGCGCTGCGGTTGCGCCAGCACCCGTAGCACCGTCGACGCCCACGGTGTGGGCTCACCGTGCTCGACGAGTTCGAGCGCCGCGATCACCGCGTCGGGGTCGGCTTGGGTGACGTTGGCGGAGTCATTCCCGGTGTCGGACTCCGCGGCAACGTTCCCGAGGTCGAGGACGACCGGCCAGGTCTGGACTCCGAAACGTTCGCCGAGCCGGCACAGGACTGCGGCATCGAACGTCATCCCGGCGTCGTGCACGATCGGCATCATCGGCGTTCACCCGGGTTGCCGAGCATCAGCGTCTCCGATAGGTAGCGCGGATCGACGTCGGGCATTCCGTGCCCGTCTGGCGCCGAGACATAATGCGCAGCAGGACGATCCGACGTGGCCAGCTCGGCCCAGGTCGTCTGTTCCGTGGATTCGGTCGCCACCGAGGGCGGAGGGTCGGACGAGTCCAGTTCGGCGGCGTCGGCGCCGACGGTGCGGACGACCGAACCGCGGTCCGCCGTGGCGACACCCGGGGCCACCGGCGGCGGTACGCCGGGGCCGGTCACGGGGGCCGACGCCCCCGGAGCGCCGCCGGACGTCGTGGCGGCGACCTGCGATGGTCCGCTCGCGACGATCGTCGGTGCGTACTTCAGCTTCTCGGGCGGCGGCAGGAACACTCCCCCGATGCCCGCGGGCATCGCCGCACCCAGAGGCGCGGCCGGCGCCGGGGTCGGAGGTGGCGCGGCCGCGCGGGCCGCCGCCGCCCGCTCGGCGGCGAGCGCGTCACCGGACACGAGCCCCGGTGCGGGTTTCGCCGATTCCCACGGCGCGGCAACAGGTTCGGTGGCATTCTCGTACGTCTGCATCACACGGGCAGCCCGCATTCGCTGGTGCGCGACCGCACGCTCGGCCTGGGCGGCCGCACCGGCGATGATCGGTGCGACCGCGGTGGCGGTGGTTGCGATCTCGTGCAGTTTCTCGACGACGTCGACCTCGGCGAGGTCGGGCATGTTCAACCGCGCGACCGTGATCGCCGCGGCCTGGGCTTCGGCGCGTGTGGCATTCTCGGCCGCCTCGGTCGCGACTTCGGCGAACCACGGGGCCAGCCGGGTCAGCTTCTCGAAAGCCGCACTGGTGTGGGCGGACTGCCAATGCGCCCCCAGGCGTGCCAGCACGGCGGCGTATTCGACACCGGCTTCCCCGACCTCCGCGGCAAGAGCGGCCCAGGCCAGGCCCGCTTCCGCCAGCGGCGCGGGCCCGGGACCGGCGCCGAGGTCGGCGGCGAGCTGTTCGGTCGGACGGGTGTCCCAGTTGACTCCGGTGAAGCCGATCACGAGCGCCTCCCTTCGATGCCGGCGGGTTGTGGATGTGCGAGCGGAATGATGTTGCTATGCAGGGGGTTCGCGCTCTCCTACAACGCCACGCGGAAGGCGTCCGACGCCTCGGCATCACCCTCGATGAAGCCGGCGGCCTGCGCGCGGAGTACGGCGGCGATCTTCCGCATCTCCAGAACTCCCGTCGCCGTGTCCGTTTCGAACTTCTCGGCTACCGTCGTGAAACTCTCGGCAGCTGCGGTCGAGACCTCATCGCGACCCTGCGCGGCCACGGGCAACGCCCGACCGGCGGCGGTGAGCGCGTGTTCCAGGCGGTCGGCGATCCGGTCGAGGTCGCTTGCCGCCGAGATCAGTTCGGCGGGTTCGACGCGGAGTTGCGAGTTGCTCATACTTCCTCGTTTCGTTTCGGACCGGGCACGCCCAGTCGCAGTTCGATGTCCGGGCTGGGATCGGCTTCGGCGGCTTCCTCATGACCGATGACGGCTGGAGCGACCTCAGGCGACTCACCGACCACGCGACGGCCGTTGTCCTCGGTGACGAGATAGTCGGGTACCGAATGCTGGTCGTCCGCGGCGCCCGCGCCGCGCGCACCGGCGGCACCCATCGGGGCACCGCCCATCGGTGCGCCACCCATCGGCATAGCGGCGGGCGCCGTCACGGGCCTGGCGGTCGTCGATGCACCGAGGGCGGGTTCGCCGAGGTTGAAGTTCGTCGGGACGGTCGGTCGAGAAGCGCCCAGCGGCGTCGCTATTCCGCCCACGCCTCCGATGCCACCGCCACCGCCGCCTCCCCCGCCACCACCACCGCCGCCCGCGCCCTTCGACTTCGGCGACAGCGCAGCCGGGACGACGGCAGGTGAACCGTGTTCGACGTTCAGCATCTTGCTGATCGGTTGCATCAGCGAGGTGGGCAGTTCGGTGGCCGTCGACATCGCCGGCGACACGACGTCGAGGATCGAGCTGGCCAGCGTGAACGGCGATTGTCCCGCGCCCGCGGTGGGTGCACCGGTGACGGCGACCGGGGCACCGTTCACGGCCATAGCCGTCGTCGGGCCGAGTAGTTCGGCCCGGGTCACCGCGACCGCGGCGGTCGCCTGCGACAGTCCGACGGAGGCGAACCCGGCCGCAGCTGCGAAGCCTGCGCCGACCGCCGGTGTCATCATCATCGGTACCGCGAAGCCGGTGATCTTCGCGACCGTCGCCGCGATGATCCCCTGCACCACTGCCAAGCCCTTTGCCACGATCGCGGCCGCCGTCTTGGTATCCAACGAGATCCCCGACCCCTGCGTGGCCAGAGCCGAACTGTTCGCCCCCGCCTCGGCGGTCTTGGCGCCGGCGCTCACCGCGCCCTGCCCTGCCCACAGCTGGTCGGCGAGTTTGAGTGCGCTCTGCCCCATCGTCATCGACGTCTCGAGCACCTTGGTGAGGCTCTCGAAGATGACGGTCGGGTCGAATCCGCCACCCGAGAGATCACCGGTGCCGAAACCACCCAGCAGATCGGTCATCGGTTTGATGAACATGTCCAGGTTCGGTGGCTGCAGCGGTGGCAGTCCCGGCATCGGCGGCAACGGGGGCAGCACCGGCAGCGGAGGCAGACCCAGTCCGCCCAGGACGTCGGCGACCGTGCGGTCGAGGATCGGGCCGAGCGGGGTCGCCTCGATCATCTCCTGCACCGTCATGTGATTCAGGGCAGGCACATCCGGGATGCCCGGTAGCGGTGGAACCGTCACAGCACCGAACGGATGGCTGCGGCGCTGGCGGCGTCGGTGCCCTCGAACTCGGCGAGACCCGCCGCAGTCGATGCCGCGGTGGCGGCATGCACGGCCGCGAGTTGCCCCACGGACATGAGGTGACTGGCCTGCGCAGCGATGAAGGCGGCGAGGAACTCCTGCCCGATGAGCCCGAAGACGGGGACCATCGCCGCTGTGTTGGCCGCGGCGTCGATCGACCCGGCGGTGCCGACGGCGGTCGCCATCGCGGCGTTCGTGGCGGCGAAGCCCTCGAGGACCTCCGGCGTCACCTTGACGTTCGTCATTCTCGAACCCCCTCGTGGGTGTCAGTCTGATGGATCGGTGTCATGTCGGCCGGGTCCGTCATTCGGCCGGACGAGCGGCCAGCATGTCGCCGAACGACTCGTTGAACTCCTCGGTCACCGCGGCGATCCGGGCGTAGACCTTCTGTGCGGCCAGCGCGGCGGTCGTCACGACCTGGTCGGCCAGCCGGCTCGCACCGAGTTCGTTGGCGCCGTAGGCGAATTCGAGGTCGATGAGCGCGCCCTTGCCGTCCACCTCGGCGGTGACCAGCCCGTCGGACGACGTCTCCCGGACCGAGATCGCGCGTAGCTTCTCCTGAAACCCGTGCAGGCCGTCGAGCTGCCGTTGCGCGCGCGCCTCGAGTTCGTCCATTCCCCAGGTCATCGCTGCAACCACGACGCGGGCGCGTCGGCTTCCTCGTCGTCGCGCCACTCGGCTCGTGCGAGATCGTCCGGGCGGGGCAACTGCATCTCCTGCACGAGGTCCCGGTCGATGCCGGCGGCGAGCAGGTTCTCGCGGAGCCGGATACCGGCGGACATCGCCGCCTGCTGACAGAGTCGGAGGATGTCCCCGGCGAGCAGAGCCGGATCCTTGTCGAGTTCGGACGCCTCGATACGAACTGCCACCGGAAGACCTTGCGCGGTGGTCCGGACGCCGAGCCCGCCCGACCGTGACCGCGCGGTCACGAACTCGTGCAACACCGCCCACGGGTCGTCGGGATCACCGTCGACGAGATCCCGAGGATCGTCGGAGTAGGTCATGGAAAGCTGCACCCCCTTCACGCCGAATATGACGCAGCCGGGGCCCCTTCCGGTTCCATCGAATTTTCGTTCGACGGAACCAGACCTCCCACATACGGATCCGTGAAGAACCGCGCACCCCGCTGCGCACATGTGTTGAGTGTCTGCATAGTGCCATACTCGGTTCGGCCTCACCACACCAGAGATGCACTATGCCGAACGCGTGTCCTCGAGACGGCTCTGTGGACGTCGTCCGGACCAGGTCGAGGACCTTGGGTAGACTGCCGCAGGACGCAGCCGGGGTCGATCGACAAAACGGGGTGGATCGCTGCACGCCTCGCCGAACTCGCCGCAACGCGATCGGCGCCCGGCCGCTTGACCAGAGGATTCCCCGATGACGTACGAGAACCCGACGAGACCGGACGGAACCGGGCCCGGCACCCCTGATGCCGACGCCCCGGCGCCGCCGCCCTGGCTGCAGTTCGCCCCGCCGACCGCCGCTCCACAACAGCCGCCGGCAGCAGCGCCCGCGCCGCCCGCACCCCGGGGACCGTCCGCACGTCCGGACAGCGGATCACCGGCCCGCGAGACGATGCCCCCGCGGCCGGACTTCGAAAGCCGGTCGGCGCCACCGCCCGACCATCCCGCCGCCGTCCGTCCGCCCGCCGACCACGCCGGCGCCGCCGACCACCCCGGGGCCGCGCCCGCCGATCCGCATCCTCACGGCGGGCCCGTTCCGCCGGAGC
Source organism: Gordonia sp. NPDC057258 (assembly GCF_042668985.1). Classification (NCBI taxonomy): domain Bacteria; kingdom Bacillati; phylum Actinomycetota; class Actinomycetes; order Mycobacteriales; family Gordoniaceae; genus Gordonia; species Gordonia sp. NPDC057258. The sequence goes on from NZ_JBHUXZ010000006.1 coordinate 115,014, forward strand.
CGCGTCCCGAGATCTCACCGACTGAGAACCCGGTCGCTCCCCCGTGGTCGCCGCAGGCCCCTCCCGTCCCAGGGCCGGACCACTTCGGACCCGACAACCTCGGACCCGGTCACGTCACCGGCCCGGCACCGTCATCCGGAATGCCGCCGCACCCCGCCGCGCCGCAGATCGTGCCGCCCGCCCCGCCGGCTCCCCAGTCCGCTCCCGCGTGGTCCGCCCAGCCGGGGATGCCACCGACTCCAGTCGCCGGCCATCACCCTCCGCCGTACGCGGGCCCCGCTCCGATGGGCCCCGGTCCCGCCCCCGCCTTTCCCGGGCAGCCGATGCAGCACGGGTACGGGCCGCCGTCGGGAGGCCCCTCGCTCGACGAGGTGGCCCTCATCCGAAAGGCCCGTCGCGCACCGAGTCGCGGCTGGCGTCGTGCGGTGCACACGCTGTCGGCCGGCGCGATCAATCCCGGTGAGTCACAGGGCGACATCGAATACCAGCAGCTGCTCGAACGGGTGAACCGGCCGGTCCGGGGCGACTATCGGATCGCCGTGCTGTCGCTGAAGGGCGGAGTCGGCAAGACGACGACCACCGTCGGCCTCGGCTCGACGTTCGCCTCCCTGCGGGGCGACCGCGTCATCGCCGTCGACGCCAATCCCGACCTCGGTACGCTCGCACAGCGCATTCCGCAGCAGACTCGGTCGACCGTCCGCGACCTGCTCGCCGATGAGAACGTCTACCGCTACTCAGACGTCCGGGCCCACACGTCGCAGGCGCCGAGTCGCCTCGAAGTCCTTGCCTCCGAACGAGATCCGGCGATGGCCGAGGCGTTCAACGAGGAGGAGTACCGCGGCGTCATCACCGTGCTGCAGCGCTTCTACAACATCATCATCACCGACTGCGGCACCGGTCTGAGCCACTCGGCGATGAACGGGGTCCTCGACCTCGCGAACACGATCATCCTCGTCAGTTCCCCGGCTCTCGACGGCGCCCGCAGCGCCGGCGCGACCCTGGACTGGCTGGAGGCGCACGGTTTCGGGCACCTCGTCTCGCGCGCCGTGGTCGTCCTGAGTTCGTCGCGACCCGGGTCGTCGACCATCGACACCGACCAGCTGGGTCAACACTTCCTCACGCGGTGCCGCGCCGTGCACAAGATCCCGTTCGACGACCACCTCGCCGAAGGCGCGGACGTCGACCTCGAACTGATGTCGAAGCCGACGAAGCGATCGTTCGTCGAACTCGCGGCGACCATCGCCGACGATTTCTCGGGTGGCCCCGGACAACGGGAGGAGCCGTTCCTCCGCTGACCGACCCCTGATCCCGGGCGGCGGAAGGGACCTGGTGAGACGCGGGGCAGACCCTTCGTGACGCGCCCTCCGCAGGCTCCGGGCGCTCCTCAGGGACCGGTGGTTGGTCGCGCCTTTCCGCAGGCTCCGGGCGCTCCTCAGGGAGCGTGGGTTGGTCGCGCCTTTCCGCAGGCTCCGGGCGCTCCTCAGGGAGCGGCGGTTGGTCGCGCCTTTCCGCGAGCTCCGGGCGCTCCTCAGGGGAGCAGAGGGAGGGCGTCGCTTGCACCCCTCAGACCAGCGATTTTGTTGTTCTTTCGGATCAGGGACCGGCGGTTCGCCTCAAGGCGTCTCGGCGCGCCGATCCCGGCGCGCGATCCGCCAGCGCCGACCGAAGTGGATGAACGTCGGTATGACGATCGTGCACACGGAGGCGATGATGAAGATCTCGATGTTGTCGCGGATGACCGGGATGTTGCCGAGGAAGTAGCCGAGCAGGATGATCCCGGCCGCCCAGGTGAAACTGCCGAGCACACTGAACAGGGTGAACGTCCGATGTGGCATGCCGCTGAAGCCGGCGACCAGCGGGGTCAGGGTGCGGACGATCCCGATGAACCGGCCGAAGAACACGGTGAGCGGCCCGAAGCGGTCGAAGTAGTGGTTCGTCTTGGCGAGATACTCGGGTCCGATGGTGCGCATCAGTTTGCCCTCGACCACCCCGCGCCCCACACGGCGGCCGATGAAGTAGCCGCACTGGTCGCCGACGATCGCCGCCAGCGGCACAGCCAGGCACAACAGCCACAGCGGTGCGAAGGGATCGGGTTGCGCAGCGAACACGCCGGCGGTGAAGAGCACCGAGTCGCCGGGAAAGATGAACCCGACCAGGATGCCGGTCTCCACGAAGATCAGCACGCAGAGTCCGATGAGGCCACCGGTGGCCACGAAGGACTCGATGTCGAAGGGGTTCATCGAATCCAACACTAGTGGCGCAGCGACCCGCCGGGGCCCGGTGACCGTCGCGACGTGGCAAAGCGTCGGCAACCATTCAGATCCCGGCAACCCAGGTCGCAGCCGGCACCCGGCACCCGACGCGCACGACGACCGGTGATGCGGTTTACTCGACGCCAAGCGGGACAACGCACCATTGCCATCCACCGCTCCGTCGCGAGGACGCGACCGACACCGCCCGAGCGACACCGAGGGGAGAGACAGTGCCCACCAAGCACCGGGATCCGTCCCCGACCACGACGTCCGGTCCGACGCTGCGTCCGGTCTCCGACACCGACGTCCGCATCGAGTACCACACCATCCACGGCTACCGGCGCGCCTACCGGATCGCCGGCAGCGGTCCGGCGCTGCTGCTCATCCACGGCATCGGTGACAACTCGTCGACGTGGGACGAGGTCATCCCGATCCTCGCGCAGCACTACACCGTCATCGCACCCGACCTGCTCGGCCACGGGGAATCGGACAAGCCACGCGCCGACTACTCGGTGCCGGCCTTCGCCAACGGCATGCGCGACCTCCTCGTCGTCCTGGGGATCAGCAAGGTGACGGTCGTCGGCCACTCCCTGGGCGGCGGCGTCGCGATGCAGTTCTGCTATCAGTTCCCGCGCTTCGTCGAGCGCCTGGTGCTGGTCGCGGCCGGCGGGGTCACCCGCGACGTCAACCCCGCCCTGCGGTTGTTCTCGCTGCCCATCGTCCCGCAGGTGCTGTCGGTACTCCGCGTCCCCGGCGTGATCCCTGGTCTCACGACGCTCGCGAAAGCGATCGTCGCCGCGCCGGTGCCGCCCCTGTTCCCGTCCTCGGCCACGCCCGAACATCTACTGGCCGACCACGAGGACCTCATGCGGGTCCTCGGTGGGCTCGCCGACCCCACCGCGTCGGCCGCCTTCCTCCGTACTCTGCGCGCCGTCGTCGACTGGCGCGGCCAGTCCGTCACGATGCTCGACCGCTGCTACCTCACCGAGCGCCTGCCGGTCCTGCTCGTGTGGGGCGACCGGGACATCGTGATCCCCCATCACCACGGCGAACTGGCGCACTCGGCGATCCCACACTCGGAGTTCGAGACCTTCTCCGGCTCAGGACATTTCCCGTTCCACGACGACCCCGAACGGTTCTGCCGGATCGTCATCGACTTCATCGCGCGCCACGCGCCGGTGGAATTCGACCCGCTCAACTGGCGGCATCTGATGTCCGAGGGCGCCCATCCGGAGCAGTTCGTCGGCGACGACGAGACCGTCGACGAGGTGCTCGAGGCCTTCGGAGACGAGCGCAACGCCACCTGACCCGAAACACACTCGCGTATGCCACCATTGCGGGATGACGTACCCGGGGAATGGCAATGACGGCACCCGTCCGTTGCCGCATCAGCCGAACGCCTACGACTCCAGTCCCGGCTTCGTGCCCGCTCCCGCCCAATTCCCGGGCCCCGGCATGGGTTACGCGCCGCCCGGGCCGTTCTTCGACGCGGGTGCCGCAGCATTACCCGAGCCGCCGCTCGTGGTCATCGGTGACATCACGTGCACCCAGCACTACGTGATCACGCCGTCGGGCACGTTCCCGCTCGCGGGTTCGCAGTGGGAGGTCACCGACATGTCCGTGTCCTCCGAACAGATGTCGCAGACGGGCCTGGTGCTGGCGCTGGTCGGGTTCTTTCTGATCTGCTTTCTGAGTCTGCTGTTCTTGCTGATGAAAGAACGGCGCACAACGGGCTTCATCCAGGTACGGGTCCGGGGCGCGGGCGGCGCGATGCACGTCACCAACATCCCCGCCACGTCGCCCTGGACGATGAGCGATGTGTCCGGTCGCGTGTACCACGCACGCGAACTGGCCACCGTCGCCTGAGCCGCCCGCACGTTCGAGATGAGCACGCCGCTCCATCCAGTCACGAGGAGGACCACCCGATGACCACACCAGACAACCCGGGCGACAAGCCCCACGACCCGTTCGTCAAGCAGCCACCGGCCGACGCCTCGCCGTCGTACGGCACCGACCCCGGCCAGCAGCCGGTGGGTTCGGAGTTCGGCACCGCGGGGCCCTCGCAGCCCGGCGTCGGCAATCCCCAGTACGGCGACCAGCAGTACGGGAGCCAGCAATACGGCGACCAGCAATACGGCGACCAGCAATACGGCGACCAGCAATACGGCGACCAGCAATACGGGAACCAGCAGTACGGGGCACCCCAGCAGTACGGTGACCAGCAGTACGGTGGCCAGCAGTTCGGGGCACCGCAGCAGTACGGCGCACCCCAGCAGTACGGGGCTCCGCAGGGCGGGTATCCCGCGGCGCCCGGTTACGGCTACGGCGGCGCTCCCGACCCCACTGCTCCCTATGGCCGCGACCCGGCCACCGGCGAACCGCTGTCCGACAAGTCGAAGCTGGTTGCCGGCCTGCTGCAGATCTTCCTGGGCAGCCTGGGCGTCGGCCGCTTCTACATCGGCGACAACACCACCGGCGCGATCCAACTCGGCCTGACGATCCTCGGCTACATCACCGCGATCTTCCTGATCGGGTTCGTCATCATCTTCGGTGTCGCCATCTGGGCGCTGGTCGACGGCATCATGATGCTGACCGGCAGTGTTCGGGACAAGAACGGCCTCAAGCTGGGCAACTGACCGCTGCGCTCGAGGAGGCCCCGGGGATCGGTCCCCGGGGCCTCCTTGTGTCACAACAACTCCGGGGTCGCCGTCGAGACGGCGGGTGGTCACCCACCGCAGCAACCGGTCGACCCGCGCACGTCGCGGGTCACCGTGTTGCGTGCGGCGAGTTCGTCGTCGGCGGGATAGTCGACGCCGACCAGGCACAGACCCCGGGCCTCGGCGACGGGTACCTGGCTACTGCGTTCCCGCTCCTCGAGAAGCCCACGGCACCAGTCGATGTCGCGCCTGCCGTCGCCCACACTCGCGACCGCGCCGACCAGCGACCGCACCATCGACCAGCAGAACGCGTCCGCGCTCACCTCGCCGACGAGGACTCCTTCGGCGTCCCGAGTCCAAGAGAACCGCTGCAATTCCCGGATCGTGGTCGCACCCTCCCGCCGACGGCAGAACGCCGCGAAGTCGTTCAGGCCGAGCAACTCCGACGATGCCGCGTTCAACGCGTCGACGTCGAGCGGCCGACGCCATGTCGCGGTCGTCCGCGCGACCACCGGTTCGGCACCCCACCGTGCATCGGTCAACCGGTAGCGGTAATGCCGGCGCAGCGCCGAGAACCGAGCGTCGAACTCCTCCGGGACGACGCGCACGGCCGTCACCCGGACGTCATCGGGACACATCTTCGCGAGACGCCCGACGAGCGTCGCGGGGTCGCCGGCGATCGATCGGGTCTCCAGCACCGACCGCGGAACCGCGGCGTGTGCGACCTGCCCGGTCGCATGCACACCGGCGTCGGTGCGCCCCGCCACGGTCAGCCGCACTGGCACCCGCAGGACCGTCGACAACCTGGTCTCGAGCTCCTCGCACACGCTGCGCTGGCCGACCTGCCGTGCCCATCCGGCGAAGTCGGTGCCGTCGTACGAGATGTCGAAGCGGAGACGACAGAACCCGCCGGCACCGGAATCGGCGCCGACGGGTTCGGTCTGCGGTTCTCGACTCAGTCGACTACTTCTTCTCACCGTCGACGTCGGCTCCGGCTGCCTCGGCATCGGGAGCGGTCGCGGCGGTGGACTCGTCGTCGACGGCCTCGGCGACAGCTTCGGCGTTGGCGACCTCGGCATCGGTGGCGTCGGCCTCGACGGCCTCCACCACGTTCGCTTCAGCCGAATCGGTATCAGCGACAACCTCTTCGGTGGCGTCGAGCTTGTCCTCGGCGGCCTTCTTGGAGGCGGCGACGCGGGTCGCGCGGCTGGCCTCGCTCGACGCGGTGGACTCGCGCACCAGCTCGATCACGGCCATGGGGGCGTTGTCGCCCTTGCGCGGCAGCGTCTTGATGATGCGGGTGTAGCCACCGGGACGATCGGCGAAGAACGGGCCGATCTCGTCGAACAGCGTGTGCACGACGTCCTTGTCACGGATGTCCTTCAGCACCTCACGGCGGTTGGCCAGCTTGCCGGCCTTGGCGTGGGTGATGATCTTCTCCGCGTACGGACGCAGGCGCTTGGCCTTGGCTTCCGTGGTGGTGATGCGGCCGTGCTCGAAGAGCGAGGTGGCGAGATTCGCCAGCATCGCCTTCTGGTGGCTGGCCGACCCGCCGAGGCGGGCACCCTTGGTGGGCTTGGGCATTGTCTTCTCCTAGGAGGACCCCGCATCACTCGATGCGGAAGTCAGGGTTGGGCAGTGACAGCTACCGCCGCGTCGTAGCGACTACAGCTGCTCGGTCTCCGCGAAATCCTCACCGGAATCGGCGTCGAAGGACGCGTCTTCCGACCACGTGCCGGTGGCCGGGTCGTAACCCGCGACCTGCGACGGATCGAAGCTGGCCGGGCTGTCCTTGAGGGACAGACCGAGCGCGTGCAGCTTGACCTTGACCTCGTCGATCGACTTCTGACCGAAGTTGCGGATGTCGAGCAGATCCGACTCGGTCCGTGCAACCAGCTCGCCGACGGTGTGCACACCCTCGCGCTTGAGGCAGTTGTAGGAACGAACGGTCAGCTCGAGATCCTCGATCGGCAGGCTGAACGACGCGATGTGGTCGGCCTCGGCCGGCGACGGCCCGATCTCGATGCCCTCGGCCTCGACGTTGAGCTCCCGGGCGAGGCCGAACAGCTCCACCAGGGTCTTGCCCGCCGATGCCAGCGCGTCACGCGCACTGATCGAGTTCTTGGTCTCCACATCGAGCACCAGTCGATCGAAGTCGGTGCGCTGTTCGACACGGGTGGCCTCGACCTTGTAGGTCACCTTGAGCACCGGCGAGTAGATCGAGTCGACCGGGATGCGGCCGATCTCGGCACCCGACGCCTTGTTCTGCACGGCCGGGACGTATCCGCGGCCCCGCTCGACGACGAGCTCGATCTCGAGCTTGCCCTTGTCGTTCAGGGTGGCGATGTGCAGATCGGGGTTGTGCACGGTGACACCGGCCGGGGGCACGATGTCGGCACCGGTGACGGTGCCCGGACCCTGCTTGCGCACGTACATGGTGACCGGCTCGTCCTCGTCCGAGCTGACCACGAGGCCCTTGAGGTTCAGGATGATGTCGGTGACATCTTCCTTGACCCCGGCCACGGTGGTGAACTCGTGGAGGACACCGTCGATGCGGATGCTGGTGATGGCTGCACCCGGGATCGAGCTGAGCAGGGTACGACGCAGCGAGTTGCCGAGGGTGTAGCCGAAGCCCGGCTCGAGCGGCTCGATGACGAACTTCGAGCGGTTCTCGGCGAGGACTTCCTCGGTGAGGGTGGGTCGCTGTGAGATGAGCATTCTGTGGATCTCTCCTTTGGCCGCCCGCTATATGACGGCCTCGAGGTGTACCGAACAGCTGTTGCTGTCGGGCGGTGTGTTACTTCGAGTAGAACTCGACGATGAGCTGCTCGGTCAGCGGGACATCGATCTGGGCACGCTCGGGCACGCTGTGCACGAGAACACGCAGGGTCGACGGCACGACCTGGAGCCAACCCGGAACCGGACGATCGCCGACGAGCTCCTTGGCGATCTGGAACGGGACGGTCTGCAGCGACTTCGGGCGGACATCGATGATGTCGTACTGGCTGACGCGGTAGCTGGGCACGTCGACCTTCACACCGTTGACGGTGAAGTGGCCGTGGCTGACCAGCTGGCGGGCCTGACGACGGGTACGCGCGATGCCGGAGCGGTAGATCACGTTGTCGAGACGGGTCTCGAGGATCTTCAGCAGTTCGTCACCGGTCTTGCCGGTGCGACGGTTCGCCTCTTCGTAGTAGCGACGGAACTGCTTCTCCAGGACGCCGTAGGTGAAGCGCGCCTTCTGCTTCTCCTGCAGCTGGAGCAGGTACTCGCTCTCCTTGATCCGCGAGCGGCCGTGCTGGCCGGGCGGGTAGGGGCGACGCTCGAATGCAGCGTCTCCACCAATCAGGTCGACGCGAAGACGACGAGACTTCTTGGTTGCGGGGCCGGTATAACGAGCCATGTTTCTCTGTTCCTCCCTTTCCCGCTAGACCCGACGCCGCTTGGGCGGACGGCAACCGTTGTGCGGCTGCGGGGTGACATCGGAAATGGTGCCGACCTCGAGGCCGGCTGCCTGCAGGGAGCGGATGGCGGTCTCGCGACCCGAACCCGGTCCCTTGACGAACACGTCGACCTTCTTGACGCCGTGCTCCTGGGCCTTGCGCGCAGCGTTCTCGGCCGCGAGCTGAGCCGCGAACGGGGTGCTCTTGCGCGAGCCCTTGAAACCGACGTGGCCCGACGACGCCCAGCTGATGATGTTGCCGCTGGGATCGCTGATCGACACGATGGTGTTGTTGAACGTCGACTTGATGTGTGCGTGGCCGTGCGGGACGTTCTTCTTATCGCGACGGCGGGTGCCCTTCTTGGGGCCTGCGCTACGTGACTTCGGAGGCATTACTTCTTCTTCCCGGCGATGGTCTTCTTCGGGCCCTTGCGAGTGCGGGCATTGGTCTTGGTGCGCTGTCCACGAACGGGCAGGCCACGACGGTGGCGCAGACCCTGGTAGCAGCCGATCTCGATCTTGCGACGGATGTCGGCCTGCACCTCGCGACGGAGGTCACCCTCGACCTTCACCGAGGCTTCGATGTACTCACGCAGCTTCGAGACGTCTGCGTCGGTGAGATCCTTCGCTCGGAGGTCGGGGCTCAGGCCCGTTCCCTCGAGGATCTCCTTGGAGGTGGTGCGCCCAACTCCGTAGATGTAGGTCAGTGCGATCTCCAGCCGCTTCTCGCGGGGGAGATCCACACCAGCAACACGTGCCATGTGGCGGATTTCCTTTTCGATTTTCAGAGGTCTGCTCCCAGTCCGTCCCGCGAGCTGGTGCCGAACCGTGTGTCCGGCCTCGTGGGCTCCGGCCTCTGATCCGGAGGTAGGCGGTGACGCGTCTGTCGCCGCTGGTGTTGGGAGGTCCTTGTGTATTGAGTTGTCGATCTTCAGTTGTTCTGACTCAAGCGACCCGGAGGGTGCGCGTGATCAGCCCTGACGCTGCTTGTGACGCAGGTTCTCGCAGATCACCATGACCCGACCGTTACGACGGATCACCTTGCACTTCTCGCAGATCGGCTTGACGCTCGGCTGAACCTTCACGTCAATCTCTCCTGCTCGGCTCGCCCGCGCGCACGCCGAAACGGCCGTACACGTGGGTGTCGGTCTCCTCCCGAACGGATGTCCGGGAAGTCTGTCCCCGGCGACGCCGGGAAAGTCCTACTTGTAGCGGTACACGATTCGCCCACGAGCCAGGTCGTAGGGCGAGAGTTCCACGACGACCCGGTCCTCGGGCAGGATGCGGATGTAGTGCTGCCGCATCTTGCCGCTGATGTGGGCGAGAACCTTGTGTCCGTTCTCCAGCTCAATACGAAACATCGCATTGGGCAGGGGTTCGATCACTCGACCCTCGACCTCGATGGCCCCGTCTTTCTTCGCCATGTCCTCCGCGATCCTGGCCTCCGACCACGACATCTGGGCGACGTCGCGGCCCATTGGCCGGGTTGAATCAGTGTTTGTCCGTTAGGGTGTGGGCACCGGTCCGCGAGGACCTGCACCCGGTGTGCGCCGACCGGACCCACGTGCTGACACGCCGAGGCCCGGCGCGCGATGCGCACCGACGGTCCATGCTACGCGAACAGGCAGGCCAGGCCAAATGCGTGCGCGGCGTCGCAAGGAGGTCCAAGCGGATGGGGACGGTCGACGACTATCTCGACGGGCTCGACCCGGACGACCGCGCGGTCATCTCCCGGATCTATGACGTCGCCCGCGACACGGTCCCCGGCACCGCGCAGGGCAAGGGCTACGGGATGCCGGCCCTGACGTATCGCGGTAGCCCGCTCCTGTCGGTGATGCGCACCAAGAAGCACATCGGGCTGTACCCGTTCAGCCCCGACGCGGTCGACGCCGGGCGGCCGTTCCTCGCGGGATTCGACGTCCAGAAGGGCACCTTACGTTTCCAGCCCGACGCCCCTCCGTCAGACGACGCGATCCGCGCCATGATGACGTTCCGTCGCGATCAGATCGATGGTTGAGGCGAGGGGTGCTGGCACACTGTCGCCATGCTTGCCTTCCTCGTCCGCACCGTACTGACCGCGGTGGCGTTGTGGGTCGCGACGCTGATCGTGCCGGGCATCGACTTCGTGGGCGGTTCGACGACCGCCGAGAAAGTCGGTATCGCCCTGGTGGTCGCCGTGATCTTCGGTGTTCTGAACGCGATCATCAAGCCGATCGTGCAGATCATCGCGATCCCCTTCTACATCCTCACGCTCGGTCTGATCCACATCGTCATCAACGCGTTGATGCTGGAGCTCACCGCGTGGATCACCCGCAACACCACGCACTGGGGGCTCGAGGTCGACGACTTCTTCTGGTCGGCGATCTTCGGCGCCATCGTCGTGTCGGTGGTCGGGTGGCTCCTGGCCCTGCTGATGCGCGACCCGGTCGACCGATGACGAGAACACGCGGCGCCGACACACTGCGCCCCGCACTCCGGACGACATCGGTCCTCGCGGCGCTCGCCGCCGTGGTCCTGGTGGTGGCCGGGTGCGGCAGCGACACCGGCGGGCAGCCACGGTCGGTGACCGTCGTCGGGTCGGGCCAGGTCAGCGGCACCCCGGACACCCTGCGCGCCGACATCGGCGTGGAGGCGACCGCGTCCGATGTGACGACCGCGCTGAACGAGACGAGCTCCAAGGTCACCGCGGTCACCGACGCGGTCGTCGCGGCCGGAGTGGAGCGCAAGGACGTCGCCACGCAGCAGGTGTCGGTGAACCCGCAGTATTCGAGTGCCGCACCCGGCGGTTCGAGCCAGATCAGTGGATACACCGCGACCAACACCATCCGCGTGACCATCCGCGACATCTCTACGGCGTCGACCGTGCTGAGCGCCGCCGCGACCGCCGGTGGGGACAACACGCGCATCAACAACGTCGCCTTCGCCATCGACGACGACTCGGAACTCCTCGAGAAGGCGCGCGAAGCCGCGTTCACCGACGCCCGGGGCCGCGCGCAGCAGTACGCCGGTCTCGCCGGCGACTCGCTCGGCGACGTGCTGACCATCAAGGAGAGCACCAGCGGCCAGGAACAGCCGGTCTCGCCCGGTACCTTCGAACGCGACGTGGCGGCCGCGCCCGTACCGGTCGAGCCCGGCCAGCAGGAACTCACCTTCACCGTCACGGTCACGTTCGCGCTGGACTGAACACCCCGTCCGTGCACCGCACGCGGAGATCGGAGGATTGATGCGCGCCGTTCTCCAGCGCGTCAGCCGAGCGAGTGTGAGCGTCGACGGCGAGGTCGTCGGCGAGCTCGACATCCCGCCCGGCGCCGCGGGCCTCGTCGCCCTGGTGGGGGTCACGCACGACGACACCGTCGACCACGCGAGCAAGCTGGCCGACAAGATCTGGCGCCTGCGGATCTTCGACGGCGGGGACGGCCCCGAACGGGCCGCCGCCGACCTCGGCGCCCCGATTCTGGTGATCAGCCAGTTCACGCTCTATGCCAACACCGCAAAGGGCCGACGCCCCTCGTGGAATGCCGCCGCGCCCGGGCCCGTCGCCGAACCGCTGGTCGACGCGGTGGTCGACGCGCTCCGGGCCGCCGGCGCGACGGTGGCCACCGGCCGTTTCGGCGCGCACATGGAAGTCGGTCTCGTCAACGACGGCCCGGTCACCCTGGTGCTCGACGTCTGAGACCGCAGACACAAACAGTCGCAGGACTACCGTGGTGCCGGTGGGACGAATCACCGCACGCCGCCGCGTCACCCGCGTCCGACGCGACGCTGAGCCGACGCAGCGCGCGGACACCTTGGCCGTCGAGGAACCGCTCGAGATCCGGGTCGGCGGGCACACACTCGCGGTCACCATGCGCACTCCCGGCCACGACTTCGAACTGGTCGCCGGCTACCTGGTCTCCGAAGGTGTGCTGACCACCGGCGCGGATTACTCGACGGCCCGTTACTGCGCAGGCACCGACGCGCAGGGCGCCAACACCTACAACGTCATCGACGCGACGCTCGCCCCGCATGTGCCGCCACCCGGTTCCGAGATGGTCCGCGCCAACCCCGTCACGAGTGCATGCGGCATCTGCGGCAAGGACAGCATCGCCGCGGTCCACACCGCGTCGGTCCATGATCCCGCCGCCGACACCATGAGCGTGGCCGCCGGGACGGTCCTGGACCTCCCCGACCGGTTGCGCGCCGAACAGAGCGTCTTCGACAAGACCGGTGGCCTGCACGCCGCCGCGCTGTTCGACGCGGATGGTCGCATGCTCGCCGTCCGGGAGGACGTCGGTCGGCACAACGCCGTGGACAAGGTGATCGGGTGGGCGGTTCTCGCCGACCGACTACCCCTGTCGGGCACCGTCCTCCAGGTCTCCGGCCGCGCGAGCTTCGAACTCGTCCAGAAAGCCGCGATGGCGGGAATCCCGATGCTGTGCGCGATCTCCGCGCCGTCGTCACTGGCGGCCGACGCCGCCGACGATCTCGGCATCACGCTCGTCGGCTTCTCTCGCGGCGAGTCGATGGTGATCTACAGCCGTCCCGATCGGATCTCCCTGCCCGAAGCCGCGATCACCGAAGAGGTTTCGGTCCCGCGCTGAGGTCGTGACGACGCGGGTCGTCGAGGGCGACCCCGCTGATCGGATCGAACCAGTACGTCTCGTCGACCTCCGGGGTCAGCCCGATCACGTCACCGACCTCGATCGTCCGGCGATGATCGACACGGATGACGATGCGACTCCCGCGCAACCGGACGTCCGCGCTGCAGTAGACGAACTGTTCGGCCCCCAGCTCCTCGACGAGATCGACCGTTGCGGTGAGGTTCCCGGCCTGCGGTGCAGCCGACACCTGCCACGACTCGGCACGCAGACCGACGACGACGTCGCCCGCGGACGCCGACGACAGCACCGACGGCGGAACCCGGACCTCGGCGCCACCGAGGCGTACGATGCCCGCGTCCACCCGGGCGTCGATCAGACACATCTGCGGTGAGCCCATGAACGACGCCACGAACAGGTTCGCGGGCCGCGAGTAGATCTCGCGCGGACTCCCGACCTGTTGCAGCACACCGTGATCGAGCACGGCGACCCGGTGCCCCATGGTCATCGCCTCGACCTGGTCGTGGGTCACGTAGAGCGTCGTGATGCCGAGTTCCCGCTGCATGGCCGCGATCTGGGCACGCGTGCTCACCCGCAACTTGGCGTCGAGATTCGACAACGGCTCGTCCATGCAGAACACCTTGGGACGTCGCACGATGGCACGACCCATCGCGACCCGCTGTCGCTGCCCACCGGACAGCTTCGCCGGTTTGCGGTCGAGAAGCGGTGTGAGTTTCAGCATCTCGGCGACCTCACCGACCCGGGACGCGGTGTCCGCCTTGCTCATCCCGGCGTTGCGCAGCGCGAATCCCATGTTGTCGGCGACCGTCATGTTCGGGTAGAGCGCGTAGTTCTGGAAGACCATCGCCACGTCCCTGGCCTTCGGCGCCCTTCCGACGACGTCGACGTCGTCGATCAGGATCGCCCCCGACTCGACGGACTCCAGACCCGCGACCATCCGCAGACTCGTCGACTTCCCGCATCCCGACGGTCCGACGAGGACCATGAACTCGCCGTCGTCGACGGCCAGGTCGAGCGAGTCGACGGCGGGTTTCTGGCCGTCGGCGAAGCGCCGGGTCGCGCCGTCGAAGGTCACCGATGCCACGACCGGCCCCCTCGTCGCCGGCCCACGACCGGCCCCGCCACGTCGCCCGTCATGACGGGAGCTTCGGCGCGATCTGCGCCTCGTAGATCTGCGCGATCTGGCGCTGGGTGTCGGCGAGGGTCGCGGCGACATCGGCGTTCTGCAGGCCGATGCGCTCGTAACCGGTGCCGATGATCTTGTCGCCGCCGGGGACGAAGACCCGCGCGTTGTTCTGCGGTTGTGTCCGCGGAAGCTGCTCGATGGCGGTGGCGAAGTTCGGGTTCTTCTCCAGGAACGCGACCATCGACGGGTCGTCCTGCGCGGATTTGCGCACCGGCATGTAGCCGACATTCTGCGAGAAGTAGGCGGTGTTCTCGGTGTTGGTGATGAACTCGATGAACTTCAGCGCGTTGACCTTGCGCTCGTCGGACAGTTTGGCCGGGACCGCGAGACCGGCACCGCCCGTCGGGCAACCCGAGACCCCCTGCGGCGCGGGCAGGAAAGCAGTACCGAAGTCGAAGGCGGCGTTCTCCGTGATGCCCGACAGATCGCCGGTCGAGGCGATGGTCGAGGCGATGATGCCGGCGCTGAAGTCGCCGGCGATGTCGTTGGAGATCTTCGCGTACCGTTTCGTGTTGATCGAGTCGCTCAGATATTGCGCGGCCGCAACGGTCTTCGGATCGGTGAACTTCAGCTCCCAGTCGTTCGAGTAGGCGCCGCCGAATGTCCAGGTCGGCCCCTGGAAGGTCCATCCGAGGTAGTCGGTCGCGTTGCCCCAGCCGTGCGCGCGCTTGTCGCCGCCGACCACGGTCTGGATCCGCGGGCCCCAGTCGTCGAACTCGTCCCAGGTCTGCGGGCCGCGGTCGGGCAGGCCGGCCCGGCGCCACACGTCTTTGTTGTAGTAGAACAGCGGAGTCGACCGCGCGTACGGCAACGCCCACGTCTGGTTGTTCCACTTGTAGTCGCCGACCAGCGAATCGACGTAGTCGGCGGTATTCACGTCCGCACGGCCGAAGAGGTCGTCGAGGGGGCTGATCGCGCCGATGAGCGCGAAGTTGAACCACCAGACGTCGGACAGGATCATGATGTCGGGCACGGCGCCGCCGGACAGCGCGGCGTTGAACTTCTGCGCCGCCTCCTCGTAGTTCTTGCCGGCGTCGACGAGCTGCACGGTGATGCCCGGGTTGGCCGCCTCGAATCGAGAGATGAGTTCTCGTTCGACCTCGATGGATTTGCCGGGGTGATTCGACCAGAAGCTCAGCTTCGAGGCGTCGCCCGACGACGAACCGCCGTCACCCGAGGTTCCGGCGCATGCGGCCACCAGAGCACCGGCCGCGGCCGTCGCGGACGCGGCGAGGAACCCGCGCCGGGACATGTTCATCATCTGTCGTCTCCTTCGATCGTCTGTGTGTCAGTCGCTCTCGCGCGGGGGTGTTCTCGCGCCAGGTGTTCTGGCTGGTGGGGTGCCGGCCGGTCAGCCCTTGACCGCCCCGGAGGTGAGGCCCTTGATCATGTGCCGTTGCAGGGCCAGGAAGAGGACGAGCATCGGCAGCATCGCGAGCACGGTCGCCGCCATGACCGGGCCCCAGTTGGTGAGACCGTCGCTGTTCTGCAGGAGGGTCAATCCCACGGGCAGCGTGGCAACCGAGGCGTCGTCGGCCATCAGGAACGGCCACAGGTACTCGTTCCACTCGTTGACGAGGGTGATTGTCGCGAAGGCGACCATCGTCGGGATCGACAGCGGCAGCACCACTCTGGTGAGCAGGCGGAAGTGACCGGCCCCGTCCATCCGCGCCGCCTCGATGATCTCGGGCGGGATGGACAGGAAGTGGTTGCGCATCAGGAAGGTCCCGAATGCGACACCGGCGAGCGGCAGGATGATGCCGATGAAGGTGTTCCGCAGTCCCAGTTGGGCCACCAGGGCGTAGTTGGTGATGACGGTGATCTGGTTGGGCACCATGAGCGCGGCGATGATGACGACGAACACGATGTTCTTGCCCGGGAAGCGCAGGAACACCAGCCCGTACGCGCTCAGCACGCCCAGCACGAACTTGGCCACGCCGAGGATCGAGGTCGCGATGACCGAGTTGCGCAGGTAGCTCCAGAACGGTACCGACGTCGTGGCCTCGACGTAGTTCTCTGGACGCCACGTCGACGGCCACCACACGGCCGGTTGCACGTAGATCTCGGTGCGATCCTTGAACGACGCCAACAGGATCCACACCAGGGGCAGCGCGATGATCACCAGCACCACCGTCATCGCCGCGTACCCGCACGCGTCGGCCAGTCGTCGGCGGGTGGCCGGCGTCATCGCCTCACCGCCGGGGCGCCGTCGCTTCTGGCCGGGGCCCGCCGGCGGACGTCTGGACTCGTCTGTGCGCCCCGGCGTGGCAACCCGTCCGGACACCGGACTCGTGGTGACGGGCCTCATCGCGCTCCCCTGTCCATCATGCGCACCTGGATCACCGTGATGGCCAGCAGGACGACGAACATGACGGTCGCGACGGTGGCGCCGTAGCCGGCACGGAAGTTGACGAAACTCTCCTCGTAGACCTGGTAGACCATCGTGGTGGTGCCATTGCCCAACGGGCCGCCCCGGGTCATCACGTTGATGATGTCGAACACCTGTAACGAGTTGAGCAGCACGGTGATCGACAGGAAGAACGTCGTCGGCCGCAGTTGCGGCAACAGCACCTTGCGGAAATAGGTCCACCAGCCGGCTCCGTCGATCGCGGCCGCTTCGTCCAGATCGGTCCGTTTACCCTGCAGCGCAGCCAGATAGATGACGAACGCGTAACCGAGGTTCTTCCAGATGTAGGTCACCGTGATCATGAACAGTGCCCACGACGGCTGCTGGTAGAAGTCAGGTGCAGAGCCCAGTCCGAGGCGCACCATCACGTCGTTGACGAGGCCGAAACTGGGGTCGAAGACGAACTGGAAAGCGATGCCGACCGCCGCCCCGGACAGCACGAACGGAGCAAAAGCTGCCGATCGCACCAGATTTCGGCCGCGCAGTTTACGGTCGAGCAACAGTGCGAGCGCCAGGCCGATGACCATGCTGCCGACGACAGCGGCGACCGTGAAGATGACGGTGTTGGCGACGATCACCCGGGTATCGGCACGGGTGAACCATTCGAGGTAGTTGTCGATCCCGACGAACGTCGCTCCCGCCTCGGCGATGTTCCAGTCGTAGAACGACATCCGGATGTTCTCGACGAGCGGTCGATACGTGAACACGCCGAGGAGGACGAGGTTCGGCACGACGAGCAGGAGGAACAGAGCATAGCCTCGCCAGGGACGCCGCCCCGTTGCGGGCAGCACATGTTCGTCGACCGATGACACTGGCGAAGTCTCGCCGTCGGAGACGACCGGATGGTGAACTCAGGCGGCGATTCCCGTGAACGATGCCTTCACAGCCGGGGCGGGCGGGTCACTCCCCTCGTGACGCCGCCAGCCGGACCAGCTGACCGGTCGTGGCATCCGGCAGGTACGCCCTGGAGATGGCCACACCGATACGCGGCAGGTCGGATTCGTCCCGGAAGGCCAGATACACCGGCTCGTAGCGGGGATTGAACTTCTTCTTGAAGGTGTGCAGTGAGCGGAATCCGTAGTAGGGCTCGAGCGCGGCACCAAGCGTGTCGAGCAGTTTGTCGAGCGGCTCGGCGTCGAAGTCGCCCGTTCGCGCCAGCGGTGCGCCAGACAGCGAGATGAACTGCGCTCCCTCGTCTTTGAAGGCGACTGCCGACGACGCGATGAGATACTCGACGACCGGCCCGAACCCGTCCGTTCGGCGTCGCATGATGTCGAGCGTCCATCCCGCGACGTCGCCATCCGGCGCGTACACCGGTAGCCACGAGAGCACGCCGTGCACGTTGCCCGTAGGATCCACCGCGAGTGCCACCCGGACCGCGGGGTCCATCGCCTCCTCGACACTGCCCAGGGTGAATCCCATCTCGGGAAGGCCCTTGTCCCCCACCCACTCCTCCGAGATCGCGCGCACCTGGGTCCTGACGGCGAACGACTCGTCGGCCAGCGAGACCATCCGCATCGAGATGTCCTGCTTGGTGGCCTTGTTCATCGCCGATCGCACGTGCTGCCAGGGCTTGCCCTTGAACTCCAGACCCGGCAGGTCGACGATCGTGTCCTCGGCGATCTGCACACTGAGCCATCCGCGTCCGGTGACGATCTCCGAGGTCGCCGAGCCGATCGAGAACCAGCACGGAGTCGCGCCGGCGCTCTCCGCGAGGTCGACGAAGGCGTCGACGGCGTCGGCCAACCGCTCGGGTGCGCACACCGGGTCGGCCAGGGCCACCATGGTCCCGACGTGCTTTCGGTAGGTCACGACGGACTGGTCGTCGAGATCGCCCGCAGCGCCGGTGAACTGGTAGCTGTTGCCCGGCCAGGTCGTCATCCACGACATCGTGCCGCCGCCGTGCGCGCGCAGCAGTTCCTTGACGCGGGCGACCGGGTCGTCGCCGTCGACGGACGCACCGACCTGACGCACGCGCCACGGCACCGCGAACGCGAACCGGCCGGGGATCAGGATGGCCAGGACCAGCACCCAGAGCAACGTGGTTCCGAGCGTCACGGCGCCCTCCGACGACACGTCGGTGAAGACCACCAGGATCACCGCCAGCAGGGTCGCGATGACGTTGAGCGCACCGAGGACGACGGCCACCCACCACGCCCACCGCTTACCCCGCCGGAGTTGATCGGCGATGAGCACGTTGACGACGAGGCCGATGAGCATCGTGAAGACCGAGTCGTCCCCGGCGTCGGTCGGCCCGAGCGGCCCGCTGCCCGGGAACAGGAACACCAGGAGGTTCGCGCCCGCGATGACCAACAGGGCAGCGCAACCCAGCATGCGGACCTCACGCCGGGTCCGCGGCACCCAACCGTGTTCGTTGGTGGCGAAGAACTTCTCCCCCACGATCAGCATGATGATCGCGGCGAGAACGTACTCGACCGAGGCGAGGGTCCCCTCGAACAGGAACGCGACCGAGACGATGGCGCCCAACAGGACCCGGACACGTAGCCGCCAGGGCGAACGCACGGTCGCCGAGGCCACCGCGACCGCCGAGACCACCAACGCCCCCACCCCGGTGGCGCGCGACTCCGCGAGTTGCTCCGCCCACCGCCACGACGTGACCTCGGAGGAAAGCAACCACAGCAGCAACACCGTCAGCAGGGATGCGATCAGGTGGCCGCCCACACCGACCAGAACGGCCTTCACGGTGCCCAACTGCCATTCGGCCCAACCCATTCCGACGACGACCGCCACCAGCGCCAGCAGGTACAGCCAGGGTCCGGGCTCGACGAACGCGGAGCTGACCGGCGTCCACCACTTGCCCTCTCGGAGCGCCGGAAGCCCGAAGGCCACCTCGTGATACCACGACTTGTCGTTCGCCCTACCCCACAGCGATCCGGTCGTCGCACCGACGATCAGCAGGGCCGCCGCGAGAGCCACGGTGAACGGAAGCCGCCGCACGACGGTGAGCCAGGAGACGTCGGAATGCATGGTCAACGGTACGACGACACGACCCGCCGCACACGGTCATCTGGTTGATCGGTCACCCGCCAGCGTTGGAACCCACCATTCGTCGTCACGACGCCACAAGACGGGCACATCGTCGATGCGGATGGAACCGGGGTCGAGCCACCACGTCACGTCCGGGCCCCATCCGGCCAGCACCGTGGCCCCGTCCCGCTCCGGGAGTGGGATCTCGATCCCCGCACTCGTCAGATAACCGTTGACGCTCACGTGGACGGCATCGAGGTCGGCGGCGACGGCTTGCCAGTCGGGCACGAACCAGCGGCGATGGCGTCCGGTGGTGTTGTACCAGTCCCATCTCCTCGACGCGGTCACCTCGAGTGGGTAGTGGTCGACCAGCCGAGCCCAGTCCGCGGGTGCCGCGACTTCGTATACCCGCGCGGGTTCGCCGACGGACACCGTCCAGACTCGGGCCTCCTCTCCGATCGAGGTGTCTTCCTCGGCGACGAGCTGCAACGCGCCGAGGCCCGGGCGGGCACGCGTCGTCTGCACCGTCCCCGCGGCTTACGGCGTCGACCACCACTCGTCACTGAACGCGCGGTGAGGATTGCGCTCGAACTCCCGACGCGAGCGCGCCTCGCCGGCTTCGACGTGGGCCCGCCACTCATCCCACCGCACGCACTCGCTCCGGCACGGCAGGGCGGACTCCGGAAGCGCCTCGTTTCCGAACGGGTAGGCGATCACGCGCTGGAGCGCGAGATCGACCGGGTCGTCCCACCATGCACAGACCGGATGGCGGAGCAGCACCCCCGCTATCAGCTCGAGCACCGCAACGACTTCTGTTGCGGCATAGCGGATGTCCTCCTCGTCGGGAGGCTGCCAGTGCCGCGCGAAGTCCACCGCGTACCCGAGTGCACCCAGGAGCTCCGATTCATCCGCCGCCACGAGGCCTTCGACGTCGACGCTCCGAATCGCGGCCCGAACATCTGGAGATGTCCGAGGTCGCCGATACTGATCGACCCGTTCCCCGTGGCGTAACGGAATGACATGTTCGCGCAGAGGGATCGTCCGCGTCGCGTAGCGAGGATCTCTAGGGTGCGGGCCATCTCGCCGCCGGTATCGGTGCCGGATGCCGCACGCCATCGGATTGGTGCTCGCGGCTTACCAGACCGCTGAGATGATGCACTCCGCGCTGTGGCGCGAACCGCCTTACCATCTCCCACCGACAACCGTTCGCCACCCAAGAGATGACGAAACTCGTTGCACACCAACCGAATAGCCGGTAGAGTGGAAATCACATCCGATTCACCACGGGGGGGTGAGGTCGTGTTCGATTCCCAACGAGACGTCGGCACCGACGCGCCGACCCCTCGTGCGGTCGAATTGGTTGCCGATCTGCATCGCACCCTGGACAAGTTGCAGACCGTGGATCTGTCGCCGTGTGCCGATGCCGAACTCGCCGAGGTGGCCGCGGAAACCGAACGCGCCATCGCGCGTCTGACCGTGGCCGGTGACCGGCAGATCGATCAGGTCGAGGCTCGCGACCTGCCCCGACAAGCCGGGTGCCGAACACTCATGCAGTACATGACACACCGGCTACGAGTCTCGAACCCGATGCGGCGCCGTAAGCAGATGGACGCCACCGCCACCCGCACCAGCCTCGGCGGCGAGGTCCTACCACCCGAACACCCCTGCCTCGCCGAGGCGTTCGCCGTGGGAGCTGTCGGCTCCGCCCACGTACAAGCCACCCTCGACGTCCTCGACCGCATCCCCGGCACCATCGACCACGACATCAAGGTCGCCGCCGAACGTCAGATGGCCGAGATCGCCGAAGCCCACACCCCCGCCGACATCACCCAACTCGGTGCCCGCCTGCTCGCCCACCTCGACCCCGACGGCACACTGACCGACGACACCGACCAGAAACGACGCCGCGGCCTGTGGATCGGCCGACAACGCGCCGACGGCACCGCCAAGATCTCCGGCACCCTGACCCCCGCACTCGCCGCCCGGCTCACCATGATGTTCGCCGTGTGGGGCAAACCCGGACTCAACAACCCCGACGACCCCCACTCACCGTCCGGACCGGCCGGCACCGCCGACCCCGACGCCCTGACCACCGCCGCCGACCGCGACGGACGCACCCTCGCCCAGTCCAATCACGACGCCCTCGACGCTGCACTCGCCGCAGGTTTCGCCGACGGGACTCTCGGCACCTCGCATCGCGGCCTGCCCGTGCAGCTGATCATCAAAGCCGACCTCTCCGACCTCATCCGCGAAGCCGGACTCGCGACCACCGCCACCGGCACCCTGCTTCCCATCCGGGACTTGATCGCGATGGCCGGTGACGTCCAGCCGTGGTTGGCGATCTTCAAAGACGCCACCACTGTGCCGCTGCACTTCGGGCGCGGCAGACGTCTGGCCACCCGCGAACAACGCCTCGTCTCTTTCGCCCGTCCCGACGGGGAAGTGTGTTCGGCACCCGGCTGCGATCAGCCCGCCACCCACATCGAGCTTCATCACGCCCACAAGGATTGGGCCAAGGGCGGTCTCACCGACATCGACGACCTCGCACCCGCCTGCCCACGCCACAACCGCATGGTCGGCGACCAACCCGGCCAATACACCACCCGCATCGCCCGATCCGGACCCGACGAAGGCCGCTGCCTCTGGCGATTGAACGCCGAACCCGGCGCCCCACCCAACCCCGAACACCTCAACCGCCGACCCGACATACCCAAGCGGTTGCAGGCACACCTCGAACAAGTGCGGCGAGAGATCCACGGACGCAACACGTCCGGCGATCAGACACGCCCCCAGCAACAACCCGTATGGCCGATCGTCGACTACTGGCCAGCGGCCCTCCCGCCACTGCGCCCGGGCCAGACCTATACGCCGGTCGAGGCGTGTCTCGCCGAACTCCTGGTACGAAACTGACCGCGCAACAACAGGAGCAGACCCAGGAACCCTGTTCGCACAGTGCGCGATTCGTATTGGCTACCGATACGGTTCCCGCACTGGCGTGGAGTCAGACCGGGCGCGGGGTGAGGATGCGGGGTCCGTCGGCGGTCACCGCGACGGTGTGTTCCCAATGGGCGGAACGCGAACCGTCGTCGGTGACGACTGTCCAGTCGTTGTCGAGGACGGTGGTGTCCGTGGTGCCCAGCGTCAGCATCGGCTCGATGGCCAGGGTGGAGCCGATCACGAGCGTCGGCCCCTTGCCGGGTTCACCCTCGTTCGCCAGGAACGGTTCCATGTGCATCTCGCGGCCGATGCCGTGCCCGCCGTAACCGTCGACGATGCCGAAGGGCCGGCCGAACTTCTTCTCCGCGGCGCGCGTACCGAGTTCGATGGCGTGAGAGATGTCGGTGAGGCGAGCGCCGTCGACCATGGCCGCGATCCCCGCCTCCATCGACAGCCGCGTCGCCTCCGAGAGTTCCTCGTCGGCGGTGGACAGTTCCCCGACCCCGAAGGTCCAGGCCGAGTCCCCGTGCCAGCCGTCGAGGATGGCGCCGCAATCGATCGACACCAGATCGCCGTCGGCGAGAACGACGTCCGCGGACGGGATGCCGTGGACGACCACGTCGTTCACCGAGCTGCAGATGGATCCGGGAAAGCCGTGGTAGCCCTTGAACGAGGGCACCGCCCCGGCCCCCCGGATCACGGATTCGGCGACCTCGTCGAGATCGAGGGTGCTGACCCCCGGCTTCGCCGCATCGCGCACGGCGACGAGCGCGGCCCCGACAACCGCGCCCGCCGCGGCCATGGCATCGAGCTCGCCCCCACTGCGGAAGGGGACGACGCGCTTGCGCTTACGAAAACCCATGCCCTACAGCGATTCCTCGGTTGTCAAAGACTGTGCGGTCAGGACGCAGCGGGGTCAGGAGACGCCGGCGCCGAGCGCGCTCAGGACGCGCTGGTGGACGCCCTGGATGTCACCGACCGCGTCGATCGTCTTGACCTGGTCGCCGTAGTACGCGAGCAGCGGCGCGGTCTCCCGGGTATAGACGTCCATCCGGTTGCGGATGACCTCTTCGGTGTCGTCGGCGCGGCCACGCGCCAGCATGCGCTCCACGACGACGTCGGTGTCGACGACGAACGAGAGCACGGCGTCGAGCGAGGCGTCGAGATTCGCCAGGATGTCGTTCAGCGCGTCGGCCTGCTCGGTCGAGCGCGGGAAACCGTCGAGGATGAAACCCTTCGACGCATCCGGCTCGCCGACGCGGGCGCGGACCATGTCCACCGTGATCTCGGACGGGACGAGGTTGCCGGCGTCGAGGTACTTCTTGGCCTCCACACCCACGGCGGTGCCCTGGGAGATGTTCGCGCGGAAGAGGTCGCCGGTCGAGATGTGGGGGATCCCGAGTGCTTCGCTCAAAAGCTCCGCCTGGGTGCCTTTACCTGCTCCGGGCGGGCCGAGAATGACAAGTCTCACTTCAGGAATCCTTCGTACTTGCGTTGCATCAACTGACTGTTGATCTGCTTCATCGTGTCCAGACCCACGCCGACCATGATCAGTACGGCCGTACCACCGAACGGCAGGTTCTGGACGTTGCCGCTGTTACCGATCTCGAGGAACAGGTTCGGGAGTACCGCGATGATACCGAGGTAGATCGAGCCCGGCAGAGTGATACGACTGAGCACATACCCGAGGTACTCGGCCGTGGGCGCTCCCGGACGGATGCCCGGGATGAATCCACCGTACTTCTTCATCTCGTCGGCGCGCTCCTCCGGATTGAACGTCACCGCCACGTAGAAGTACGTGAAGAAGATGATCATCAGGAAGTAGACGGCGATGTAGACGCCGTTGCTCGGATCGGTCAGGTACCTGGTGACGTATTCCTGCCAGGTCGACTGCGTCCCATCGGGATTGCGCGTGAGTTCGACGATCAGCTGCGGCAGATACAGCAGCGACGAGGCGAAGATCACCGGGATGACGCCGGCCTGGTTGACTTTCAGCGGCAGGTAGGTCGACGACCCGCCGTACATCTTGCGGCCCACCATGCGCTTGGCGTACTGCACCGGGATGCGGCGCTGGCCCTGCTCGATGAACACGACGCCGGCGACGATGATCAGCGCGGCGACACAGACGAGGGCGAAGACGAGTCCGCCGCGGCTGTTGAGGATGGTGCGACCTTCGGCGGGGATACGCGCGGCGATACCGGCGAAGATCAGCAGCGACATTCCGTTGCCGATGCCGCGCTCGGTGATGAGCTCACCGAACCACATGACGACACAGGCGCCGGCGGTCATGACGAGCACGATGATCGACAGACCGAAGATGCTCTGGTCGTTGAGGACTTCACCGCTCTGCGCACAGGACTGCGGAAGGAGCTGGCCACGGTCGGCGAGGGCCACGATGCCCGTCGACTGCAGGAGTGCGAGGGCCACGGCCAGGTAGCGCGTGTACTGCGTCATCTTGGCCTGGCCGGCCTGGCCCTCCTTGCGGAGTTGCTCGAAGCGCGGGATGACCACGGTCAGCAGCTGCACGATGATGGCCGCCGTGATGTACGGCATGATGCCGATCGCGAACACCGACAGCTGCAGCAGCGCGCCGCCGGAGAACAGGTTGATCAGGGAGTAGACCGAGCTCGACTCACCGGACGAGACCTCGTCGAGACACGCCTGCACGGCCTGGTAGTCGACACCCGGCGACGGGACGGTCGCTCCCAGCCGATACAGGATGATGATGCCGAGAACGAAGAGGATCTTCTTCCTCAGATCCGGCGTCCGAATGGCCGCGAAGAGGGGGGAAAGCACTAACTCCTCCTAGTAACGACCACGCGAGGTCTACGTTCCGGGTCGGTGCGACCCGACCCCCGTGTGCTCGGCAATCGACGATGGTCTTTCGGGATGCGGCAGTCTTGGGCGTGTCCGGCAGGACAACCTCTGAGACTCTAACAGTCACACCGAAACGCCCCGGTCGGGGGGGGGGGGGGGGGGGGCGCCGCCCCCCGCGGGGGGCGGGGGCCAAGTGGGTGGGGGGGCCACGCCCCCCCGCCCGGACAAGA